>CAZMWA010000101.1:0-22478 GCA_964569405.1 uncultured Vicinamibacteraceae bacterium | reverse complement strand
TGTTGCCGATCTCCTCGGAGACGCCCTGCGCCAGCGTCGCGCCGAGATCCGCGTCGGCTGCCTGCTCGCTGATGTCGGTGAACGGCAGCACCGCGACCGAGGCGCCGGAGCAGAACGCGCGCGCGGTCGCGGTGCTGCCGTTCACCGACATCAGCGAGCAGGCAGCCGACGCGGATCTCGGCGCGACGCTGGCGCAGGGCGTCTCCGAGGAGATCGGCAACATCGACGCGGTGACGGTCGCCCCCGCGGTCGCGGGCGCCACCTGGGTGGTCGGCGGCGCCGTCGAGCAGCTCGACGACGCGGTGCAGGTAACGGCCCGCATCGTCGAAACGCGCGCCGGCTCCATCGCGCGGACGGTGCGCGTGGACGGCGCCGCGAGCGAGCTGGCCCGCCTGCAGGCGGCCACGGCGAGGGCCGTCGCGCGGAGTCTCGCCGACGCCTTGAACGTGACGGCGGCACGGACGCCCGCCATGCCCGCGCCGGCAACGGGAACGGCAACGGCAATGGCGACGGCGGCCGCGGCCGTGCAGGTGCGCCCCTTCGCCAACCTGAGCCAGGCGCCGGCGGACGACACGCTGGCGCGGGACGTCGGCGAGGCCGTGGTCGCGCACCTGAGCCGGACGGGAACCTTCACCGTCGTCGACTCGGAGGACGCCGCGCGCTGGATCGTGGCCGGCGGCATCCAGCGGGTGGGCGACCTCGTGCGCATCACGGCGCGCCTCGTCGACGCGCGCGAGGGCTCCGTCGTGCGGGCCGTGAAGGTCGACGGGTCCATCGAGGAGCTGATGCGCCTTCAGGACGAGGTGGCGTCGGCGATGACCAGCGGCGTCCGCGAGGCCACGGGCGACTAGAACCAATGAAAATGAACGGAACGATCGCGTGGTTCGCCCGCAACTCGGTGGCAGCCAACCTCCTGATGGTGTTTCTCGTCGCCGGCGGCTTTCTCGCGGCGACGCGGGTCACGTCGGAAGTCTTCCCCGAGATCACGCTCGACCGCATCCTCGTCGAGGTGCCGTATCTCGGCGCCGCGCCCGAGGAGGTCGAGGAAGCGGTCTGCGTGCGGATCGAGGAAGCCATCCAGGGCGTCGACGGCATCAAGCAGATCATCTCTACCGCGTCCGAGGGCATGGGCAGCGTGATGGTCGAGATCGAGCTGGGCGCCGACGTGCGACAGGTGCTCGACGACATCAAGAACCAGATCGACGCCATCGACACGTTTCCCGAGGAGACGGAGAAGCCGATCATCCGCGAGATGATCGCGAGGGAACAGGTCATCGACCTGGCGGTGTCCGGCGCGGCGGACGAGCACGCGCTCAAGGCGATAGCCGACAGTGTTCGCAACGAGCTGTCGCTGCTGCCGGCCATCTCGCTGGTGGAGATCGCCAGCGCGCGGCCGTACGAGATCTCGATCGAGGTCTCGGAGGCGGCGCTCCGCCGCCACGGGCTCACCTTCGACGACGTGGCCACCGCGGTGCGCCGCTCGTCGCTCGACCTGCCGGGCGGCTCGGTGCGGGCCACGAGCGGCGAGATCCTCCTGCGCACCATCGGGCAGGCCTACCGCGGCGACGAGTACGCGAACCTCGTGCTCCTCACGCGGGCCGACGGCACGCGCCTGTTGCTCGGCGAGGTGGCGACGGTCGTCGACGGCTTCGCCGAAACCGATCAGTTCGCGCGCTTCGACGACGATCCGACGCTGCTCGTCTCGGTGTTCCGGACCGGCGACCAGAGCGCGCTCGAGATCGCGGGGCTGGTTCACGAGTACGTGGAGCGCACGCGGCCGACCCTGCCGGAGGGCATCTCGCTCACGATCTGGCAGGACCAGTCGACGGTGCTCAACACCCGCCTGACGACGATGTTCCGGAACGGGCTGGGCGGGTTCGCGCTGGTGTTCCTGGTGCTCGCCCTGTTCCTGGAGCTGCGGCTCGCGTTCTGGGTCAGCCTGGGCATCCCCATCTCGTTCCTCGGCGCCATCATGCTGATGCCGGGCCTCGACGTGACGGTGAACGTCATCTCGCTGTTCGCCTTCATCCTGGTCCTGGGCATCGTCGTCGACGACGCGATCATCGTCGGCGAGAACGTCTACGCGCACCAGGAGCGGCACGGCGGCGGGCTGCGCGGGGCGATCGAGGGCGGCCGGGAGATAGCGACGCCCGTGGTCTTCGCCGTGCTGACGACGGTGGCCGCGTTCATGCCGCTGCTGTTCGTGCCCGGCCTCATGGGCAAGATCTTCCGCATCATCCCCCTGGTGGTCATCCCCTGCCTGCTGTTCTCGCTCGTCGAGTCGCTGTGGATCCTGCCGGCCCACCTCTCGCACATCCCGCGGCGCCGGCGCGACGGGCCGCTGCGCCGCTTCCAGCAGGTTTTCGCCAACGGCCTCAAACAGTTCATCCAGCGGGTGTACAGGCCGGCCCTGGAGCTTGGCCTGCAGTGGCGCTATGTCACTGCCGCCATCGGCGTGTCGACGCTGATCCTGACCGGGGGCATGGTGCTGGGCGGGTGGACCAGCTTCCACTTCTTCCCGTCGATCGAGGCGGACTTCATGTCGGCCTCGATCACGATGCCGCAGGGCACGCCGGTGTCGGACACCGCGGCGGCCGTGGGGCGGCTCGAGGCCGGTGCGGCGCGCCTGCGGCGGGAGCTGCGCGAGGAGACCGGCACGGACTACTTCCGGCACACCTACACCGCGATCGGCGACCAGCCGATGGCCGCGCGCGAGGGCGGCCCGACGGAGGGCCTCGTGACCACGTCAGCCGCGCACCTGGGCGAGGTCACCATCGAGCTGCTGCCGTCGCAGCAGCGCGGCTGGTCGAGCGAGCAGCTCAGCAACCGCTGGCGCGAGGCTACCGGCCCCATCCCGCAGGCGGTCGACGTCAGCTTCAACGCCTCGATCATGTCGCCGGGCGACGACATCGACGTCATGCTGGTCGGCTCGGACATGGAGCGGCTGCGTGCCGCGGCGGACGAGGTCAAGGCCGAGCTGGGCGCCTACGCCGGCGTCTACGGCGTCGCCGACTCGTTCCGGGCCGGCAAGCGGGAAATGAAGCTGGGCATCCGGCCCGCGGCCGAGACGCTGGGCCTCACGCTGGAGGACCTCGGCCGCCAGGTGCGCCAGGCCTTCTACGGCGAGGAGGCGCAGCGGATTCAGCGCGGGCGGGACGACATCCGCGTCATGGTGCGCTATCCGGCCGACCAGCGGCGCTCGCTCGGCGACCTCGAGAACATGCGCATCCGGACGCCGGACGGCGGCGAGGTGCCGTTCAGCCAGGTCGCCGCGGTCGAGCCCGGGCGCGGCTTCGCCTCCATCAAGCGCGTCGATCGCAACCGGGCCGTCAACGTGACCGCGGCCGTGGACGAGACGGTCACCTCCAGCGGCACGGTCGTCGCGGATCTGCAGACCCGCATCCTGCCCGCCGTGCTGCCGCGGCACCCCGGCGTGTTCTACGTCTTCGAGGGCGTGCAGGCGGAGCAGGAGGACGCGGTCGGCGGGCTGCAGGCCGGCTTCCTCATCGCGGTGCTGGCCATCTTCGCGCTGCTGGCCGTCCCGCTCAAGTCGTACCTCCAGCCGCTGATCATCATGAGCGCCATCCCGTTCGGCCTCGTCGGGGCCGTCTGGGGCCACATCATCATGGGACTCGACGTCACCTTCATGTCGATGTTCGGGCTGGTGGCGCTGACGGGCGTCGTGGTCAACGACAGCCTGGTGATGGTCACCTTCATCAACCGCCAGCGCGCGGTGAACCCCGACCTCGGCGCCGCCGTGCGGGAAGCGGGCGTCGCGCGCTTCCGCCCCATCCTGCTGACGTCGCTGACCACGTTCTTCGGCCTCGCACCCCTCATGATGGAGCGCAGCGTGGACGCGGCGTTCCTCCTGCCGATGGCCGTCTCGCTCGCCTTCGGCGTCATCTTCGCGACGTTCATCACGCTCGTGCTGGTGCCGACCGCCTACCTGATCGTCGAGGACATCCGCCGGCTCGCGGGTGCGGTGCTGGCAGGACCGACGGCCGACCCGCTCGGACCGGAGACGGCGTCGTCGGAAACGTGACGACTCCACAAGGCGCGCACAGCGCGCCTCGGCGGTAGCGGCGCGGGGCGAAGGGGTCCCCGCAAGCGGACGCCGGGGGTCCGGGGCGAAGCCCCGTCTAATTGATGCCCGAGCCGACGACCTCGGCGACCACCTGCTCGGCGAGCGGCGGGCTGATCCCGCACGATGCGTCGTTGATGCGGCACTGCGCCAGCGTCAGCCCGCAGCCGCAGGGACAGCCGTCCTCGTTGAGCCGCTGCAGCACGCGCTCCTTCTGGTCGGCCGTCAGATCCGACAGGTCCAGCCCCGGGATGCTGGTGGCGTGCGCCGCGTTGACGAGGCGCGTCATGTCGTTGCCTTCGATGAGCTCGACCGCGACCGTGGTCGGGAGCGCCGTGAGGTGGCGGACCTCCTGCTCGAACACCGCCGGGCTGACGAGCCCGACGTGCGTCTGGACGATGCGGCCCCGCGGATCGACGATGAACGACGTGGGCAGCGCGAACACGCCCGGAAACTGGCGGTTGAGCTCCGGCGTGGCCATCACGACCGGATAGTTCATCCCCGCGGCGCGGGCGAACGCCGCGACGTTCGCCGGGTCGCCCTCGTCCGTCGAGATGCCGACGACCTGGAGCTGGTCGGGATAGCGCGCCTGCAGCTCGATCAGGTCCGGAATCTCCTCCCGGCACGGGCCGCACCAGGTGGCCCAGTAGTTCACCAGGGTCACCTTGCCGTGCCAGTCGTGCGTCGACAGCGTCCGGCCGTCCAGCGTCCGCATCGCGATGTCGGCGACCGGCACCGGCTCGCGCAGCAGCTCGATGGTGGCCCCGGCCGGTATGTCGAAGAGCGGCTCCGGGGCGTTGCCAAGCGTGTCGGGCGCCTCCCCGGCCGAGCCGCACCCGATCGCCAGGACGCCGGCAACGATCGCGGCTGACACCAGCCGCAGGGACAACAGTCTCATTGGCTCACCACCCTCCCGCGTCGCCACATTGTATCGTCCGCGCCGACGACGCGGGCTACGGATTGCGCCGAGGCCAACGCAGGCACCCGCAGGGCTGGCCGCCGGGCTCTTCCATCTGCAAGCGCCGAGATCCGCGGGCTTGCGATCCGCAGGTAGGGTCATCGAATAGGCTTCACGCCGCCCTTGCGGCCTAGGCCATACCCCACTCTGAACACGTCGGGCACGTTGACGCGGCCGTCGCGCATGCGCTGGAAGACTCCCAGCGATTCCAGATCGCGGCGAACGCCGTCCGGCCCTTCCTCGATGCGGCTGGGAGGCAGCTTCACCTCGTTCTGTTCGACTTCTTCGGTCAGCCGGTCCAGCACGCCCGAAGTCCGCCAGCGGTCCGCGATCTCGTCGAAACTGCACGGCACGACCACGCCCTGAAGGGGAGTCAGGACACGGTCCATCCAGGGGTAGTCCTCTCGAATCTCAGCGACTCGAATGCTCGATGCGCGTTGCACGCCGTGCTTGATCCCATCGTAGTGCAGCGCGTATCGCCAGTCCGGATAACGACCCGCCGTGTCGTCAGCGGCCGCCCGCAAGGCGGCGAGAAACGAGCGTGGGCTCACCCTCCCCGCCGTATCTCCCAGATGATTGGGAATCCAGGTGTACGGGAAACCTCGCTTTGGACCGCGTCCCATCCACGGACCTGCGATACCGTGGAACTTCCTGCGCTGCTCTTCTTCCCTCATGAAGGAGCGGGGCACGGCGAACAGCTGTCGTTGGCCGACTTCCGCCGGCTGCCAACCGCCACGACCATCCTGCAGGAAGTCTCGAAAGAGATCGCCGCTCTCCCCGTTCGCAAGGTAGTGCCACAACAGGCCGTACAGCTCATGACGGGGCCAGCTCAACTCAACCCCCGACGACAGAACCTTCGATGCATCGGGGAAATCCGCGACCTCCGCCTCGGCGAGTTGGTCGGAGCGCAGAAACATCTTCACGCGCAGCCGTCGGTACGGACGCATGTCGAGAGCAGTTTGCAACAGGCCGCGAATCGCCCGGTACATGTCCTTCCACTCGTCGGCGCAGCGATCCAGCGCATCGAAGAGAATCAGGAGGTAGACTCCCCTACGATCGAATTCGAGATCGCGCTTCTGGAACAGCCGGTCGATTGCCTCAGGATCCTCCTCGACGTACTTCCTGCGCTTCTCCCAGGAATCCTGCTGTCGAAGTCGATGATCGTCCGGCGCGAGCTGCCACGCCTGCACGGTTCGCCAGACGATCCGGGGCTCCGCTCCCGCGCTCATCAATCCCCGTAATGCGTCCTTGCTCGGGTAATCGTCCGGCGCCGGTGTCTCCCCGAACCCGGTGCGTACCTCGGTGTGCCCGCTCAGCCGGGAACCCCTGGCGTGCATGCCGACCAACTGCCGCACGTCCCGATCCTGCAGGGCGCTCCACCAGAAGGTCTTTCCCGCACCGCGCATGCCGGTGACGAGGAGGTTGTTCGGGTCCATCGCCTTGACATGGGACGGTGGCAAATAGACGTGCTCCGGCGGCGGCGGCCCGCCGTGGCTCGTCCCTTCGGGCAACGCTGCCAGCGCCTGGCGCGCCCCTTTGGCCTCTATTGCGCCGGCCACTATCCAGCTCCGTCGTTATCGAATCGCAACAGCCTGTCGAACCGGCCCAGGAACGAAGTGTAGGCCGAGCGCACTGTGTCAATGTCGGTCTCAAGGTCGCGCAGCGATGCGCCTGCGGCAAGACCGCGCGTCCAGTGAATCACAAGCGGATCGTGAGGCGCACCCTCATCTTGAACGTCGAACGAGAACGGGTTGGAATCGTCCGAGGTAAGTACCTCGTCATACAGGTGATCCCGGAACAAATCCCATGCGTGCTCCCGAAATCGCTGCACGTAGTTCTCAGTGTCGAGATCGGGGGTGAGGGCAGACACGATGGACAGGCGCTCCCTGATGCACTCCGCCAGTTCATGCTGCTGCCAGTGGCCGAACAGGACCCTGTAGTCCGTCCAGTTGCTCTCCGAATCGGTCGCGAATAAGAGGACGTGGGCGCCGAGATCGGTGACGGTGGCCGCCGCGATGTCGTGCAGGCCACTCCGACTCTCCAGGACGACGACGTCGGGCTCGATGGCAGCTTCCAGGCGGTCGAGCAGGCGCCCAAGCCTGGCCGTCCACGGATCGTCCGCCGCGTCCATGTAGACGCGGCCCAGCTTGGCCAGGTACTCTCCGGCTTCGCGCCCGTGGGCCGGCACGACGTGCACGTCCCCATCGAAGTCCTGCGCCCAGCGCGGCGCCGCGGTCATGCGCTCGAGCACTTGCTCATCCTGGCCTACCAGCACCTCCACAAACCAGTCGGTGACGCCGAAGTCCGGTCGGCGTTCGGGCTCGAGCAGCGCCGACGACAACCCTGGCGATTCGAGATCCAGATCCACGACCAGCACACGCTGGCCGTCGCGCGCGAGATGCCACGCGAGCACCGCCGCAGTGGTGCTGCGTCCCACGCCGCCTTTAACCGAATACAGCGTGTATCTCACCGGCCTCCCGGGTGCACATGATTCGCCGACCGTCCACCAGTCTCCCGCCGTAACCAGACGGTCGACGAGATACACCTTGGGACGGACCTCACGCCCCACGCCCCGGACGTTCGCGAGCAGTGATGCGGGTACGAAGAGGATCGCGGTCTCCTTCGGAGCAGCATGCGCCCCCAACGCCTCGCGAAGCCCGGCTGCAAGTCTGTCGAGCGCCACGCGGCAGGCTTGATCGTCCTCCAGGGCGTCGGATACCGAGACGGATACCTGTCCGTAGAGATTCCGGACCAGGTAGATGCCGTCTATCCCGTCCGGCAGAGGCTCACGAGCGATTACAGCGTCGACGACGTGCTTCCGGATGTCATCGAACGGAACGAAGCGGCCATTCATAGGACCCCAGCCTGCAAGGCACTCTGCACCATGTTCAGAATCGTCCGGGCGGCCGCCTGATGCGGCGCGACGTCGCTGCGTGCAAATGATCCCCGGCGCGCGTAGCGGTCATGGTGCGACCAGTTGGCAAACGGGTTCTGCGTCGGTACCTGACGAAGATACGGAACCCACGGCGCTCCGCCACGACCCGTGGCGAATGCAAGAAAAATCGGCCACAGATGCTGGACATGTTTCTGATGTTCTCTCGCTGGTGTTCCGGTTGCATCGACCTGCATGCCCAGCTTCTTCATGACGGCCTTCAACCCGCATTCGGCGCTGAACCCGTACATCTGATCCGCGTTCGTCCACCGGGAATTTCCGAACAGCAGTTCCGCGTCGTCCCAATGCCGTCGGTGCGCATCAAGGAAATCCGCCGATGGCATCGTGCGTCGCTGCCTCAAGGAACACGAGAGAGACTCGGCCACCCGGCCGCAGATCGCCTCGACAGGCGATTCTACCGCTATCATGGGCCGCGGGTACTCGACACCCGGGCGGAGGACGGCCGGGACGGTCTGCCGGACACCGGCGCACCGAGGCATCCACGATGGTCAACAGCCCCCATCCGGCCGAGCCGCGGACGCGTCCCTGGGTCTGGGCCGTCTACGTCCTGCTCTTCGCGCTGTCGGTGCCCTGGTATCTGCCGGCCGGCGGGCCGGTGCGCCTCTGGCTCGGTCTCCCGCACTGGGTCGTCCTGTCGCTCGCGGCCTGCCTCGCGGTGGCGATCTTCACCGTGTACGTCGTCGCCCGCCACTGGCCCGCGCCGCCGGACGGCAGCGACCCCGACGATGCGGAGGGCCCGCCGTGAACGTCTCGCTCGCGCTCGGCGCCGGCGTGGCCGTCGGGATCTACTTGGCGATGCTCGTCGGGGTGGGCTACGCCACGCGCCGGCGGAGCGCCGGGGCGGGCCTCGGCGAATTCTACCTGGCCGGACGCAACCTCGGCGGCTTCGTGCTGCTGCTGACGCTCTACGCGACGCAGTACAGCGGCAACACGCTGCTCGGCTATCCGGGCGAGGCCTTCCGGCTCGGCTACGCGTGGGTCATGAGCGTCGGCTTCATGATGGCGATCATCGTCGTCTACCTCGTCTTCGCCCCGCGCCTGCAGGCCGTCGCCCGCCGGCATGCGTTCGTCACGCCCGGCGACTGGATCACGCACCGCTTCGGCTCGGCGCCCCTGACGCTGCTCGCCAACGTGCTGCTGGTCGTGGCCATCTCGAACTACCTGCTGGCGCAACTGATGGCGATGGGCCACGTGACCGAGGGCCTCTCGGGCGGGGCCGTGCCCTACTGGGCCGGCGTGGTGCTGCTGACGCTCGTCGTCATCGTCTACGAGACGGTGGGCGGCATGCGCGCCGTGGCGTGGACCGACTGCGTGCAGGGGATCATGCTGCTGGTCGGGCTCGCCGGCCTGCTCCTGGCCGTGGTGCCGACGCCGGCCCATCTCGCCGAGCTGACGGCGGCGGTTGCCGCCGCGGACCCCGAGAAGGTAGCCGTCCCCGGCTGGGACGTCTCGCGCAACTGGTTCAGCACCATCCTTCTCATCGGCTTCTCCGGCGCGGTGTATCCGCACGCGATCCAGCGCATCTACGCCGCCCGCGACGCGGCCACCCTCAAGCGCGCCTTCAGCGTGATGGTGTTCCTGCCGCTGGTGACAACCGGCGTGATGTTCATGGTCGGCATCCTGGCCATCGGGGAGCTGCCGGCGGGCGGCGACGCGGATCAGGTGATGCCCGCGCTGCTGACGGCCTGGAGCACCCGCTCCGCGCTGCTCTTCGGGCTCTGCGTCATGGTCATCACGGCGGTCGTCGCGGCCGTCATGTCGACGGCCGACTCGGTGCTGCTGAGCCTCTCGTCGATCCTCGCCAAGGACATCGTCGGCGCGACACTGCTCCGCGGCGCCTCCGAGGAGCGGCTCACGCGGGCCGGCAAGCGGCTCTCGTGGGCGGTCGTCGCCGTGCTGGTGGTGATCGCGCTGTCCCCGCGCGTGACGCTGTGGGGCCTGACCGAGATCAAGATGGAGATCCTGGCGCAGGTGGCGCCGCTGTTCGTCCTCGGCGTCACGTGGCGCCGCCTGACGACGTCCGCGGCGCTCGGCGGGATGCTGGCCGGTTGCGCGACCTACGCCGGCCTGCTGCTCGCCGGCCGGCCGGAGGTGTGGGACATCCACGCGGGGATCGTCGCGCTCGGCGTCAACGTGGCCGTCTGCGCGGGCGTCACGCAGCTCCGTCCCGCGACCGCCCGGCCGGCAGCCGCCCGCGCCGGCCTGACGCCGTCGCGACCGGCGCCGGATGACGCGATCCGACCGGCGCGCGGGGCTCACCGGTAGCCGAGCTGGACGGCCGCGACGAGGGCGAGCCCGGCGATCAGGTACAGCTTGACCAGCAGCGGCACGACGAAGGCCACCCAGCGCTGGTAGGGAATGCGGGCCAGCGCGAGCATCCCCATCAGCAGCGCGTTGGTGGGGACCAGCATGTTCGTGAAGCCATCGCCGAACTGGTAGGCGAGCACCGCCGTCTGGCGGGTCACGCCGGTCAGGTCGGCCAGCGGCGCCATGATCGGCATCGTCACGTACGCCTGCCCGGACCCGGACGGGATGAACAGGTTGCAGATCGTCTGGGCCGCCAGCATGCCGACGGCGGCGGCGTGGGCCGGCAGCGCGCCGAGCGGCGTCGCCAGCGCCTGGATGATCGTGTCGATCACGCGCGCGTCCGAGAGCACGACCTCGATGGTCCGCGCGAAGCCGATCAGCAGCGCCGTCGCGGTCATCTCCCCGGCACCGTCCAGGAACGCGCGCGCCGCCCCGTTTGGCCCGAGGCGTCCGACCAGCGCGGCCAGCAGCCCGATTCCCAGGAACACCGCCGACAGCTCGACCAGGTACCAGCCGCGGGCCGCCACGCCGTAGACGAACAGGCCGACGCCGCCCACCAGGATCGCGATCACCGCCGCGCGCCGCCGCGTGAAGCGCACGCCCTCGGGCCGCTCGAAGCCGCCCGTGTAGTCGACGTCCGCCACCAGGCTCCGCGCGGGGTCGCTGCGCACGCGCGCCGCGTAGCGCAGGATGTGCTGCACCCCGACCGCCAGGCAGACGGCGAGCAGCAGCCACCGCGCGAGCTGGCCGGAGGTCAGCTCGAGGCCCGCGATGTCCTGCGCGATCAGCACGGTGAACGGATTGACGGCCGCGCAGGCGTAGCCGACGCCGGCGCCCACGTAGATGATGCCGACGGCGACCACGGCGTCGAGCTTCAGCGCCAGGCACATGGCCACCAGGATCGGCACGAAGGGCATGTACTCCTCGGCCATGCCGACGGTCGACGAGCCCAGCGAGAAGAGCGCGACCGCGCCGACGACCAGCCACGCCGGCCGCCCGCCCAGCCGCGAGATGGCCCAGCCGATAACGGCGTCGATGGCGCCGGTGGCCCGCACCACGCGGATGACGCCGCCGACGAGGAAGACGAAGAAGATGATCTCCTGCGCCGCGGCGAGGCCGGCCGGCACGGCCGTCAGGAAGGTCAGCGGCGGCAGCGGGTCCGCCTCCACCGCGTGGTACGTGCCCTCGATCACCTGCCGGCCGTCGCGCTCGAACTCGCCGGCGGGGATGACGTAGCTCGCCGCCTGGGCGAGCACGATCAGCAGGAAGATGAGGACGATCGAATCGGGGAGGCGGCGCGCGGTGAAGTCCGCAGAACGCATCACGTTTACCTGGCCGGCAGCCCCGGGCACCGCGGCGCCGTGCGGGACGGCGCCGGCCGGCTAGCGCGTCGGATCGTCCGCCACGCGCACGAGCAGCTTGCCGAAGTTCTTCCCCTGCAGCAGGCCCTGGAACGCCGGCACGGCCTGCTCCAGGCCGTCGACCACGTCCTCCTTGTAGACGAGCTCGCCGCTCCGGATCCACGCGCCGACGTCGCGCAGGAAGTCCGGCTCGCGGTCCATGTGGTCGAAGATGATGAAGCCCCGGAAAGTGAGGCGGCGCACCAGGGTCAGCCCCATCACGCGCGGCACGAGATTGGGTCCGGGCGGCGGCTCCGTCTGGTTGTAGTTGGCGATGCGCCCGCAGATCGGGATGCGGGCATGCGTGTTGAGCAGCGGCAGGACCGCCTCGAACACCGCGCCGCCGGCGTTCTCGAAGTAGACGTCGACGCCGGCGGGGCAGGCAGCCCGGAGGGCGTCCGGCAAAGCCTCGTCGAAGCGGCTGACGCAGGCGTCGAAACGGAGCTCGCGCGTCACGTAGTCGCACTTCTCGCGGGCGCCCGCGACGCCGACCACACGGCAGCCTCTGATGCGCGCGATCTGCCCCACGACCGCGCCGACCGCGCCGGACGCGGCCGAGACCACCACCGTCTCGCCCGGTTGCGGCTGCCCGATGTCGAGCAGGCCCACGTACGCGGTGTGTCCCGGCATGCCGAGGACGCCGACGGCCGTCGAGATCGGCGCGGCGGACGGGTCCAGCTTCCGGACGCCGGCGCCGTCGGACAGGCCGTAGTCCTGCCAGCCGTTCGAGCAGAGGATGAAGTCGCCCGCCCGGTAGCCCTCCAGGTTCGACTCGACCACCCGGGCCACGGTGCCGCCGACCATCACGCCGCCGATGTCCACCGTCGGGGCGTATCCCACGCTCTGGTTCATGCGCCCGCGCATGTAGGGATCGAGCGACAGGTAGATCGTCCGGCTGAGCAACTGCCCGGGACCGGGCCGCGGTACGGGCGCCTCCACCAGCTCGAAGTCGGTCGCCCTGGGCGGCCCTTCCGGCCGGGCGGCAAGGGTGATTCGGCGGTTCCGATCAGGCATGACGGCCCCAGTATAATTCGTCACCCGCCCGGCTCTAGCCGGACGCCTTCCGCTCGATCTTGGCCCAGGTATCGCGCAGGCTGACGGTGCGGTTGAAGACGAGCCCGGCGTCCGAGGCGTCGGGGTCGACGCAGAAGTAGCCCTGGCGCTCGAACTGGTAGCGCCGTCCCGCCGGGGCGCCGTCCAGGCTCGACTCGACGCGGCAGCCGGTGAGGACCTCGCGCGACGCCGGGTTCAGGTAGTCCTTGTAGTCCTGCCCCTCGCCGGCGTCCTCGGGGTCCTCCTGCGTGAACAGATGGTCGTACAGCCGCACCTCCGCCGGCAGCGCGTGGGCCGCGGAGACCCAGTGGATGGTGCCGCGGACCTTGCGCCCGTCGGGGGCGTACCCGCCGCGCGTCTCCGGGTCGTAGGTGCAGCGCAGCTCGGTCACCTCGCCGCTGGCCGGGTCCTTGACGACGCCGGTGCACTTGAGGAAGTAGGCGTACCGCAGCCGCACCTCCCGCCCCGGCGCCAGCCGGAAGTACTTGCGGGGCGGATCCTCGCGGAAGTCGCCGCGCTCGACGTAGAGCACGTGCGAGAACGGGACGGGCCGGGTGCCCGCGGCCGGATCCTCGGGGTTGTTGACCGCCTCGAGCTGCTCGACCTGACCCTCGGGGTAGTTCTCGATCACCACGCGCAGGGGCCGCAGCACGGCCATCACGCGCGGCGCCGTCCGGTTCAGCTCCTGCCGCACGGCGTCCTCGAGCTGGGCGATCTGCACCAGGCTGTTGGCCTTCGCGATGCCGATGCGGTCGCAGAAGTCGCGGATGGCGCCCGGCGGATAGCCGCGCCGGCGCATGCCCACCAGCGTCGGCATGCGCGGATCGTCCCAGCCGTCGACGTGCCCGCCCTCGACGAGCTCGAGCAGCTTGCGCTTGCTGAGGACGGTGTGCGTGACGTTCAGCCGCGCGAACTCTATCTGCCGCGGCGGCGACTCGAACGCCAGGCGCTCGAGGAACCAGTCGTACAGCGGGCGGTGATCCTCGAATTCCAGCGTGCAGAGCGAGTGGGTGATGTTCTCGTACGCGTCCGACAGCGGATGCGTGAAGTCGTACATCGGGTAGATGCACCAGCGGTCGCCCTGGCGGTAGTGCGGCGCCCGCCGGATCCGGTAGAGGGCCGGATCGCGCAGGTTCATGTTGGACGACGCCATGTCGATCTTCGCCCGCAGCGTGCGGCTCCCGTCCGGGAACTCGCCGGCCCGCATCCGCCCGAAGAGGTCCAGGTTCTCGGCGACCGACCGGTTGCGGTAGGGGCTGTCGCGCCCGGGCTCGTCCCACCGGCCGCGGTACCGGCTCACCTCCTCGCCCTGCAGGTCGCAGACGTAGGCGTGGCCGCCCTCGACGAGCTGGACCGCGCACTCGTAGAGCCGGTCGAAGTAGTCCGACGCGTAGAAGAAACGTGCCGCCCAGTCGAAGCCCAGCCAGCGCACGTCCTGCTCGATGGCCCGCACGTACTCCCGGTCCTCCGTCTCCGGATTGGTGTCGTCCATCCGCAGATTGCACAGCCCGCCCGTCTCCTGCGCGATCCCGAAGTTGAGGCAGATCGCCTTCGCGTGGCCGATGTGCAGGTACCCGTTCGGCTCCGGCGGGAAGCGCGTCTGCACGCGGCCGCCGTGCTTGCCGGCCCGCCGGTCGTCGTCGACGATCTGGCGGATGAAATCCAGCCCCGCGGCCGGGCCGCTGCTGCTCGCGTCGTCGTCCTTCATGCGTACTCCGTCCCGGTCCCGGCGAGGAGGCCGAGCGCCCGGTCGATGCGGGCCAGGCAGGCCTCGCGGCCGAGAATCTCCAGGCCTTCGAACAGGCCGAACCCCACCGCCTTGCCGGTCACCGCGACCCGCACGGCGTGGATGATCCGCCCGATGGCAATCTCCTCCGCCGCGATGAACCGCTGCATCGCGTCGTGCAGCGTCGCGGCGTCGAACGGGTCGACGGTCTCGAGCACCGTTCTGAACCGCCCCAGGCGGTCGGCCGCGCCCTCCGCCCGGATGCGCTTGGTGACGGCCTTCTCGTCGTACGGGAACGTATCGTCCGGGAGAAAGAACTCCAGGTAGTTCAGGATGTCGCCGGCCACCTTGAGCCGCTCCCCGGCCGCCGCCACGACGCGCGACACCCGGTCGCGATCGGCCGGCGACGGCGCTGCGGGCAGCGCGCCGTGGCGCTGCAGGAACGGCGCCGCCGCCGCGGCCCGTGCCGCGAGCGGCAGCCGCTGCATGTAGCGCTCCTCGAACGCCAGCAGCTTCGGCGGATCGAAGCTGGCCGCCGACTTGTTGACGCGCTCGAGCGTGAACTGCTCGATCATCTCGCCGGTCGTGAACATCTCGGTCCGATCGTCGAACGACCAGCCCAGCAGCAGCAGGTAGTTGAGCAGGGCCTCCGGCCGGTATCCCACCGCGCGGTAGAACGCGACGACCAGCGGGTTGAACGACTCGGTCGCGACCGGCTCGCCGAGGGCCTCCATGATCGCGGCGCCGTGCTCGTGCAGCTTCCGGAAGTCGGCATGCCGCAGGTAGGCGCCCACCTTGCGCTTGCTCAGCTTCTCGGTGCCGCCCGGCTCGGCCACGTAGGGCAGGTGCGCGTAGGCCGGCAGGTCGTAGCCGAGGCCGCGGGCGATGAAGATCTGCCGCGGCGTGTTGGAGAGGTGCTCCACCGCGCGGATCACGTGCGTGATCCGGAAGTGGTGGTCGTCGACCGCGCTCGCCAGGTGGTAGAGGCAGGTGCCGTCGGCGCGCTGCACGACGTGGTCCTGCTCGAGCGCCCACTCGAACGCCACCGGCCCGCGCACCAGGTCGTCGAACGCGCACGCGCCGTCGCGCGGCATCTTCAGGCGCACGACGGCGGTCCGCCCCTCGGCCTCGAACGCCGCCTCCTGTGCGGGCGTCCCCGCCATCCAGCGCCGGCTGTAGATGAAGCGCACCTTGTTGCGCTGCGCGGCCTTGCGCTCGGCCTGAATCTCGTCCGCGGTCGCGTAGTCGCGGTAGGCGTGCCCGCCCGCAAGCAGCCGCTCGACCGCCTCCCGATGGCGCTCCCGGCACGCCGACTGGAAGTACGGCGCGTGCGGCCCCTCCACCTCGGGCCCCTCATCCCAATCGAGCCCGAGCCAGCGAAAGCCGTCGAGGATCGGCTGCAGGGCCTCCTCGAGGTTGCGCTGCCGGTCGGTGTCGTCGATGCGCAGGATGAACTGCCCGCCGTGCCGCCGCGCGAACAGCCAGTTGAACAGGGCGGTCCGCACCCCGCCGATGTGCAGGTAGCCGGTCGGGCTGGGCGCGAACCGCGTGCGGACGCTCACGCCCGCCCCTGTTGTATCATCACGCGTCATGAAGCTTAACAGCCTGTGCCAGAGCGCCCCTGTTCTCGTGTCGTTGTTCGCAGTGTTGACCGTGGCGGCGGCGGCCCTGGCGGCGGCGCAGTCGGGCGCCGCGCCGCGTATCGAGGGCGCGGTCATCGACGTCCCGGAGCACGGGCGGATGAGCTACACCATCTCGGTGCCCCGCGACCTGCGCGACGGCGAGCCGCGCCCGCTGATCCTGGCGCTGCACCCCGGCGGCGGCAGCGTGGGCGGGCCGTTCCTGTACCAGATCGTCGAGCCGGCGCTCAGGGACTGGGGCGCCGTCATCGTGGCGCCCGACTCGCCGAACCGCCGCTGGTCGGTGCCGTCGGCCGAGGAGTCGGTCCTCTTCCTGCTGGACGACGTCCTCGCGCGCTACGCCATCGACCGCGAGCGCATCCTGGTCACCGGGTTCAGCATGGGCGGCGCCGGCACCTGGTTCATGGCCACGCACCACGGGGAGCGCTTCTCCGGCGCCATCCCCATCGCCAGCGCGCCCCGCGACAACCCGCTGGACCAGATCGGATCGATGCCGGTGCACGTGATCCACAGCCGCGACGACCAGCTCGTGCCCATCGAGCCCGCGCGCGAGGCCGCCCGCACGCTCGCGGAGCTCGGCCACCCGGCCGAGTTCACCGAGCTGACCGGCGTGGGCCACTACACCATGGGCGGCTACGTCAACGCCCTCCGGCAGGCCGGCGCCTGGATGCAGGCGCAGTGGGACGATCGCTGACCCGCATGGACGCCACCGCCTGGACCGTCGTCGGGACCGCCATCGCGATCCTGGTGGCGATCGGCACGTCGTTCCGGAGCCTGCGCGACGAAATGCGGGCCCAGGGCAGGGACCTGCGCGAGCGCATCGACGCCCAAGGCCGGGAGATCGGCCAACTGCGCGAACGGATGGCACACCTCGAAGGGCTGCTCGAGGGTCTCCGCGAGGCCATCACCGGCAAGCGCGTGGCGTGAACCGACACGGATGGCCGACCCCGCAACCCGAAGCTACCGCTGGAGCCGGGAGACCTACGACCGCGCGGTCCAGGCGGGCATCTTCGGTCCCGGTGACCGGATCGAGTTGATCGACGGGGAAATCCTCACGATGACGCCGCAAGGCAGTCGCCACGCGGCGGTAGCCACGCGCGCCGCCACGCGGCTCGGCCGCGCGTTCGGCAACGGCTGCCACGTCCGGACCCAGATGCCACTGGCGGCCGCCGGCGACTCGGAACCGGAACCGGACGTCGCGGTCGTGCAGGGCGACGAGTTCGACTACCTGGATGCGCACCCGGCGACGGCGCTCCTCGTCGTCGAGGTGTCCGACGACTCGCTGACCCGCGACCGGACCATCAAGCAGCGCCTCTACGCGCGGTGCGGCATCCCGGAGTACTGGATCGTCGCCATCTCGGATGCCCGCCTCAAGGTGCATCGGGATCCGACCGGCGACGCGTACCGGTCGGTCCGCGCCCTCCGCGCCGGCGAGACGGTGGCGCCGCTCGCCTGCCCGGACGCAACGATCGCCGTCGCCGATCTGCTGCCGTGAAGCCCTTACGGGCCACGTGGCTCGAGTCGGGGGGGGGTCGCACGTGGATGGTCCGCCCGTCACGATGCGGTGTGCCGTGGGGAACGATCGGTGGCGATCGCCGTGCCCGCGCGATAGGATCCAGGTAAATCAATCGGCAGGTGTTCGATTTACTTGGATACGAAGATCCCCAGGGCCGTGGAGGCCCAGGTCCGGAGCCGGCTGCGGCACATGCCGGCCGTCGCGCTCCTCGGCCCGCGGCAGGTGGGCAAGACGACGCTGGCCCGGGCGATTGCCGACGAGCTCGGGGCCGGCGCGCTCTATCTCGACCTGGAACGGCCGGCCGACCGCCGGAAGCTCGAGGACGCGGACGCCTACCTGCGCGCCGCCGGACGCCGGCTGTGCGTCATCGACGAGGTGCAGCGGGCCCCGGGCCTCTTCGAGATCCTGCGCGGCGTGATCGACGACCGGCGCGCCGCCGGTGACCGTTCCGGCCACTTCCTGCTGCTCGGGTCGGCATCGCTCGACCTCATGCGCCAGGCCTCGGAGAGCCTCGCCGGCCGGATCGCCCGCGTCGAAATGGAACCGGTCGGCGTCCGTGACGCGTCCGTCTCCGGGATCACGACCGAGGATCTCTGGGTCCGCGGCGGCTTCCCGGAGAGTCTGATCGCATCCCGCGATGCGGAGAGCCTGCTCTGGCGGACCGATTTCATCCGCTCGTACCTGGAGCGCGACGTGCCGCTGTTCGCTCCCCGCATGCCCGCGGAAACCCTGGGGCGACTCTGGACGATGCTTGCCCACTCGCAGGGGGCGCCGCTGAACGCGGCGCGGCTGGCGTCCAGCCTCGACGTGTCGGCCCCGGCGATTGCGCGCTACGTCGATCTGCTGGTCGACCTGCTGCTCGTCCGCCGCCTGCGTTCGTGGTCCGGCAACGTTCGCAGGCGCCTGGTCCGCGCGCCCAGGACCTATGTCCGCGACAGCGGTATCGTACAGGCGCTGCTTGGCCTGAGCGGGCTGGACCAACTGTGGGGCATCCCGTGGCCGGCCCGAGCTGGGAGGGGTTCGCCGTCGAGAACCTCGTCTCGGCGGCCGGCCCGAGCCGCATCCCCTGCTACTACCGCACGCAGAACGGCGCCGAGATCGACCTGGTCCTGGAACGGGGCGGCGTCGTCGAGATGGCCATCGAGATCAAGCGTTCGCCGGCCGCACCGCTGTCACGCGGGTTCCACGCGGCCTGTGACGTTCTCGAGCCTCGGGAAAGGTACCTGGTTCACGCCGGACCCGCTCGCTGGCCGCGTCCCGGCGGCGTGACTGCCATCGGCCTGCTCGAGCTGGCCGAACACCTGGCGGCGACACGCTGAGCTGCTCCGTCGACTGCTTCACCGCTACTCCCGCGGCCCGTACGCCCGGCTGAACCCGTTGCGGCTGTTCGTCACCGTGAACGAGCCGTCGCGGCGGGCCGCCACATGGATCGAGTGGGCGGGTCCCATGTGGATGGTCCGCCCGTTCGGGGCCGGCGTGCCCTCCTCCAGGTTTGCGATGAACTGCTCGGGCGCGTTGTGCTCGTCGCCGCCCGGAATCGAGTAGTGGTTCTGCCAGAGGTGCTCGAGGCTGTCGGCGGCCGCGAGGATCTCGAAGGTCTGCACCGCGCCCCCCTTGCGCGGGCCGTTGTTCATGGCGGCGGCCCGCGGCTCGATGGCGTGGACGAGCGCCTCGGAGCCGGACGTCTCCGAGCCGTGGTGCGATACCAGGTACAGGTCGACCTTGCCGATCTTGTTGTCGGGGCACATCAGCGGGTGCTCCTGGTTCCAGTTCAGGTCGCCCATGATCACGCTGCGGAACTGCCCGAAGCCGACGAACGTGGCGATGGACTGGTCGTCCTCGGCGTTGCCGTAGCGGCTGGTGATCTCCTCGCCCTGGAACATGAAGCCGTCGCAGTGCGGGTTGGGGCCGCCGGCGCCGTCGAGCGGCGCGTCGAGCACGGCCCCGCCGGACGCCATGATCACGACGTCCAGGCCGTCCATCGGCAGCGTGTCGCCCGGCGCGACCGCGCGGTGCGCGCCCTGGCTGCGCAGCGCCGTGTAGACGCCGAACGCCGCCCGCTGGCGCTCCCCGGTGTCGACCGTCTCGCCGTGGTCGATGAAGTGCCGGATCGGCAGGCGCTCGGCCAGTTGCATGGCGCCGCCCATGTGGTCGGTGTGGAAGTGGGTGACGAGCAGGTAGTCGATCTGCGTCACGCCGGCCTCCCGCGCCACGGCGGCGATGCGGTCGGCGTCGCGGTATTCGAGGCCGGGCCACCCGGCGTCGACGAGCAGCGACTCGCCCGCCGGGCTGACGAAGAGCGTCGCCTCACCCCCCTCGACGTCGATGAGGTAGATGTCCAGCGTCTCGTCCGGCTCGCTCTGCGCGGCCGGCAGCGCCAGGCTCAGGACGAGAATCAACGGCAACAACGTGATGATGCGCATGGCATGCTCCTGGCATTCGGATCTCACGGTGCCGGCTCGATGCGCAGCAGCGCACCGTCGTCCTCGTCGGTCAGCAGGTAGAGCAGTCCGTCGGGCCCCTGGCGCACCTCCCGGATGCGCTGCCGCAGCTCCAGCAGGATGGCCTCGCGCCGCAACTCCTCGTACTGCTCGTTGAACACGATGCGCTGCAGGTGCCCCGTACCCGGTATGCCGCCCTTCCGCAGCGACCCCACGAACACGTTGCCGCGCCACGCGGGGAACCGATCGCCCGTGTAGACCGCCATGCCGGCGGCCGCGATGGCGGGCAGCCAGACCACCAGCGGCGACTCGATGCCCTCGCGCGTCGGATGCTCGGAGACGCGCGCGCCCGGGTAGAGGCGCCCGAAGCTGACGAGCGGCCAGCCGTAGTTGCGGCCCGGCCGGATGACGTTGATCTCGTCGCCGCCGTTGGGACCGTTCTCGTGGTTCCACAGGTCGCCGGTCTCCGGGTGCAGGATGAGACCCAGCGTGTTGCGATGCCCCAACGTGTAGATCTCCGGCCGGTGGCCGGGATCGCCCGCGAACGGGTTGTCGGGCGCCGCGGAGCCGTCGTCGTTGAGACGGAGGATCTTGCCGCGCAGGCTGCCGAGGTCCTGGGCGAGGTTGCCCACGCGCCCGCCGGTGGACATGTAGAGCTTGCCGTCGCTGCCGAAGACGACGCGCCCGTTCAGGCCCTGGTTGCCCTCGTACGGGTCGGTGACCACGAGGTCCTCGACGCCGACGAGCGCGCCTCCCTCGAGGCGGCCGCGGGCCAGCGACGGGGCACCCCAGCCGTTGATGGCCGGCCTGGTGTAGGTGAGATAGACGAGGCCGTTGTCGGCAAAGCGGGGGTGGAGCGCCACGTCCAGCAAGCCGCCGTTGCCCTCGCTGCGGACCTCGGGCACGCCGGTGACGGGTTGCGGATCGAGCACGCCGCCGCGCAGGATGCGAAGCCGGCCGGGACGCTCGGTGACGAGCATGCCGCCGTCCGGCAGGAACGCCAGGGCCCAGGGATGCGAGAGCCCCCGGGTCACGACGCTGACGCGGATCCTGTGCTGCTCGGCGGTATCGAACACCCAGGGGCCGTCGCCGAGCGGCGGCACCGGCACGCCGATGCGCGGCGGCTCCTGCGCCTGGCCGGGCGCGAGCAGGCAGGGCAGCACGAGCGCCGTCAGAAGAACGCAGCGTCCGAGCTTCATGCGCACCTCGCTTCCATCAGACGGGGCTGCGCCCCGAACCCCCGGCGTCCTCAAGATGGGGCTCGCCCCAAGCCCCCGGCGTCCGTTTGCGGGGACCCCATAGCCCCGCGCCACTCCCGCCGAGGCGCGCTGTTCGCGCCTTGCGGAGTCGGCGCGGGCGGCCCGGCGGCCAGCGCGCGTTACGGCACCGGGAGCAGGGGCTCGACGCCCTCGGGGAGCTGCTGGTCGAAGGCCGCCAGCACGGCCGCGTCCGCCGCGTGCGCGCCCATCAGCCCGACGATGTCCACCAGATCCCGCACGCCGAAGGCGCGCTCCGCGCGGGCGTAGGTCTCCGCGCTGACGTTGTGGTCGCCGAACAGCTCGCGGCCGAACGCGATCAGTGCCGCGTCCGTCTCATCCACGCCGTCCAGGGGGCGGTTGTGGCGCACGACGTCGATCAGCTCGGCCTCGAGGCCGGCCGCGAGGGCGCGCGGCTCGTTGACGGTCCAGTCGTACTGCGAGTCGTGGGTCCGGGCCGTCACCAGAATCGCGAGCTGCATGAGCCGCCGGCCCACCCGCGCTTCCAGCGTTGCCTGCCCTTCCCCGTAGCTGCGGATGACGTTCGGACCGATGCCCGAGGGCGACAGCATGCGGCCGTAGAGCACCGACACCGACGACACGCTCTCCGGGCTCCGCAGCGGCAGCCGGCTGCGCGAGTCGGGATGGATGTCGTCCGGGTGCGTGAAGGGCAACGGCAGCGACTGGCGCCAGCCGGCCGGCATGCGCTGGTTGAAGCCGGTGAGCGTGGCCGCGGTGCTCGCGTAGCGGCCCATCACGTCGACAACGTCGACGAGGTTCGTCTTCCCCAGCAGCGCCAGCGCCCGGGCGTAGGTGTCGGCGCCGAGGCGGCGCGTGCCGAACAGCTCCCGGCCGACCTCGATGATGATCGCCTCGCGGTCGCTCAGCCCGGTGAGCGGACGCCGGTGGCGCACGACGTCGATGATGCCCTCGTCGAGCTCGACGGCGATCGCCTCCAGCTCGTGCAGCGCCCACTCGTACGGCTGGTCGTACTCGCGCGCCGTCGTCAGGATGGTCAGCTCCGTGAGCTGGCGTCCCATCGGGGCGTCGAACCGCAGGTTCGTGCCCGACCCGTGCAGCCGCAGCGCCGCCGCCCCCGTGGGCGCGCCGGCGCCGCCCTCGACGGCCGCGTCGTACGCCGCGCGGC
>CAZMWA010000100.1:0-5856 GCA_964569405.1 uncultured Vicinamibacteraceae bacterium | reverse complement strand
GGCGGGGGTAGAGGTCCGGGCGGTTCGGGGCACCCAGGCGGACCACCCCTGCCTGAGCGCGGCGTCGCAGTTCCGAGTACGCGTTCTCCTCGGTGGTGTGCGTGGGCGGCCCAAGCTCGGCCACGACCCGGCCACGATGCGTGACGGCCACGCGCTCGCCCCGCTCCACCAGTCGGAGGTAGGCGCTCAACCGGTTCTTGATTTCCCTGACGCCGGATGTCTTCACCGCAATGCAATGTAGACACACGGAGCCACAATGTCAAGCGGGATCGACCCGTGCCGCTGACGCGGCCTCGCGGGAGGCCGCGGCCGAGCCCGCTCAGCGCGCGGCGCGGCCGAGATAGGCCTGGAAGGTCGTTTCCACGAAGTCGTCGACGCCCGGGATGAACAGGACCGCGAGGATGGTCACGACCAGCGCCGCCGCGATGCAGTAGTAGAAGTTCCTCATGACCGGCATCCGGTGGCGCTACCGCGGCCCTGCCTCGAACAGCCAGACGTCGCCGGCTTCCACGAGCTCGCGGCTGATGTCGTACGTGTACTTGTCGGCAATCGAGGCGGTGATGTCGTCGAGTATCGGGCCCGACTCGATGCGCCGGAGCTGCCGTTCGTAGCGCGTGCCGTCGATGCGCACCACCGCGCGGCCGTCGCGCTCGGCCTGGCGCGGCCAGCTCTTCCACAGCCGGCCGACGGCGCTGCGCATGTAGGCGGAGAAGACGTAGAGCTTGCCATCGTGGTCGCCGACCCAGATGGTGCGGGACCGCGCCGGGTCCTCCAGTTGCAGCTCGATGAGCGTGACGTCGTTGGTGAAGCTCCAGTCCAGCTCCGGGCCGGTGTAGAGCTCGCCCGTGACGAGCGGGCCGCCTGAGAACACGAAATCCGAGCCGTCCGAGAGGCGTTGCTTCGCGGCAGCGGTAAGGACCGCGGTCACCGGGATGAGCAGGAGGCATCCGACGACGATCAGCGCCCTGGTGGCTACATGCATAGTTTGCCCAGTCTACCACCGAGCGGGCGTGCGACGCGGGGCCGTGGTACGGTCATGGCAACAGCGTGAGGATGTCGAAGTCTGCCCGGCAGGCCGGTCGACCCTGACGCTCCCTGTGCGCGCAGGGCAGGTGAGCGCCTGCAAACTAAGCTACAATGACTAAGTCCACCAGGTGCCAGCCATGCGCACAGTCAACATGCACGTAGCCAAAACGCATCTGTCGCGGCTCGTCGAGGCTGCGGCCAACGGCGAGCCGTTCATCATCGCGCGCGCGGGCAAGCCGATCGTCAAGGTGGTCGCGATCGATGCCCCGGTCGGCAGGACGCGGCGGACGGGATTCCTGGCCGGACAGATAGCCGTGCCGCACGACTTCGACCAGATGGGAGCGGACGCGATCCGGACCCTGTTCGAGGCCGGCGAGTGAGGGTCCTGCTGGACACCCACGTGCTGCTGTGGGCGGCGGGCGCGCCGGAACGGTTGACCCGGGAGGCGCGCGACCTGATCGAGAATCCGGAGACGGAGCTCGTTTTCAGCGCGGCGTCGCTCTGGGAGGTCGCCATCAAGAACGGTCTGGGCCGCGACGACTTCCGCGTCGATCCGCGCCTCCTGCGCAGGGGGTTGCTGGAGAACGGCTATACGGAGCTCCCGGTCGCCGGCCTGCATGCCGTCGCGTTGGATTCCCTGCCGCGGACGCACAAGGACCCCTTCGACCGCATGCTGGTCGCGCAGGCTCAGGTCGAGGGCATCACGCTGCTCACCGCGGACCGCACCGTGGCACGCTACCCGGGACCGATCCGGCTGGTGTGATCCGCCGCACGACATGCCCAGACCCTGGTTCGCGATCGGCTGGTTTCTCACCTGGAGCCTCTTTCAAGCGTTAGCCGTCATCTCGGTGCTGCGCGGGACATGGGTGGCTCCGGCAGCCTTCCCGGACGGCGCCGTCTACGATGCGCTGATCTGGCCCGAGGTGTTCTTCGTCCCCCTCTACGTAGCGGCGGCCGTGCTCCTCTGGCGGCGACACTGGCTCGGCAGCGTCCTGGCGTTCGTCGCGGGCGGCGGCATCATCTACGTCATGATCTATCTGCTGGCGCTGGCGGGGCTGTCCGGGACCGTCAACCTCTTCGCCGACACCCTGTTCCTTGGCTGCACGCTGGTGTCCTTGTGGCAGGTCGGCACCCGCGCCCGGGTCGCGGTCGAACCCCACGAGATCGGGAAGTAGCCGCCGGGCCTCCACCGCCGACGATGTACCATGATCGGCCGCCGCCACATATGGAATCCAGCACCCCGAACCACGGCCAGGACGTGCGCTACGAGCCGGACGAGCGGCCGCCGCTGCCGCTCACGCTGGGGCTCGGGTTGCAGTATGCCGTCCTGACGGTCACGAGCGTCGTGCTGACGCCGGCCATCCTGATTGGTGCCGTGGGCGGCAGCGAGGCGTACCTGTCGTGGGTGGTCTTCGCCGCCCTCCTGGTCAGCGGGGCGACCACGGTGATCCAGGTCGCCCGCGTCGGGCGCATAGGCTCCGGCTATCTCCTGCTCATGGGCACCGGCAGCGCCTTCCTCGCCATCTGCCTCGCGGCGCTCGAGCGGGGCGGCGGCGGGCTGCTGGCGAGCCTGATCATCGTCTCGTCCCTGTTCCAGTTCGTGCTCGCAGCGAAGCTCTCGCTGTTCCGGCGCATCTTCACACCGACCGTGGCGGGCACCGTGCTGCTGCTGATTCCGGTGACCCTGTCGGGGATCATCCTGCGCAAGCTGACCGACGTGCCCGCGGACGCCGCGCCCGCGGCGGCGCCGGTGACGGCAGCCGTCACCCTGGGCGTGATCGCGGCCATCTCGGTCCGCGGGACCGGCGCCTGGAAGCTCTGGGCCGCGGCTCTGGGCGTGGCGGCGGGCAGCGTCGTCGGCGGCGTGCTGTTCGGCATCTACGACACGGGGCGCGTCCTCGAGGCGGCCTGGGTCGGGTTGCCGGCGCTGGCCTGGCCGGGCATCGACCTGGGCTTCGGCCCCGACTTCTGGGCCCTGCTGCCCGCCTTCGTCCTGCTGACGCTCGTCGGGGCCATGGACACCATCGGGGACTGCATCGCCATCCAGCGCATCTCCTGGCGGCGGCCGCGCGCCATCGACTTCCAGTCGATTCAGGGCGCCCTTGCTGCCGACGGCCTGGGCAACCTGCTGTCCGGCCTGCTGGGCACGATGCCCAACACGACCTATGTGCACAGCATCGCGGTCGCCGATCTCACCCGGGTCACGGCCCGCGTCGTCGGCATCTGCGTCGGCATCGTCTTCGTCGTCCTGGCGTTCCTGCCGAAGCTCGTCGCCGTCATCGTCGCGATGCCGGGGCCGGTGGCGGCCGCCTACTACATCGCCATCGTGGCGTCGCTCTTCGTGCTCGGCGTCCGGGTCCTCGTGCACGACGGCCTCGACCACCGCAAGGGGGTCGCGGTGGGCCTCGCCTTCTGGCTGGGCATCGCGTTCGAGCTCGACTGGATCTTCCCCGAGTACTTCCAGGGCGCCTGGAGCGCGCTGCTCGCGAACGGCCTGACCGTCGGAGGCCTGACCGTCATCGTGCTCACACAGTTCGCCGAGCTCACCGGGCCTCGCGCCCGGCGGCTCAGGACCGAGCTCGCCCTGGAGAACTTCCCCCAGATCGACGCGTTCCTGTCCGATTTCGCCGCGCGCGGGAAGCGTGGCCCGGAGCTGACCGATCGGCTCCGGGCCGTGGGCGAGGAGCTGCTGCTCACCCTGACCCGGCCGGTGGGCGAGGGCGAGACGCAGGTCAGGCGGCACCTGCTGCTCGTCGCGCGCAACGACGGCGACGCGGTCGAGCTCGAGTTCGCCGCGACCACCGACGACGCGAACCTGGAGGACCAGCTGGCGCTGCTCGGCGAAGGTGCCGCCGGTCCGCAGGTCGAGGAGGAGGTGTCCCTGCGGCTGTTGCGCCATTACGCGTCGTCGGTGCGCCACCAGCAGTTTCACGACACGGACGTGGTCACGGTCCGCGTGGGACCGGCCGCCTCGATGTGAGCGGTCGCCGGGCCGCGCGCGGCGCCTTCATGAATCCGGTCCCTCAGGTTGATTGACGAACGACCGATCGTGCACCATTAGATCTCGAGTGGCCGCTGCTGGTCTCCCATCCTGGCCAACCTGCGCGACGCGTCGACCGACACCGTGACTCGACCCGCCGCCCTCACCCTTGCCGCCGCACGCGACTGGCGCGACCGGGCCGCCCGGGCTGCCGCGGCCGACGTCGGGCGAGCCTCCGAGGCGGAGGCGATCGCGCAGGCCCGCAAGCTGGCCGACCGCGGCCGGCTCGGCGCGCTGGCCGGGCTGGCGGCGCTCGCGGTGCTGGGCGCCATCGCCGGCTGGACGACGACCGCCGAGCTGCTCCGTCCCGCCGAGGGGCCTGTCCACGCGGCGGTGACGCTGCTGGCGATTGCCGGCGGCCCGTGGCTGCTGCTGATGTTGCGAAGCCTCGTCCTGCTGGCGCTCCGCCGGCGGGTGTCGCCGCTCCTCGGTCGCCTCGTCACCACCGGGCTGCTGCGGGTCGCGGGACGGGACGCGGCGGCGCCGGACCTTTCCGCGGCGACGGCCCGACGCATCGGGGGCATGCTCGCGGCCGGCAGCGGCCGGTGTCTGGCGGCGGCCGGCAGCGGGACGTTCTGGACGGCGTACGCGCTGGTGGCCGTCGCGACGATCTGGATCGTCACCGCCCGCGTCGCGCTCGGCTTCGGCTGGGAGAGCTCGTGGATTCCGCCGAGCTTCGGCCGGACGGTCGTCGAGCTCGCGGCGGCGCCGCTGACGCCGCTCACAGGCGGCGACGAGCTGGCGCCCATCGCGGCGGCGCCCGTCGCTCCCGCCGACGACCCCGCGGCGCTCGCGGCGCGCCGGGCGTGGATCCGCTTCCTGACCGCCGGCGTGGCGGTGTACCTGCTGGTGCCGATGGCGGCCTGGACGCTGCTGCAGGCCGTGCTCGGACACCGTCGCGCGGCGCGCTGGCGGCCCACGGTCGCGGCCGTCGCCCGGTCCACCGCGGCTGCCGCGATGCCGCCGAGCGCCCCGGTCGCGGCGCCGCCGGGCCGGCCGCGCGGCGGCGGGCCGTGCACGCACGTCGTCCGGCTGGAGCGTCCCGAGCGGGCCGTCGGCCTGCCGGCTCCGCTCGACCGCCTCGACGATCTCGGCAACGTCGACGCTGCGGCCGATCTGGAGCGGGTGCGCGCTGTCGTCCACGCCGGGCCGGTGCGGGTGGCCATCGTCGGGTGGCTGCCGGCGACGCCGGATCGCGCCGTCCGGCGCCGGCTGCGGACGCTCGCCGACGCCTCGCACGAGGCACCGCTGCTCGTGCTCGACGGCGGCGACGCGCTGCGGCGCGCCGAGCCGGCCCGCACGGCGGCAGCCCGCCTGGACGACTGGCGCGCGCTCGCGCGGGCGACGGGCGTCGCCCCTCTCGAATGCGACCTGGCGGAGCTGACCGACACGAGCCGCCGCCGCCTCGCGGGCGCCATCGGCCCGCAGGCCGCCACCAACGGCGGCGGGCCGGCGACGGCATCCGGCCCCTTTGCCGGCCCCGCGCTACCCGAGGCCGGCCTGGCTCCGGGCGATCTCGACCCGGCTCCCCTCGATGCCGCGTTCGGCGTGATCGGGCGCCACCTGCAGGGCGACGAGCCGCTGCCGTCCGACGCCGCCCTGGCTTCCTGCCTCGACGAGATCGCCAGGACGTTCCGTGCCGGCGCCGGCGGGGACCCGCGCACGGCAGCGTGGAGCGCGCGTCTCGCGGCCCTCCGCGGCCTCGATCCCGCCGACGCCTCCAGCCTGGCGGCGTCGCTCGCCGCGACCGGCGTCGGCCTGCTGCCGGCCGCCCACAGGGCGCGCTGGCG
>CAZMWA010000099.1:0-5412 GCA_964569405.1 uncultured Vicinamibacteraceae bacterium | reverse complement strand
GACCCCGGCAGTCTGAGGTATGCGGAAAATACGAGTCGTCATCGCCAAGCCGGGGCTCGACGGGCACGACCGGGGAGCCCCGGCTTGGCGATGACGACTCGTATTTTCCGCATACCTCAGACTGCCGGGGTCTCCTCGTATTCGCCCCACACGTCGCGCAGCGCGTCGCACATCTCGCCCACCGTTGCGTAGGCCCGTACGGCGGCCAGCAGCGGGGGCATCAGGTTCGCGGTCCCGGCGGCGGCGTAGCGCAGCTCGTCGAGCGCGCGCTCGACCGCCGCGGCGTCGCGCCGGGCGCGCAGTTGCTCCAGGGCCGCGATCTGGTCGCGCTCGACGCGGTCCTCGATCTGCAGGATCGGCGGCTCCGCGCCCCCGGTCTCGACGTGCCGGTTCACCCCGACGATGGTCTGCGCGCCCGATTCGACGGCCTGCTGGAGGCGGTACGCGCTCTCGGCCACCTCGCGCTGGGGGTAGCCCTCCTCGATGGCCTCGACCATGCCGCCGTAGCGGTCGATGGCCGCGAAGTAGTCGCGCGCGCCGGCCTGCAGGTCCTCCGTCAGCCGCTCCAGGTAGTACGACCCGCCGAGCGGGTCGACGACATCGACCACCCCGCTCTCGTGCGCGATCACCTGCTGGGTCCGCAGCGCCAGCAGCGCCGCCTCGGAGGTCGGCAGCGCGAGCGCCTCGTCCAGCGAGTTCGTGTGCAGGGAGTTGGCGCCGCCCAGCACCGCGGACAGCGCCTGCAGCGCCGTGCGCACGACGTTGTTGTAGGGCTGCTGCGCCGTCAGGCTCACGCCGGCGGTCTGGGCGTGGAAGCGCAGCTTCCACGAGCGCTCGTCGCGGGCCCCGAAGCGCTCGCGCATGGCGCTCGCCCACAGCGCGCGCGCGGCGCGGTACTTGGCAATCTCCTCGAAGAAGTCGCTGTGGGCGTTGAAGAAGAAGGATATCCGCGGCACGAACCGATCGACGGGCAGGCCGGCGTCGACGCCGTGCTGCACGTACTCGATGCCGTCGCGCAACGTGAACGCCAGCTCCTGCAGCGCCGTCGCGCCCGCCTCCCGAATGTGGTAGCCGCTCACCGAGATGGTGTTCCAGCGCGGCGCCTCGTCGGCGCAGAAGGCGAACACGTCGGTCACCAGCCGCATGGACGGGCGCGGCGGATAGATGTACTCCTTCTGCGCGATGTACTCCTTCAGGATGTCGTTCTGAATCGTGCCGGAGAGCACGTCCCACGAGGCGCCCTGCCGCTCCGCCACGACGAGATACATGGCGAAGATCATCGCCGCCGGCGAGTTGATCGTCATCGACGTGGTGATGCCGTCGAGGCGGATGCCGTCGAACAGCGTCTCCATGTCGGCGAGCGACGCGATGCTGACGCCGCACTTGCCCACCTCGCCGAGCGACAGCGGGTGATCCGGGTCGCGCCCCATGAGCGTGGGCAGGTCGAACGCGACGCTCAGGCCGGTGCCGCCGGCGCCGAGCAGCTCGCGGTAGCGCCGGTTCGTCTCCGCCGGGGTGCCGAACCCCGAGAACTGGCGCATCGTCCACAGCTTGCCGCCGTAGCCCGACGCGTGGATGCCGCGCGCGTAGGGAAACTCGCCGGGGGCGCCCAGCGTCTCCGGCGTCGCGCCGGGGGCGTCCGCCGCCGTATAGAGCTGCCGGCTGGACTGCCCCCTGGCCGTGGGCGACGTCATGACCGCAGTCGGAAGGCGATGAGCTGGGTCACATCGCCGGTCGGCGACGTGGCCGCGAGCTCGACCACGTAGTCGCCCGGCGGCAGGTGGATGGGCCGCAGGTCGACCTGATAGGGCCGCCCCTCGTCGGCCGGCGCCACGTCGAGCGGGTGGATCAGCTCGCCGCCGCGGTTGAGCAGGCGGGCCCTGACGTCGGGCCGCTCCGTGCCCGGCGCGTAGGCCTCGAACCGGATGAGGATCCGCTCGGTGCGGCGGAACTCGCGCGACGCGGTCGGGGCGGCGTTCCAGTCGTCGACGAACGCCTGCCACTCCTGGTGGTTCCGCGCGCGCACGAACGACGGGGTGCTCAGGACCAGATCCGTGCCGGTGAAGTCCGGTATCTCGAGCTCCCGGCGGTCGCGGTCGATGACCTCCCCCCTCTCGTCCTCCACCGCCAGGCTCAACTGCAGCGTGCCCGGCTCCGCCTCGAACTCGACCCGCGCCTCGGCAGGCGGCGCGTTGCCCGCCGCGCGGCGCCGGCTCGTGCCGCGCCCGGCCCGGCTCTCGCCCTCGGGCACGCGCCCGCGGTACGACGGCCCCCCGGCGTCGCTCAGCGCGGTCAGGAGCACCCGCGCCGGGGCTTCCCCGCCGCGCCGCCCCTGCGCCGCCGGCTCCCACAGGAACGTCACCTTCGTCCGCCCGTTGTCGCCCCTGGCCGTACCGATCCACGTGCGCACCGGGCGGCCGCCGCGCCGCGGCTGGGCCAGCGAGGCCAGCGCGGTGTCGACCGCCTTCGGCGGCTCGAAGACCGCGGTCGTCAGCGCGCGCTCGGCATCGCGCTCGGTCAGCGCCCAGTAGCCCTGACGGTGCCGCACGTCGATGTCGTCGCGCGCGACGCGCACCTCTATCTCGTGGTACTTGCCGTCGGTCGGCGAGCGCGACGAGTTGTAGCCCAGCAGGTAGTAGGCGCTCGAGTCGTCCACCATCTGGCGCAGGCCCGCCCGCGGATCGTTGGCGTTCATGATGGTGCGCCCGTCGGTCTCGCTCGCCAGGACGTAGAGCGTGCCCCGGGTCTGGCGCAGCATCCGGTCGTCGGTCCGGCGGTCCACCATCCGCTGGCTGAAGTCGTACTCGCTGACGGCCAGCCCGCGCGGGTCGAGCGCGTAGATGGTCGTGTTGAACCGGTTGGCGGCCGTGTACACGTCCCGCAGGTCGAAGGTCAGACCCTGGTCGGAGAAGAACTGGTACGTCTCCTCGTAGTGCTGCATCCGCGGATCCGCGTCGCCGGCCAGGAGGGGGTTCGGAGCGAACTCGGCGTTCTCGCTGCGGTGCTGGGGCGGCACGTAGTTCGAGTAGCCCTCGCTGATGAGCAGGACGTTCTTGCGCCCCTCGCGGAGCGAGCCCAGGCGGATCATCAGCCCCTCGAGCGCCGACAGCGACACCTCGTTGCGCATCCGCTCGACGATCTCCGTCGGGTAGTGGGCGTAGCGCTGCTCGAACATGTTCGTCGGCTCGTAGTCGAACTTGCGCCCGTAGAAGTTCTCGGCCGCCTCGATGACCGCCTCGTGGTTGCGGGTCACCCGCACCTCGGACAGCGGCGTCAGCGGATGCATGATGCCGACCATGTCGGTCGGATTCAGGCTGGTGCGCAGGAAGTCGGCCAGCGCCCGGCCGGCGCGCACGCCGTTCCCCCAGCGCACGTGATAGTCGTCGAAGAAGACGACGAAGATGCGCGTATCGGCGCGCTGGGCCTCGCGCTCCTCGTCGTTGATGTTGATGATCTCGCGCGCCGGCTCCGCGTCCGGCGCTGGCACGCCGGTGATCTCGACCCGCTGGAACGACTCGATCGTCTGCGGCTCGCCGTCTTCGAACACCTGGAAGTCGGCGGCCTCGAGGTCCCGCACGTGGTTGCCGTCGTCGTCCGTGACGATCACGTCGACCCGGATGAAGTTGATGCCCGTCCGGAAGATGGGCGGCTGATCCTGCGCGTCGGCGGCCGCCGCCTCGCCGTCGGGCGGCGGGGCCGGCGACGGCTCCTGTTGCTGGCTGTGCACGCCGGCCGCCAGCGCCAGGATGAACGTACCGAGCAGCAGCGAACGCAGTCTGGGATTACGCATGGGCACCCCGCACCTGGAAGGCCACGGTCACTCGCAGGCCACGGTCAAATGATAACATCGGCATTGGCGGCGCCTCGGCGCGGGGCCATGGGGTCCCCGCAAGCGTACGCCGGGGGGTTTCCTCACCAGCATGCCGGAGGTCGCCGATCGTCTGCCGCCGTTGACCGTGCTCTCCGACGACGAGCAGTTGCTGCGCGCCAGCGTGCGCGAGTTCGCCGCAACGGAAGTCGCGCCGCTCGTGCGGCAGATGGACGAGCAGGCGGAGATTCCCCGCGCGCTGATCGACAAGCTCTTCGATCTCGGCGTGATGGGGATCGAGGTCCCCGAGGCGCTGGGCGGCGCCGGCGGCCACTTCTTCCTCTCCGTCCTCGTGGTGGAAGAGCTGTCGAAGGTCGATCCGTCGGTCGCGCTGCTCGTCGACGTGCAGAACACGCTCGTCATCAACGCGCTGCTGCGCTGGGGCAACGACGACGTCAAGGCCCGTTTCCTCCCGCGGCTGGCCGGCGGCACCGTGGGCGCCTACGCGCTGTCGGAGGCCAACTCGGGCAGCGACGCGTTCGCGCTGGCGACCCGCGCCGTCGCGGACGGCGGCGACTTCGTCCTCAGCGGCCGCAAGCTCTGGATTTCCAACGCGCAGGAAGCCGACGTGTTCATCGTTTTCGCGAACGCCGCGCCCGAGGCCGGCCACCGCGGCATCACCGCGTTCCTCGTCGAGCGCGGCATGCCCGGTTTCCGGGTGGGCAAGAAGGAGGACAAGCTCGGCATCCGCGCCAGCAGCACCTGCGAGCTGCTGCTGGACGACTGCCGCGTGCCGCGCGCCAACATCCTCGGCGAACTGGGCCGCGGCTACCGCGTGGCGATCGAGACGTTGAACGAGGGCCGCATCGCCATCGGCGGCCAGATGGTCGGCCTCGCCCAGGGCGCCCTGAACCACACCCTCGCGTTCGTGCAGCAGCGGCAGCAGTTCGGCCAGCCGATCGGCGAGTTCCAGGGCGTGCAGTTCCAGCTCGCGCAGGCCGCCACCGAGCTCGAGGCGGCGCGGCTGACGGTCTACAACGCGGCCCGGCTGCGCGACGCCGGACACCGCTACACGACCGCCGGCGCGATGACCAAGCTGTACTCGTCGCAGGTCGCCGAGCGCGTCGCATCGCTGGCCGTGCGGCTGTTCGGGGGCGTCGGCTACACGAAGGACTACCCGGTCGAGAAGCTGTACCGCGACGCGGTCATCGGGCAGGTCTACGAGGGCACGTCGAACATGCAGCTCCAGACGATCGCCAAGCAACTGCTCCACCCGGACGACCGCGGATAGGCGCGCCTCGGCGGGCGTGGCGCCGGGCACAGGGGCCCCGGCAAACGGACGCCGGGGATTCGGCGCGCAGCCCCATCGTGGCTGCGCCGGCGCAGCCGGCGCCAGGCGCGCACGGCGCGCCTCGGCGGGAGTGGCGCGGGGCTATGGGGTCCCCGCAAACGGACGCCGGGGGCTTGGGGCGTAGCCCCATCTGGATGCCGCGCACGGCGCGCCTCGGCGGAAGTGGCGCGGGGCTATGGGGTCCCCGCAAACGGACGCCGGGGGCTTGGGGCGCAGCCCCATCTAAGAAAAAACCAGCCGCTCGAAGATCGGG
>CAZMWA010000098.1:0-9794 GCA_964569405.1 uncultured Vicinamibacteraceae bacterium | reverse complement strand
GGCCGGGACGACGATCTCGGGCGACTCGATGATCAAGTCGGGCTCGCCGATCGTCCACTCGTCCTCTCCGGCGAACTGCAGCGGCGGCGGCAGGTCGGCCGGATTGCCGAGCGGCGCGCCGTTGTCGGCCCAGACCGCGATCTTCTCGATCTCATCCTCGGTCAGCGACGGATCGTTCTTGTACTGCTGGATGCCGATGTCCTTCTCGATGAACCACGGCGGCATGGCGCCGCGCTTGCTGCGCAGGGCCGTGCGGGCCTTGATGGCCCGCGCCCAGGGCCGCACCTGCTCGTAGGTCAGGAGCGACATCGGGGCCACCGAGGCCGGCCGATGGCACTGCTGGCAACTGCGCTGCAGGATCGGCGCGATGTCTTTCGCGAAGGTGACCTCGTCCGTGGCGGACGCGCCGGCGCCGCCGGACTGGGCGCCCAGGGCGACGGGCGCCAGGAGGATGACGGCCAGGACGCCGAGACGGTGCCTACTGTTCATCGATGATCTCCTCATGAGTTCCGGAGTCTGGTTGGCAATGGCACAGTGTATCGCCCTTGCGGCGATTTGCGAAGTCCCTCCGAGCGTTTTTCGCGGCCGCTTCTACGCCCGTGAGAGGTCGTGGTTCCTGATCGGGAGATCGCGCACCCGAATGCCGGTCGCCGCGAAGATGGCGTTGGTGACGGCCGGCGCGACCGGGGGCACGCCCGGCTCGCCCAGCCCGCCCAGCCAGGCGTTCGAGCGGATGAACTCGACGCTGACGTCCGGCGCATCCGCCATGCGGATCATCCGGTGGTCCCGGAAGTTGCTCTCGACCACCCGGCCGCCCGCGATCGTTATTTCGCCGACCAGCGCGGCGGACAGGCCGAAGATGACGCCGCCCTCGATCTGCGCCGCCGCGGTGTCGGTGTTGACGACGTCGCCGCAGTCCACGGCCGCGAGGACGCGGCGCACGCGGAGCCTGCCGTCCGGCGCGACGGCCACGTGCGCGACGAGGGCGACGATGGAGCCGAAGCTCTGGCAGATGGCCGTGCCGCGCCCCTCGCCCGCGGGCAGCGGGCTGTCCCAGTCGGCCATGGCGGCCGCGCGCTCGAGCGCCGCCCGGAACCGGGGCTGATCGCCGAGCAGGTCGCGCCGGAAGCGGTACGGGTCCCTGCCCGCCGCGTGCGCCAGCTCGTCGATGAACGATTCCTTGAAGAACCCGTGCTGCGAGTTGAGGACCGAGCGCCACTCGCCGAGACGGATGTGGTGGGACGCGCCCCGCCCGTCGTTGCGCTTGTCCGGGATGGCGTACGGCATGTACACGGCTTCGCCGTTGCCGCCGCCGGCGTAGTGCGACGCCACGGCGAGCGGACGCCCGTCGCCGTCGAGCGCGCCGGCGAAGCGCGACATCGCCGCCGGCCGGTAGTAGTCGTGCTGGATGTCGTTCTCGCGGCTCCACACCGTCTTGACCGGCGCCGGCGAGACGGCCCGCGCGATGCGCACGCCGAGGTCGACGTAGTCGAACGTGAAGGGCAGCCGCCGCCCGTAGCCGCCGCCAAGCGGGAGGTTGGTCAGGTGCACCTGCCCGCGGTCCAGGCCGAGCGCCCCCGCCGCCGTCGAGCGCGCGTTGAGCGGATCCTGCGTGCCGGCCCATACCTCCGCGCGGTCGTTCTCCACGCGGGCGGTGCACACCATCGGCTCCATCGTCGCGTGGGCCAGGAACGGCACGCGGTAGTCGGCGGTCACGACCCGGGCGGCCTCCGCCGGCATCTCCGGTGCGGCGCCGAGCGCCGCGTCGAACGCCGCGAAGATGGACGCGCTCGACACGTCGCCGTGGCCCGCGTCGTCGTAGACCGGGCTGAGCCTGCCCAGTGCCTGGCGCGCATGCCAGTAGCTGTCGGCAATCACCGCGACCGCCTCCTCGAGCTGCACCACCTGCCTGACGCCGGGCATCGCCGCGGCCGGCGCGGGGTCGACCGCAACCAGCCGGCCGCCCTGGACCGGCGCGATGTCGACCGCCGCGTGCAGCATGCCCGGCAGCGTGAAGTCGATGCCGTAGCCGGTGCTGCCGTCGACCTTCGGCGGGATGTCGAAGCGCGCGCGGGCGGTGCGCCGGATCGTGTAGGTATCGGGATCCTTCAGGGCCGGGTGCGACGGGGCCGGGATGGCCGCCGCGGCCCGGGCCAGCTCGCCGAAGCTGGCGCGCTGCCCGGACGCGGCGTGGCCGACGTGCGAGAGCTCGGCCCGGCACTCCGCCGCGGGCACGCCGAAGCGTTCGGCGGCGGCTGCAATCAGCATCTCCCGGGCGGCGGCGCCGGCCACGCACATGCCGAAGCCGGTGCCGCGGACGGCCAGCGAGCCGCCGGTGACCTGCAGCCCGAACCAGCGCGCCAGGCGATACGCGCCGTAGTCGATGGCGCGCCCCAGCGGCGGCGGGATCGCATCGCCGGTGAACGCGCGCAGCAGATAGCCGTTGGCGTACTCGTCGAGCGCGGGCGCCTCCTCGATTCGCACCAGCTCCCAGGCGGCCTCCAGCTCCTCGGCCGCCATCATGGCCAGCGCGGTCTGCGAGCCCTGGCCCATCTCGCAGTGCGGCACGAGGATCTGCACGAGATTGTCGGGCGTCACGGTGATCCAGGTCGTGAGCTGGCCGGTGGCGGCCGCGTCGGCGGAGACGAGGCTGTGGCGGCCGGGCGCGAACGTGACGCCCGCGACGCCCAGGACGAAGCCGCCGCCGACGAGGCTCCCGGCCCCGATAAAGGCGCGCCGCGTCCACTTACCCATGACGCGCCTCCTCGGTCCCCGCAACCGCCTTCCCGGCCCGCTCGGCAACCGAGTGGATCGCCCGGCGCACGCGGACGAACGTGCCGCAGCGGCAGATGTTGGTTATCGCGGCGTCGATCTGCTCGTCGGTGGGGTCCGGCCGCTGCTCCAGCAATGCCGACACGGCCATGATCATGCCCGACTGGCACTAGCCGCACTGCGGCACCTCATGCTCTATCCAGGCCTGCTGCACGTCGTGCAGCTTGCCGTCGCGCGCCAGTCCCTCGATGGTGGTAATCGCCATCCCCTCGGCCGCCGAGGCCGGCAGCGTGCAGGTGCGGACCGCCCGGCCGTCGAGGTGCACGGTGCAGGCGCCGCACGCCGCGATGCCGCAGCCGAACTTCGTTCCGGTCAGCCCGAGCGTCTCGCGCAGGACCCACAGCAGCGGCGTGTCCGGCTCGACGTCCAGCGTGCGGGTCCGACCGTTCACCGTCAGCGTGATTGCCATCCCGGTATCCGCCTTCCGCTTAGCCCAACTCAGCGAGCACGGCTTCCACATACTGTCTCAAGTGCTGCAGATCGTAGCCGCTGTAGCGCTCCGGCAGCGCGAGGTTGGCGACGACGTCGTCGACGCTGCTGCCTGCCCCGAGCCGATCCTGGACCGTCTCCAGCAGATAGCGGCAGAACGCGGCGTACTCGCGCACGTCGTCCACCGTCAGCCAGGCCAGGATCGTCTGCCGGGTCGGCGGGGCGGCGCGTCCCGGCAGGACGAACGTCACGTCCGCCAGCTCGAGCGCGGCGGCGGCCGCGTCGAGCGTGTCGGGCAGGGCCGCGGCGCTGCCGCCCAGGGCCGTGTCAATCAGCGGCACGCCCTGCCACGGGAACAGGTCGCCGAGGTACGCCATGTTGAAGCGCGGCACCACGACCACCGCGTCGCCGCCGGTGGCTCCCGCCCCGAAGTGGTGGAGGATGACCTGGCTGCGGCTCTCGAAGAGCGACAGCTCGTCCTCGAACGTGCGGGTCGGCGCGAACCGGGCGCGCTCGCCCGCGAACGTGTCCATCTCCCGCAGGGCGGCCGCGGCGTTGTCCTGGGCCACCACCTGCGTCAGCTCCGGGTAGCCGGCCAGGCGCCCGGGGTCGACGGCGTGGGCGCGTGTGTTGACGATGCCGGTGATAGGCGCCACGGTGATCCGGTTGACCTCCGTGCGCACCTCCTCGAACGAGCCCGACCGGGCGGGGTCGATGGCCACGATGCCGTAGTCGGTGACGAACACCGGCGTGTTGACGCCGCGGCCGGAGAGCACGTAGAACTCGCCGTACTCGAAGGTCGTCGTATCGCTGCCCACGGGGCTCCCGCTGGCCGCGAACTGGATGTTCAGCGGCGGCAGTCCCGTGTCGGCGGCCGCCGGCGCGGCCGGGCGGGTCAGCGCCGCCCGAACGGGCGCGGATGAGGCCGGCAGGCCGGGGTAGTCGGCCGCGGCCAGCGACGCGCTCAGCACCTCTTCATCGTTGCGGACGAGCACGTGCCGGTTCGCGTAGGCGGCCGCCACCCAGCTCACGCCGCCCAGGCGCCGCCGGTTGCTCGAGTTGGACGTCGGCTCGATGAGCGGCGTCCGGCTGATTTCCTCGTAGCCGGCGGGGGAGAAGCGCGCGATGATGAGGTCGCCGCGGTCGTTGTTGATGAAGAAGCGGTCCTCGTGCGCCACGATGAAGGCGCTGGCCCAGCGCGCGCGCTCCCCGGTCAGCTCCTGCGTCTCCCACAGCCGCTCGCCGGTGGCGGCGTTCAGCGCGCGGAACTGGCCGAAGCTGCCCACGCCGTAGATGTGGTCGCCGAGGATCACCGGCGTCGTGAGCACGGAGTGCAGCCCGTCGGTGGCGATCTCGTTGTTGCTCCGCCCCCGCCAGACCAGCTCCGCGTCCGGCCGGTCGTCGTCGAGCGCCAGCATCATCGAGCCGTTGTAGAAGCTGCTGACCAGCAGGCGCGACCCGCTCTGCACCGGCGGCGTGATGTTCATGTTGAAGTCGGTGCGCGTCGGCTGCTCCCAGTACAGCTCGCCCGTGGCGGGGTCGAGCGAGACGACCTTCTCCGGAAACCAGATGACGAGCTGGGGCCGCCCGGCCGCCTGGATGATGATCGGCAAGGGCACGCCGATGTCGGCGTCCGACGGCAGCGCGCGCCAGATCTCCTCGCCGGTGACCTTGTCGAACGCCACGACGCGGGCGTTGTCCTCGCCCCCGACGACGGTGATCAGGCGCGGGCCGTCGACCAGCGGCGCGCTGCTGAAGCCCCACGACGGCGGCGCCCCGCCGTAGTCGTTCAGCAGGTCCCTGGTCCAGCGCTCCGCGCCGCTCTCGACGTCGAGGGCGAACAGCAGCCCGGTGGCGCCGACGAAGTAGACCAGGTCGCCGTCGACGGTCGGCGTGACGCGCGGACCCTCCCACGTGGCGCCGACGATGCGGTAGTCCGCGTCCCAGGACCGCGTCCAGAGGATGCGCCCGGTCTCCTCGTCCAGGCAGATCGCGCGCTCGACCACGTCCGTGCTGAGATCGGCGCGGGTGAAGTCGGTCAGGAAGACCCGCCCCTCGGACACCACCGGGCTGCTCCAGCCGGCGTCGACGGGCGTCCGCCAGCGGACCTTCAGGCCGTCGGCCGGCAGCGTCTCGACGATGCCGGTTTCCGTCCAGACGCCGCGGCGCCCCTTGCCCCGGTACTCGGGCCAGTCGTCGGCGTACACGGCCGGCACGGCAATCGCGAGCGCGGCCGCCGCGCAGAGCAGGGCCGGCAGGACGCGCGCGGGAAGGCTGGAACCATGCGGAAGAGATGTCGGCATCCCCGCATTGTATGCAGAACCCGCGCCGCGGCGGGTACCGGCCGGTGGGAAAAACGGGGATGACAAGATTCACGCCCGCCCGTGTAGCCGGCGGCGATGCCTCTCGATGACCGCCGCCGTTCGAACTGCGAGATCGTTCGTTGCGATGGCAAGCAAGCCTCGCCTGAGCAGCAGCTCGTGGCTTGGGTCGTCGGTGGGCCGGTCCGAATCGTTGCCGTCACGCTGGCCGCGTGCGATGCTTGCACGCAACCTGCATGCGGCACCGATCAAGCGATCGCCTGAAGGGCTTCGCAGGACGCGTGCCGTCGGTGCCTGGTATGGTGCTTGAACGTGTAGCGGTGGCCGGATGATCATCCCCCTGGAACCCACCCTCGAGGGCTTGGCGGAACGACGTTTCCTCAGCTTCGCAAGGCAAGTGCTCGATCGACAGGTCGTCGGTGACCAGGAACGCATCTCGGCGCTCGTCGAGGCGGAGACGGAGTGCGCGCCGGAGCTCCGTGAGCTCCACGGCCAATGCGCGGAATACACCGCCTGCGTGCGGGTGCTCGGCGATCTCGCACAACTGCGCTGGAAGCTGGTGGAGAGTGGACACGGCCTGGAGCTCCACTCGCCGCGTCCGCAGAACGCTCGCGCATCCGCGCCGTGCGAGGTGCGCCGGCGCAAGGAAGCCATCCGCAACGAATTGCGCCCGCGCCTGCTGCAACAGTTCGCGGATCCGCACGTCCGGCAGTTCATCCGCAGGCTGGAGCAACCCAAACCCTCGTCAGGTCGTGCATCCATCAAGGCCCTGATCGTCGACGGGGCCGAATTGCGGCAACGCCTGCTGGCGGGACGGCAGTACCGGTTCGGCGATCCGAGGCGCATCGAGGCGCTGCGTAACGCGGTTCGTCCCTATCTCCAGCTTGTCGACCCGGGCGCGCGCGACGAACACACCGGGATTGCCGTGCGCGACATCTGGCGCTACTTCCGTTTCACCTGGTCGATTCCCCAGACGCCGATACCGGGGCGCAGTCTCCTCTACCTGGTCCGGGACGCGGCGCACGAAAGTCACGGGGTGATCGGCATCGCCGCCCTCAGCAACTGTGCCGTGCAGCTCGTCCCCCGCGACCGCGCGATCGGATGGAGCGCTGCCGGGCTCGCCGACGCCCTGTCCACGCTGTTCGCCCCGGCCCGGCACAGGCAGGCTCGTGAGGCCGGTGATCCGGCGCTCGGCATGCAAGGCATCTATCGGTGGCTGAGCGACCGGTTCGCGGCAGGTGCGGACCCATCGACGGAGACGAAGCATGCGGCACTGGCGAGTGTCGTCGACTGGCTCCATGAGAGGATCGCGACGGCGATCGGGGAGATCGAGCCGCGAGGGCTCGTGACGGCGGAAGATCTCGCGTCACCGAGTCAGGAGGTGATCGACCGGCTCCGCTACCTCAGCCGGGAGTTCGCCACCAAGCGCCAGGAGGCGCTGTCCGGAAGCGGCGGCGACGGCAATGGAACCGTGGGCCTGGGCCCGGCGGACGCGGCGCCCGTCGACGACGATGTCCTCGATCTCGAGGCCAAGCATACGTCCAATTCGCCGGTCAACGATTCGCGGCGGATGCTGGTGCGCAAGAAGCGGACGTTCGAGCTGGCGCGCCTGCTGGATGCTGGCCGGGTCCTGGCCGCCAACCGCGAGGCGCTGACCGACCCGGGGACGGTCTTCGTGGCCTTGGAGCGCGAAGAGATCCGGGCGGCCATCAACACGGCCATGAGCGCAATCAAGGGGCGGCGCATCGGCACCAACCTTCTGGAAATCACGACCTGCGGCGCGGTCGCGCCCTACAACCGCATGCTGGGGGGCAAGCTGGTCGCGCTTCTGCTGCTGAGCCCGCAAGTTGCGGCCGACAACAAGCGACGGTACGGTGCCGAGCCGGCGATCATCCGTTCGCAGCTCAAGAACACCCGGGTCGTGCCCGACAACACACTTGTCTGGCTCGGCACGACGAGCCTCTTTTCCCTCGGCAGCAGCCAGTATGAGCGTTTGCGGCTTCCGGCCGGCGTCATCGCTCCCGAGCAGGAGGAGATTCGCTACCGCTATCTCGGCGAGACGAGTGGCTACGGTACGGTGCAGTTCGCGAACGAGACCGTGCGCTCGCTGGACGCGGTGATGCGCCGGCGGCGCGGCTACCGGGATGTGAACAGCGTGTTCGGCGAAGGCGCGAGCCCGCGGATGCGCAAGCTGCGGTCCGGTCTGGATGCGATCGGCTTCAACGCGAACCTCACCATGATCCACCATCAGGGCCGGCGCATCTATGGTGTGCCGCTGTTCCCCCGCGCGGCTGCCTATCTGTGCGGTCTCGACCCGGATGCTCCGGACTACATCCGTTCGCCCGAGTCCCGGGTCGATGCGAGCGAGCGCATCGCCGAGTTCTGGCGATGCCGCTGGCTGTCGCAACGTCTCGAACACGAAGACAGCTGGATGGCGCTCGGCGAGACCGGGCCATGGTTGCTGAGCTCGACCATCCCGAACCGGAGTTCGGCTGGCAGGCCGTCCGGGTCTTCGGGCAACGGCGACGATGATGACGACGACGGTGCGGATGACGAGCATCGTGCGGACGACGAAGCGGAGCTCGCCTTCTGGCGCACACTCGCGCGGGGCGGTCCGAACGCAGTCTCGGAGGGGCTGTCGGAGAAGGACTTTGCGCGGCTGCACCTGGAGACGCCGCTCGAAGACTATCTTTTGGAGGAAGCGCGACGGGGCGTCTCGATCGTGCTCACCGGCAATGCCGGTGACGGCAAGACCCACCTCGCGCGGACTCTGAAGCGCCGGCTGGGACGGGATGCTGAGCGTTTCGTGTTCGAGTTCGACGCGACTGCCATCATGACCAGCGGTGACGTGTCACCGATCGTCGAGACGTGGCGCAGGGCGAGGATTGGCGGCAAGGGCATGGTGCTTGCGATCAATCAGTATCCGCTCCACATGCTTCGACCGAAACTGCGAAGCGCCCTGCCGGCAGTCTCCGAGGCCATCGAAGCTCAGTGGCGGGCGCGGCTGCATGTCGAACGGTCTGACGCGTCATCGGATGGGGGCGGCGTGCTGCTCGTCGACCTGTCGCTGCGCAATCCGCTCTCGCAGCAATTTGCTCGGAGCGTGCTGAGCAAGATGCTGGAGAGCCCAGCCGTCAGGCGACACGCGGCAAGACATACCGACTCCAACTTCTCACTCAATTTTCGTTGCCTGTCGCACCCCGAGGTTCAGGGACGCCTGTTCTGCCTGTTCGCTCGGGTCGTGTCTTCCGGAGGGCGGGCAACCATTCGCGAGCTGTGGATCCTGTACGCCCGGTTGCTGTTCGGGACCTCGTCGGATGCCTGGATTCCCGGCTCTCACCAGACCTGGTATTCCGATCGCCTGTTCGAACACGATCCGCGGTTTCCGCTGACCGCGGCGCTCCGCCGCGTCGCCGATCCTGCACGGGTGAGCCATCCCCAGATCGATCGGCGCCTGGAAGAGCCGCGAGGGACGCGGGCGATCGACTGGCTCGTGGACGGCGAGCAACCGGACGTCCCGCCGTCTCCCGCCGCGGGCGTGGTCGCAAGCCAGCAGGACCGCAAGCGGCATCGGGCTCGTTTCACGGCCCGGAAGCGTCGCTTCTACTTCGAGCACGCCCAGGGTGGCGAAGAGCGCGTATTCGCTCTCGACGACAGCTCCCACGGAACCTTTCACGGCATGCTGCAGACGGACGCGAACGACGCCTCGCACCTGCGGGTCCTGATCGAAGCGATCAACCGCTGCTACTTCCCGCACGACTTCGACGGCATGCGCGACAAGCTGTGCCTGTGGATCGGCCACCGACTGGACGAGCAGCCGACCAAGAGCTTCGTCGCCAGCGAATGCGTTCCGCTGGGCCGGCTTGTGCTCAGGCGTCCGGCGCCGCCAGCCGCCCTTCGCAAGACCCTGGACTACGTTCCCGACCACTTGCTCCTGAGCGTCGGGGATCAGGGCGGCGTGTCGCCGGACATGTCGCTGCGGATCGACCCGGCGCTGTTCGACACGCTCTGGGCCATCAAGGAGGGTCTCCCCCGCCACCTGATCAATCCCGGAGAGCTCAACCGTCTCGACACCTTCATCGACCGGTTGCGCGGCGCTGGCCCGGAACCCTTGCCCGAGTGTCTGATCTACAACGCCGAGCGTATTTGTTTACCGGGTGATCAGCCAATGAATACGGGCTGAAAGTGGGCTTGAGGCGAGGAAGTCACAGC
>CAZMWA010000097.1:0-5014 GCA_964569405.1 uncultured Vicinamibacteraceae bacterium | reverse complement strand
CGGCAGCAGCGGCGCCACGTGGTCCTCGTAGTTGTAGACGATGTGCCACCCGAAGTCCCAGTCCGCGCAGCTCAGCGTCTCCACGCGGTTGTCCGGGTAGATCGCCTCGAGGCACTGCCGCTTGCCGAGGTTGTGCAGGTGCGCCTGGAAGCCGGTGATGTGCGAGTTCTCCTTGAGCCGGTAGTACCCGTCGTGGCGCACGTTCGACGCCCCGGCCGGGATGTCGAGATCCTCCTCGTCGCCGACGTGCGAGGCGATGATCTTGCGCTCCGGCACGACGCCGCGCGGATAGAACTGCAGGCCGACGCGCGTCCGGTCGGTCGTCTCGACGCCGATGGCGGCGTAGTGCATGTTGAAGCGGATCTTCGACCCCGCCGGGATCAGGCGGCCGGTGCCCTCGGGGTAGATGTCGCCGTTCTTGCCGAGCGCGTACTCGTTGAGGAACTCGCCGATGCCGTCGACGTCCTCGGCATCCGGGGCCACCACGCCGGTCACGGCGTGATGCACCACCGGGAAGCCCTCGATCGACGGCTTGGTCTCGACGGCCCTGACCCAGCGGTCCTCGGTCAGCCCGGAGTCGGACTCGAGGTTGCCCCACCAGTTCGGCGCCTCGGCGGGCACGACGAACGGCTCGGGAATCTCCACGACCCAGTCGGGCTCGCCGATCTGCCACTCGGCGATGTCGCGGAACTCGCGCGGCGGGGGCATGTCCGCCGGATTGCCGCGCGGCGCGCCGCCGTCGACCCAGGCGGCGACCGTCGCGATCTCCGCGTCGGTCAGCGAGTAGTCGTACTTGAACTCCTGGATGCCGATGTTCTTGTCGATGTACCACGGCGGCATCGTGCGGGTGACGACCTTGTCCTTGACGGACCGCGCCCACGGCCGCGTCTCCTCGTACGTCAGCAGCGACATCGGGGCGATCGAACCGGGCCGGTGGCAATGCTGGCAGGAGCGCTGCAGAATCGGAGCGACATCCCTGGTGAACGTGGGCTGCTCCGCGGCTTCCTGCGCCGCGGCCGGCCCGGTGGCCAGGACGCCCAGTGCGACCGCCAGAGTGGCGACGAGACCGAACCCAGTTGTGCGTGACATCTTTCAGGCCTCCAGATCTGCCCGTGTGACGAACGAGAGCGCCCGCCGCGGCTCGGGCGGCCGGCAACTCCCTAGTTTGAACCAGTCGGCGCCGTTCGCCAAGCGTTCTTTGACCGCGGCCGAGCGGCGCGCCCTACTCTACTTTCGCAGCGCGAAGACGTACAGCGCGTTGCCGGTGTCCGGATGCACGATGTCCGGGCTAAGCAGCATCGGCACGCGCCGCGGGCTGCCGCCGCCCAGCCCGGCCGACACGGCGACGTACTGCGTGCCGCCGACGGCGTACGAGACGGGGAACCCCTGCACGGACGTGCCCAGCCGCGTCTCCCACAGCACGTCTCCGGTGGCGGCGTCCAGCGCCCGGAAGTAGCGGTCCACGTCGCCCGCGAACGCCAGCCCGCCGGCGGTCGTCAGTACGGCCGTCGCGAACGCCGCGCGCTGCTCGATGCTCCAGCGCTCCTCCAGCGTATCGACGTTGTACGCCGCCAGCTTGCCCAGGTTGCCGTTCGTGCCGGGCATCTCGAACCACGTCCGGTCGGCCTGCGTGCCGCCCGAGCCGATCTCCAGCGCCACCTCGCGGCCCGCGATCTCGAGGCAGCTCTGGCTCAACGGGATGATCAGCAGGCGCGTCTCGGGGCTGTAGCCCGTGGCGTGCCAGTTGTGGCCGCCGGCGGTGCTCGGGCAGACGGACACCCAGTCGCCAACGCCCGCGTCCGCGATGTCCTGGCGGTACGTCACGATGCCGGTCTCGGGATCGATGCGCTCGAAGACGTTCTGGAAGACGGTCTCGACGTGCCCGAGGAACGCGCCCGTCTCGCGGTCGAGCTTCCAGAGGACGCCGTGCTTGCCGATCGTGAACAGGGCCTTGCGCCCGCCGCTGTCGATGAGCACCTGCTCGAAGCCCTCGTCGAGGTCGAGCGCCTCGCCGGGGACGTGCTGCCGGTACCAGCGGATGGCGCCGTCGCGGGGATCGAGGGCGAGCGTCGAGTTCGTGTAGAGCGCCGGGTCGTGGACGGTCAGGCCGCGGCTGGCGGGCACCCAGGGCTTGGCCTGCGCGACCGGCCAGAACAGCAGATCCAGCTCGGGATCGTAGCTGCCCGGAATCCACGAGTCGCCGCCCCCGCGCAGCGCCAGCGGCAGATCGCCCCACGAGTCGCCGCCCGGCTCGCCCGGCGCGGCGATGGTGAGCCGGCGCCACAGCTCCTCGCCGGTCGCCGCGTCGTGCGCCGTGATGAAGCAACTGTCGGGCATGAAGCGCGAGCAGCCGTTGATGCCGTTGACGACGCGCCCGCCGGCGACGATCGGCCCGCTGGTGTTGGAGTAGCCGTCGTTGTAGTCGGCCATCCGGCTCTCCCAGACCAGCTCGCCCGTGCGGCTGTCGAGCGCCACGACGAACGCGTCGCGCGTCCCCATGAAGAGCTTGTCGTCGTAGATGGCCAGGTTGCGGCTGTTGGCGCCCCGCAGCGCCTCCGGCAGCGGCCGGCGGTACTCCCAGAGCAGCGTGCCGGTGGCGGCGTCGAGCGCCTGCACCACGTTGCCGGGGCTGGTGAGGTACATCACGCCGTCGTAGACCAGCGGCGTCGGCTGGTTGCGCCCGTCGCCCATCGCCCAGACCCAGGCGAGCTGCAGCTCGCCGACGTTCTCGCGCGTGATCTGGTCCAGCGGACTGTGGCCCCAGCCGTCGTAGGTCCGGCGGTAGATCAGCCAGTCCGCCGGGTCGGGGTCCAGAAGCATGGCGTCGGTGACGGGCGCGCGGCCGGCGATCGGCCGGAACACCCGCGTTCCCGTCCGTGCATCCGCGGCCGGCGGCGAGCCGGCCGGCAGAGACGCCGGGGCGCTGCCCAGCGCCACGCTCCCGGCCGCCACCCCGTTCTCCTGCAGGATGTAGGCCACGACGCTGGTATAGGCCTCCGGGGCGAGCGTGCCGGGCGCTCCGGTCGGCATCGTCGCCCTCACGAGGTCGAGCAGCTCGGCGACCGGCCGGTCCCCCCACGTCCCGCGGAAGCTGGGCCCGGCCAGCTCGGGCGCCTCGAACTGCCCGCTCAGGTTGGGCATGTGGCACGACGCGCAGGCCTGGTCGTACACCGCGCGGCCCGCCTCGGCCTCGGCCGCGGTGTATGCCGCGGAAGCGAGCTGGGCGGGCGCGGCGGACGGTGCCAGGGCCAGCGCGGCCGCGGCGGCGATGGTTGCGCAACGCAGGCCGTCCGAACGCCCGTCGCCTTGTCGTCGATGCATCGGCACCCTCCGTTCACCCGGCGTTTCGCGGCTCGCTGGCACGGCGCCGACGCGTGCGCGGCGTCCACCGCCGCGCCGCGCACGCGCGCCGGCATCAATCCGGATCGTCGAGCGAGTCGTAGAACTTGATGATGTCGCCGCGATCCGCCGATTCGTTGAAGGCCATCCCGGCCCGCGGGTGCTGGTTGAGCACCCCGGTCAGCATGTACGGGTAGTCGAAGCCCCACTTGAGGGCCTCGCGCATCGGCTCGATGTGGTGCTGGATGCAGTGCAGCACGGGCCGCAGCCGAAACTTGGGGTTGTGCAGGAAGCTGAGCAGCAGCTCCAGCGGGCAGTTGCCCGCGCCCCGGCCGAGGCCGGCCATGCTGGCGTCGAGCCGGTTGGCGCCCTTGATGGTGGCCTGCACGGTGTTGGCGAACGCCAGTTGCCGGTTGTTGTGGGCGTGCATGCCCACTTCCTTGCCGTTGCCCGCCGTGTAGCTCCGGAAGGTCTTCACGTAGCCGTCGATCTGCTCGCCGTACAGCGCGCCGAAGCTGTCGACGATGCAGACCACGTCCGCCTCGGACTCGGCCGCCAGCGCCAGCGCCTCGTGCAGCTCGCCATCGGGCACCGTCGACAGCGCCATCAGGTTGAGGCTCGTCTCGTAGCCCTTGTCGTGGGCGTCCTTGATCATGTCCAGCGCCAGGGGGATCTGGTGGATGTAGGTGGCCACCCGGATCAGGTCCACGACGCTCTCCGACTTCGGCAGGATGTCTTCCCGGTAGTCGCTCTTCTCGGCGTCGGCCATCGCCGACAGCTTCAGCGCCGTGTCGTTGTCGCCCACGATACGGCGGATATCGCTTTCCACGCAGTGCTTCCAGGGCCCGAACTGGCCCGGAGGGAACTGCCGGCGGGAATTGACGTACCCGATCTCCATGTAGTCGATGCCGCTGTCGACGCAGGCCCGGTACACGGCCCGCACGGTCTCGTCGCCGAACTGGTGGTCGTTCATCAGACCGCCGTCGCGAATGGTGCAGTCCATCACCTTGATCTCGGGGCGGTACGAGACCCAATGTCCCGCAGGGGTGTCCTGCGGGGGTCGCTCACTCATCGCACGATCTCCTTCCGTGGCCGGGTCGCTCGCTACTGCAGCGGCGAAAAATCGGTCGCTTCCATGTACACGGACTCGACCGAGGCGGCCAGCCGGCCGTCCCGGTTGAGCTCTTCGAACGCCGCGCGCCATTCCGGGTCGTTGCGGAACGCGTCCCAGCTCTGCTGCGCCGCCTCCCGGCTGTCATGCTGCAGGATATAGATCAGCGTATCGTCTGACAACGGGGCGTCGGTGGGCACCCAGTAGCCGACGTTCTTCATCCCGTGACGCTCGAAGATGCGGGCCGCGTAGCCGCGGAACTCCTCCTTCAGCCCCTCGAGCCTGCCCTCGTTGGCGGTGTAGGTCCGCAGCTCGAACACCGAGCTCGACTGCGCCCGGGCAACGCTCCGGTCATCGAGCGCCTGGCCGAGGAACACGCCGCCCGCGAAGACCGCCGCCAGCAGGATCACGCCGTACCGTACGTCGATGCGCATGTCTGTCTCCTTGTCATTGTCCAGACGGGGCTGCGCCCCGAACCCCCGGGGCCGCTTGCGGGGACCCCTGCGCCCCGCGCCGCTGCCGCCGAGGCGCGCCTTGCGCGCCTTGCGGCGCCTGCATGATTCT
>CAZMWA010000096.1:0-2532 GCA_964569405.1 uncultured Vicinamibacteraceae bacterium | reverse complement strand
AGGACGGCTCGAACACCGCCAACGCCCGCGACATCACGCTGCCCGACGGCTCGCAGTTCTACGTCGGCTCGTCCGGCACCGGCGCGCCCGGCCAGCCGTAGGCGCAGGTCCTATGATGCGCAGCAATATTCCGGCGCCTGCCGCGAGCGCCGCGCTGGCGGTGCTCGCGGTGCTGGCGCCGGCCGCCGCCGGCCAGCAGGTCGACATCCTCGACACGCAGATCCAGTACAACCGGGGCCAGAACGTGGCGCCGTTGTACGAAGGCTGGATCCGCCATCCGGACGGCACCATCGACATGTGGTTCGGCTACCTCAACCAGAACTACGAAGAGGTCCTGCACGTCCCGATCGGGCCGGACAACCGCGTCGAGCCCGGCGGGCCGGACCGCGGCCAGCCGGCCGTGTTCGTCCCGCGCCGGCGGCAGGGCGGGGCGGTCTCCCGGCGCGAGAACTACGTGTTCCGGGTCTCGCTGCCGGCCGACTTCGGCGAGGACGACGAGGTCGTGTGGACGGTCACCGCCCACGGGAAGACGGACCGCGCCGTCGGCACCCTGCTCGACCTGTACGCGCTGGAGGGACCGCCGGCGGGCAACACGCCCCCGACCGTCAGCCTGACGGCCGATCGCGCGTCCGTAGCCGCCGGCGACACGGTCACGCTGACCGCCGCGGTCAGCGACGACGGACTGCCGGAGGATGCGCGCCAGCCGGGCCACGTCCGGTGGCTGCGGTACCGCGGCCCCGGAGCCGTCAGGTTCGATCCGCCCCGGTCGATGTTTCCCGCGGCCGGCGGTCCCCTCGCCGACGCCGAGTTCGCCACGCGCGCGACGTTCAGCGCGCCCGGGACGTACGAGCTGCGGGCCGCGGTCAACGACGGCGACCTGAACCAGGCCGGCTGGCCGCGGATCCCCGCCACGACGTTCGCGTCGGTGACGATCGACGTGCGCCGCGAGTGAAGGGGAAGGGATCGCCATGACGTTCGTTGCGACGCTGGAGCCGACAGCCATCTGGAGCCACTTCGACGCGATCCTGACCATCCCGCGCGCTTCGAAGGACGAGGCCCGGATGCGCGGTCACGTCGTCGCCGCGGCGGCCCGTTGCGGCTGCGGTCACGCGGTCGACGCCGCCGGCAACGTCGTGGTGCGCAAGCCGGCCGCCGCCGGACACGAGGCGGCGCCGGTCACGATTCTCCAGTCGCACCTCGACATGGTGCAGGAGAAGAACGCGGACGTCGCCCACGACTTCGCGACCGACGCCATCGTCCCGCGGCGGGACGGCGACTACCTGAAGGCGACCGGCACCACGCTCGGATCGGACAACGGCATCGGCGTCGCGGCCATGCTCGCTGTCATGGAGGCGACCGACCTGGTCCACGGGCCGCTGGAGCTGCTGTTCACGATCGACGAGGAGACCGGCCTCACCGGCGCGGCGCAGCTCGATGCCGGGCTGCTGGCCGGCCGGCGGCTCATCAACCTCGATTCCGAGGAGGAGGGACTCGTCTACGTCGGCTGCGCCGGGGGCGGCGACACGCGCATCACGCTGCCGCTGGCGGCGGCCGCCGCCGGAGGCGACGACGTGGCCGTGCCGCTGGCGCTGACCGGCCTCAAGGGCGGACACTCCGGCTGCGACATCCACCTGCAGCGCGGCAACGCGGTCGGGCTCCTGGCGCGGGCGCTATGGGCGGCGCACCTGCGCACGCCGCTGCGCCTGGCGAGGCTCGAGGGCGGCAGCGCCCACAACGCCATCCCCCGCGAGGCGTTCGCCACGATCGTGGTCGGCGCGTCCGAGCGCGAGCGCGTCGTGGCGGCGCTCCGCGCCGAGTTCGCCGCGATTCGGGACGAGTACCGGCCGGCCGACCCCGCCATGGCGCTCGCGGTCGGTGACGCCGACCGCGCGGACACGGCCTGGACGCCCGCGACGACGACGACGGTGCTGCGGCTGATCGCGAGCCTGCCGCACGGCGTGGAGGCGATGAGCTACGACATCCCGGACCTCGTCGAGACGAGCAACAACCTCGCCACGGCGAAGGGAGCGAACGGCTCGCTCGTGCTCACCACGAGCTCACGCTCGTCGATCGACGCCGCGCTCGCCGCGCTCCGCCGCCGCATCCGCGCGACCGCCGAGCTGGCCGGCGCCGCGGTGGACCAGCGTCCCGCCTACCCGGGCTGGAAGCCGAACCTCGATTCGCCCCTGCTCGAGGTCGTCAAGGCCGTCCACGCGCGGGAGCTGGGGTCGGCGCCCGGCGTCAAGGCCATTCACGCCGGACTCGAATGCGGCATCATCGGCAGGAAGGTGCCGGGCATGGACATGATCTCGTTCGGCCCGGTCATCGAGTTCCCCCACTCGCCGGACGAACGCGTCCACATCGAATCGGTGGGCCGCTTCTACCGCCTCCTGACCGCCACCCTCGCCGCGCTCGCGTAGCTTCGATCAGACGGGGCTTTGCCCCGAACCCCCGGCGTCCGCTTGCGGGGACCCCATTGCCCCGCGCCGCTCCCGCCGGGGCGCGCGGTGCGCGCCTTGCGCCGGCTGCGCC
>CAZMWA010000095.1:0-4295 GCA_964569405.1 uncultured Vicinamibacteraceae bacterium | reverse complement strand
CGCCGGCAGCGCCCGCGCCGGGGATCGACGGGGCGCTGCCGGCGCTGCCCGTGCGGATTGTCGACTGGCTGTCCCGCCCCGAGTCCGAGTTCCTTCGCAACGCGGCAGCCGCTATCATGGTGCTGCTGGTGCTCGTGCTGCTGCTGAGCGGTCTGGCCGCCTGGATGCGGGACCGCTGGCGGGTTGCGGGATCCTGGTGACACGCGCGCAGCCATCGCCGTCCGCCGTTGCCGTTCGCCGGGGGCCGGCGGCGGCCCGGCCCGCCACGTCGAAGGTGGAGGTGCGGGCCCTCAGCGTCCGCTACGGCGCCACCCGAGCCCTCGACGACGTCTCGCTGGACATCCCCGCCGCGCGGGTGACGGCGCTGGTGGGGCCGTCCGGCTGCGGCAAGAGCACCTTCCTGCGCACGCTGAACCGGATGATCGACATCGTCCCCGGCGCGCGGGTCGAGGGGCGGGTCGCCATCGACGGCCGCGACGTCTACGCCGCCGGCGTGGACGTGGCCGACGTCCGCCGCCGGGCCGGCATGATCTTCCGCAGGCCCAACCCGTTTCCGAAATCGATCTTCGCGAACGTGGCCTACGGGCCGCGCGTCGGGGGGCTGGCGGCCGGGCCCGGCGAGCTCGAGGCCCGCGTCGAGGCCAGCCTGCAGGCCGCGGGCCTCTGGGACGAGGTGAAGGACCGCCTCGAGACGTCGGCCCTAGCGCTCTCCGGCGGGCAGCAGCAGCGGCTGTGCATCGCCCGGGCGCTGGCGGTGCGCCCGGAGGTCCTGCTGCTCGACGAGCCGGCCGCGTCGCTCGACCCGATCGGCACGCAGCGCCTCGAGGAGCTGATCCACCGGCTCAAGTCCACGTATACGATCGTGATCGTGACCCACAACATGCAGCAGGCGGCGCGCATCTCGGACCGCACGGCGGTCTTCTGGCTCGGCCGGCTCGTGGAGTACGATCGCACGGACCGCATCTTCACCGCCCCGTCGCAGCGGATAACCGAGGACTACGTGACGGGCCGGTTCGGCTAGCGGAGGAAGCCCGCAAGGTGGAGCCGGCGTACAGGATCGTCCCGCACCTGCAGGATGAGCTCGATCAGCTCAAGGCGCGCCTGCTCGTCATGGGCGGCGAGGCCGAGGAGCGCGTGCGGGCGGCGGTCCGCGCCCTCGTCGAGCGCAACCGCGAGCTGGCCGAGCGCGTGCTCGAGGACGACGATCTGATCAACGACCTCGATCTCGAGATCGACGAGCGCTGCTTCAAGCTGCTCGCGTTGCGGCAGCCCGTGGCGACCGACCTGCGCGTCATCGTCGCGGGGGTCAAGATCAACAGCAACCTGGAGCGGGTCGGCGACTTCGCGGTCAACATCGCGGAGGCCGCGCTGCGCTACATGGAGCATCCGCCGGTCAAGCCGCTGATCGACATCCCGCGCATGGCCGACATCGCGCAGGGCATGCTGCGCGACGCGCTCGACGCCTACGTCGCGCTCGACACCGCGCGGGCCCGGGCGGTGCTGGGCCGCGACGACGAGCTCGACGCGCTCAAGGGGCAGGTGTTCCGCGAGCTGCTCAGCTTCATCCTCGAGAACCCGGCCAAGACGGAGCCCGCGCTCGACCTCATCCTGATCTCGCGGCACCTGGAGCGCATCGGCGACCACGCCACGAACATCGCCGAGGAGGTCATCTTCATCGTCTCGGGCCGCGACGTCCGGCATCACGCGCAGGAGGGCGGCGCTGACTAGCGGAGCTGCGACGCGGGTGCTCGTGGTCGAGGACGACCACGACATCGCCGAGCTCGTGGCCCACTACCTGCAGCGGGCCGGCTATCTCACGGAGGTGCTCAACTCCGGGAGCGAGGTGTTGCCGCACGTGCGGCGGCAGGTGCCCGACCTGGTGCTGCTCGACCTGATGCTGCCCGGCCTGAACGGGCTCGAGATCTGCCGGGCGATGCGGTCCGAGCCGACCCTCGCGGCCATCCCGATCATCATGCTGACGGCCAAGTCGGAGGAAGCCGACCGGATCGTCGGCCTCGAGCTGGGCGGCGACGACTACGTGACCAAGCCGTTCAGCCCGAAGGAGCTGGTGGCGCGCGTCGGGGCGGTGCTGCGCCGCGCCGGCCGGTCGCGGTCGGGCCAGCAGCGGCTGCGCTTCGGCGACGTGCTGATCGACGCCGAGCAGCACGTGGTCACCGTGGACGGCGCGGAGGTGCGGCTGACGGCCAAGGAGTACCTGCTGCTCAAGTACCTCGTGGAGCACCCGGGCCGCGTCCTCTCGCGCGACCTGCTGCTCTCCGACGTGTGGGGCTACCGCTACACGGGCGGCACGCGCACCGTCGACGTGCACATCCGCCGCCTGCGCGAGAAGGTGCCGGTGCTGCGCGACGCCATCGTGACGATCAAGCAGTTCGGCTACAAGCTGCTGGAGTCGCCGGCCCCGGCGGACCGCCGTTCATGAGGCTGCGTACGCGGCTGTTCGCCGCGGTCCTGGGCATCGCGACGATCAGCCTGCTGCTGGCCGGCACGCTCGTCTCGCTCTCGTCGCAGCGCCAGTTGCTCGAGCGCATCGAGCGCGAGCTCGTGGCCCAGACGCAGCTCGTCGCCGAGCTGGTCGCCCGGCGCGGGACCGCCCCGACGCTGGCCGAGCTCGACGGCGAGGCCGACGCGCTCGGCCGCGAGCTCGGCGCCCGCGTGACCCTCATCGCGCCGGACGGCCGGGTGGTCGGCGATTCGGCCGAGGACGGCGCGGGCCTCGCGGCGATGGAGAACCACGGCACGCGCCCGGAGATTCTCATCGCGCGCGAGCGGGGCGTGGGCGTCACCCGCCGCTTCAGCACGACCGTCGAGCGCGACTTCCTGTACGCGGCCCTGCCGGTGGAGCACGGCGCGGTGGGCTACGCGCGCCTGGCCCTGCCGCTGACGGCCATCGACGAGCAGCTCGCGTCCGTGCGGCGGGCCACCGCCATCGGCATCTTCCTGGCGCTGGTCGGCGCGCTGGTGCTGGCGTGGGTGACCTCGACCGCCATGAGCCGGCGCGTGCGCGCGATTGCCGCCGTGGCGCGCCGCTACGCCGAGGGCGACCTGAGCCGCCCGCTGCGCGGCTACGGCAACGACGAGATCGGCACGGTCGCGCGTGCGCTCGACGCGTCGGTGCACGAGCTGGGCAGCCGGCTCGACGAGCTGTCGCGGCATCGCGTGCTCACCGACGCCATCCTGTCGAGCATGGCCGAGGGCGTGGTCGTCGTCGACGCCGGCGGCCACGTCAGGATGGCGAACGAGGCCGTGCGCGCGATGCTGGCGCTCGGCACCTCGCCCGTGGGCCGGCACTACATCGAGCTGATCCGCCATCCGGAGATCGCGGGCCAGATCGCCCGCGCGCTGGACGACGGCGAGTCGCTGCGGCGCGAGGTGAGCCTGAACACCGAGCCGCCCAAGGTGCTGCTCGCCAGCACGGCTGCGCTCGTCCCGGCGGAGGACGGCGCCGGCCGCCAGGGCGCGGCCATGGTCCTGCACGACATGACCGAGTTCCGGCGCGCGGAGCAGGTGCGCCAGGATTTCGTGGCCAACGTCTCGCACGAGCTGCGCACGCCGCTGACCGCCGTCCGTGCGGCGGTCGACGCGCTGCTCGACGGCAGCGCGCCCGCCGGCGACCCGCGCTTCCTGGACATCATCGCGCGGCACGCGCTGCGGATGGAACGCCTGGTCGGCGGTCTCCTGCGGCTGGCCAGGCTGGACGCCGGCCAGGAGCCGCTGAACCTGATGCCCTGCGCGACCGAGGCCGTGTTCGCGGCGGCCCGGACCGAGCTGGCCCCGCTGCTGCAGGAGAAGGGGATGCGCGTCGACACGCACAGCGCGCCGTCGGCCGCCACGATCACCGCCGATCCGTCCAAGCTGCACGACATCCTGAAGAACCTGCTGGAGAACGCCGCCCGCTACGCGCCCGCCGCCAGCACGGTCACGTTGCGCATCGCGGCGGCGGACGACGAGGTCGTGCTGACGGTCGAGGACCGCGGACCCGGCATCCCGGACAGCGACCTGACGCGTGTCTTCGAGCGCTTCTACCGCGTCGATCGCTCGCGGGCGCGCGACCCGGGCGGCACGGGGCTCGGGCTGGCCATCGTCAAGCACCTGGCGGGCCTGCACGGCGGCACGGCCGCCGCCGCGAACCGGCCGGGCGGCGGGGCAATCTTCAGCATCCGCCTGCCGCGGCGGGAGCCGCCGCGCGCCGCACGGCCGGCCGCCGTCAGCGCCCCCGCAGCGTAGCCCGGCAACCGGAGCCGGAGGCGACGATTGCCGCCCAACCAACCCTAACT
>CAZMWA010000094.1:0-2804 GCA_964569405.1 uncultured Vicinamibacteraceae bacterium | reverse complement strand
GTCCCTGCACCCCCTCCCGCCCGGCGATCTTGTCGATCTCGTCGACGAATATGATGCCGGCCTGCTCGACCCGCTCCACCGCCGACCGGCTCACGCTGTCCATGTCGACGAGCTTCTGCTCCTCTTCCTGGCTCAGGTGCTGCAGCGCCTCCGGCACCTTCAGGCGCCGCTTCCGCGGCCGCCCCTGGAAGAGGCCGGGCAGCATGTCCTTCACGTTGATGTCGATCTCCTCGATCGAGGAGCCCGTAACGACCTCGAACGAGGGCAACGACCGCTCCCGCACCTCGACCTCGACGACCCGCGCATCGAGGCGGCCGGCGCGGAGCTGGTCGCGAAACTTCTCGCGCGTGCGCTGGGCGTGCTCGCCGGCGGCAACGGCATCCGGCGCGTCGGCCACCGGCCGCACCGGCGGCAGGAGCAGGTCCAGCAGGCGCTCCTCCGCGTTCTCGCGCGCCTTGCCGCGCACCTCGACCAGCCGTTGCTCGCGGACCATGTCGACCGCCAGCTCGACCAGATCGCGGACCATCGACTCGACGTCGCGTCCGACGTAGCCGACCTCGGTGAACTTCGACGCCTCGACCTTGATGAACGGCGACTGGGCCAGCCGGGCGAGTCGGCGGGCGATCTCGGTCTTGCCCACGCCGGTCGGGCCGATCATCAGGATGTTCTTGGGCGCCACCTCCTCGGCCAGCTCGGGCGGCAGCTTCTGGCGCCGCATCCGATTCCGGAGCGCGACGGCGACGGCCCGCTTGGCGTTCGTCTGTCCGACGACGTACTTGTCGAGCTCGGCCACGATCTGGCGCGGCGTCAACGTGTCGGCGCTCGTCACCGTCGATTCGGGAAGATAAATGGGCATGACTGGCGGGACCGGCGGCGCGCTACAGCTCCTCGATCGTGACACTGGCATTCGTGTAAATGCAAATGCCGGCCGCTATCGTCAGCGCCTCCCGGGCGATGGCGCGCGCATCGAGCTCGGTATGCCGTGCGAGCGCCTTGGCCGCCGCCATCGCGTACGCCCCGCCGGACCCGATCGCGACGATCCCGTCGTCGGGCTCGATGAGATCGCCGGTGCCCGACAGCAGGAAGGTGGCCGAGGCGTCGACGACCACCAGCATCGCCTCGAGGCGGCGCAGCAGGCGGTCCGTGCGCCAGTCCTTCGCGAGCTCGACGACCGAGCGTTCGAGATTCCCGCGGTACTGCTCGAGCTTCGACTCGAAGCGCGCGAACAGGGCGAACGAGTCGGCCGACGAACCGGCGAACCCGGCCAGGATCCTGTCGTTGTAGAGCCGCCGGATCTTGCGCGCGCTCTGCTTGACGACCGTGTTGCCGAGCGTCACCTGGCCGTCGCCGGCCAGCACGGCCCGCTCGCCGCGGCGTACCGCGAGCACCGTCGTGCTGTGGAAGTCGGACATGCTCAGCGCGCCTGCCGCTGCGCCCGGCGCGAGCGGCGAAAGAGGAAGAAGGCCGGGACGCCGGCCGCGATGATGAGCAGTCCCGCGGCGGAGGTGCCGGGGCTGCGCCAGATGGCGTTGCCGACCATGAACAGGCTGGCCGTGGCGAAGACGAGCGGCGCCAGCGGGTAGCCCCAGGCGCGGAAGGGGCGCGTCGCCAGCGGCTCGCGGCGGCGGAGCACGAACAGCGCGGTGACCGCCACGCCCGCGAACAGCACGACGGCGAATCCCGTGTACTCCACGAGCTGCTCGAACGTCCCGGTCAGCACGAGCAGGCCCGCCCACAGGCTCTGGGCGACGATGGCGGCCGTCGGGGTCCGGAACGTCGGGTGCACCTCGGCCAGGCGGGCGAAGAACTGGCCGTTCTGCGCCATCGCGTAGTACACGCGCGGCCCGGCCAGCACCATCGCGCTGATGCTCGCCGCGATCATCACGACCGACGCCGCGGCGAGCGGCGCGGCCCCGGCCGGCCCGAACAGCCGGTCGGCCGCCGCGTCGACCACCCGCACGTCGACGGCCGCGAGCTCCGTCACCGGCAGCGCGTAGACGTACAGCGCGTTCAGCAGCAGATAGATCACGATGACGACCACGGTGCCGATGCCGAGGGCCAGCGGCACGTTCCGCCCCGGGTCGCGCATCTCCTCGGCCACGTAGGCGGCCGCGTTCCAGCCCGAGTAGCTGAACATCACCGGAATCAGCGCCAGCGCCCAGCCGGCCGGCGCGACCGCCCCGCCGACGGCGCCGAAGTTCGTACCCGTTCCGAGGCCGATCGTGAAGCCGAGGGCGACGAAGACCACCAGCACGAGCACCTTGAGGGCGGCGAGCACGTTCTGGACGATCCGTCCGGGACCGAGGCCGACGATGTGCACGACCGAAAGGCCCGCGATGGCCGTGAGGGCCACGACGGACTGCGGCGACAGCGTGAGCGTTGCGACGCCCAGCGGCAGTTGCAGGAGCGGGGTCGTGTCGCCGGCCGCCGGCACGAAGCGGCCCAGGTAGCTGGCGAGGCCGACGGCGCTGGCGGCGATGGCCCCGGAGAAGCCGGCGACGAACGACGTCCAGCCGGTGAGGAAGCCGGCCAGCGGACCGAACGCCTCGTGCAGGTACACGTACTCTCCGCCGGCCCGCGGCCGCAGCGCCGCCAGCTCCGCGTAGGCCATGGCCCCGGCGAACGCGAGCACGCCGCCCGCCAGCCAGACGCTGAGCATGGCCCAGGCGTTGGGCACGTCCTGGGCGACGAACGCGGGCACGATGAAGATGCCGCTGCCGATGACGTTGGAGACCACGATCGCCGCGCCGTCGAGCGGACCCAGGTCCCGGCGCAGCGCCGTCGGACGGCGGGAGTCAGGGGCA
>CAZMWA010000093.1:0-27150 GCA_964569405.1 uncultured Vicinamibacteraceae bacterium | reverse complement strand
GGTCTCCAGGCTGCCGCTCGCGGCGGTCACGATCAGCGCGGTCGCGCCGGCGCCGTCGCGGGCGTCGACGTCGATCCCCTGCTCCAGCAGCGCCTCGACGACGCCCGCGACGGCGCCGGCGCGACCGCGCTGATCGTGCCCGCCGCGAGCGGCAGCCTGGAGACCATCGGGTTCCTGCTGGGGAGCGGGGCGGACGTCAACGCCGCCGACGGCACCGGCAGAACGCCGTTGATCGAGGCCGCCGCCGCGGGCCACGTCGCCGCGGTGCGCGCCCTGCTGGAGGCGGGAGCCGATCTCGACGCGCGGGACGCGCGCGGCCGCACGGCGTGGACCTACGCGGCCATGGCGAACCATATCGGCGTGGTGCGGTTGTTCCAGGAGCGCGGCCCGCGCCAGCCGCCGCCCGATCCGCGCTAGGCATCGGATGGGAGGCTTCATGACTCGTAACTGCACGCGCCTGCGGTGGCGGCTGCTGCCGGCCTGCATCCTGCCTGCGGTCCTGGCGGCCGGCATGCTCGACGCCGGCGTCGAGGCCCGCGAGGGGAGCACGCTGGGCTTCCTGGTAGTGGACTCGCGGCTGGCGATGCACTACGGGCCGTTCGAGTCGGACTGCCCCGGGGGGTTCGAGCCGACCGTCGAGGAGAACTTCCTCGCCACGCTCGGCCCGGACGAGCGGGAACGGATTCTCAGGCCCGAGAACGCCGAGGAGTACGCCAACGCCTGGAAGGGCGAGTTCATCAACGGACCCGGCGGGGAGAACGTCTGCCAGAACCCGAAGGCGTTCCTGAACGATCCCCGCCACCCGCCTCACCGCGGGGTCCAGAGCCGGGTGGCGTACGGCCTCAATCTGGACGGCACGCCGGACGGCCGCGCCACGCCCCTGACCTGCGAGCACCCGAAGTTCGAGGGGCTGGACGGCGAGCCCGCCGTCGACAACCAGCTCTATCGCGCCGTCGGCTGCTACAAGAGCCGGCGGGGCACCGCCGCGAGCGAGCAGGCGGGAGGCGATCTCGATCCGTTCCTGATCGAGATCCGGGGCCTGGACGACCCGCTGAACGACGACCGCGTCGAGGTGGGCATCTACTCGCCGGAGATAGCCGACCTCATCCTCAGGACGCCCGCGGGCGAGCCGCTCCCCGACCAGTCGTTCCGCGTCTCGTCGAACGCGCACTGGCGCAACGAGGCGACCGGCCGCATCGTCGACGGCGAGCTGCTGATCGACGACGTCGACAGGCTGTACCTGCGCTACCGCCTGTTCACGTGGGGGCCGTTCGCGGACAAGTACTCGCAGGAGTTCCGGCGCGTCCGCTTCAGGCTGCGGCTCGGGCCGGACGGCCGGTTGACCGGGCTGCTCGGCGGCTACCGGCCGCTCATGAACATCTCCACGGTGGGGTACTGCTGCCGGGCCACGGCGTCGACCGCCAACATGGACTGCGCCTCCGAGTACAAGACCTTCGTGCTGATGGCCGACGGCGATCCCGACCCGCGGACCGGGCAGTGCACCACCATCTCCGCGGCGCACCGGCTCACCGGCATTCCGGCGTTCGTGATTCACGACGACCCCGCGGGAGCAGATGACCGGTAGCAGTCTGCACGAGCGAACGGCGGGGACCCGCACGGGGCGGGGCGGTGGCCGGGCGGAGCCGCCAGGCGCCGGGCGCCGTCCCGCCGCGGGCCGCCGCGTGCGCTGCCTGCTCCTCGCCCTGCCGATCGCGGTGGCGATGGCGACGCTGCCGGCTGCAGTTGCCGCGCAACCCGCCGGCGACCCCGCCACGGCGATGCGGCGCCTGACCGAGACGCAGTATCGCAACGCCGTCGCGGACATCTTCGGCACGGACATCCAGGTGGCCGGCCGCCTGGACCCGCTGGTGCGGCCGCCGCACGGCCTGCAGACCTCCAACGTGAGCACTATCGCGGTCTCGCCCGCCGGTTTCGAGCAGTACACGCGGATGGCCCGCGCCATCGCGGCGCAGGTGGTCGACGCGGACCACCGCGCGCTGCTGGTCGGCTGCCGGCCCGCCGTGGAGGACCGGGCGGACGATGCCTGCGCGGGCGCGTTCCTCGGGCGGGTGGGCCGCCTGCTGTTCCGGCGTCCGCTCGCCGCGGCCGACCTCGAGCGGCAGGTCGCGGCCGCGCGCGAGGGCGCCCGCCTGAGCGGGAGCTTCCACACGGGCCTCGCCCTCTCGCTGGAGACGATGCTCGTGTCGCCGCGCTTCCTGTTCGACGTGGACGTCACCGAGCCCGATCCCGCACGCCCCGGCCAGGTGCGCCTGGACGCCTGGTCGAAGGCCGCGCGCCTCAGCTTCTTCCTGTGGGACACGACGCCCGACACGCTGCTGCTGGAGGCCGCCGCGCGCGGCGAGCTGCACGACGCGCAGGGGCTGGCGCGCCAGGTGGACCGGCTGCTGGCGTCGCCCCGCCTGGAGGCGTCCGTGCGGACGCTGTTCGCCGACATGCTCGGCTTCGAGCGCATCGCGGATCTGGCGAAGGACCCGGTTCTCTATCCGCAGTTCGTGCGCGAGGTCAAGGCCGACATGCCGGAGCAGACGCTCCGCACCATCGTCGAGCTGCTCGTCCGGGAGGATCGCGACTACCGGGAGCTGTTCACGTCGCGGACCACCTTCCTGACGCGGGCCCTCGGTCAGGTCTACGGGCTGCCCGTCAGACCGGGCAGCGACCCCTGGGTCCGCTACGAGCTGCCGCCCGACGGCGGCCGCGCCGGGCTGCTGACGCAGATGAGCTTCCTGGCCGCGTTCTCCCACGACGGCCGCAGCTCGCCGACGCTGCGCGGCCAGGCGCTGCGGGAGCTGCTGCTGTGCCAGGCGGTGCCGGACCCGCCGGCGGACGTGGACTTCTCGCTGCTGGAGGACACGGAAAACGTCGAGCTGCGCACGGCGCGCGACCGGCTGGCGGTGCACCGCAGCAATCCGGTGTGCGCGGGCTGCCACCGCATCACCGATCCCATCGGGCTGACGCTGGAGAACTTCGACGGCGTCGGCGCGTGGCGCACGACCGAGAACGGCGCGCCCATCGACGTCAGCGGCGAGCTCGACGGCGCGGAGGTCGCGGGCGCGGTGGCGCTGGGCGCGGCCGTGAGCCGGCATCCGGCGGCGCCGCGGTGTCTCGCCCGGCGCGTCGCGGAGTACGCGCTGCGGCGCTCGCTCACGCCCCGCGACCTGCCGTGGGCGGCGGAGATGGCGTCCCGGTTCGCGGAGGAAGGCTACCGGCTGCCGGCGCTGCTGCGCGCCGTCGCCGCGAGCCCGGTCTTCCTCGCGGCGCAGCCGGCGAACGGCAACGGAACGGGTGAGGAGGTCTCACGATGAAGTCAGGCATCAGCCGGCGCACCGTCCTGCGCGGCATCTGCCAGGGCGCGACCGTCGCGGTGTCGCTGCCCTACCTGGATTGCTTCCTGAACGGCAACGGGACGGCCCTGGCCGCGGGCGCCCCGCTCCCGGTGCGGTTTGGCACGTGGTTCTGGGGCCTGGGCGTGACGCCCGGCCGCTTTCATCCCGCGCGGCCCGGTCCGGACTACGAGATCCTGCCCGAGACGGAGCCGATGGCGCCGTACAAGGACAAGGTCACCATCTTCGGCGGCTTCGACTGCCTGACGGACGGCAAGCCCAACTTCCCGCATGCGACCGGCGGCCCCTGCTTCCGGACCGGCGTGGCGCCGAGCGTCGGCGGCACGCTGCCCGCGCCGTCGTTCGACAGCATCATCGCGGCGCACATCGGCGGCGGCACCCGCTTCCGCACGCTCGACGTGTCCGCCATCGGCGACCGCACGAACACCCTGAGCGGCCAGGGCGCGGGGCAGATGAACCCGGTCGAGACGTCGGCCGTGCGCTTCTACCAGCGCATCTTCGGCGAGGGCTTCGTGGATCCGAACGCCGCCGCCTTCACGCCCGATCCGGTCACCATGGCGCGCCGGAGCGTGCTGTCGGTGGTCACCGAGCAGCGGCGCGCGCTCGAGCGGCGGCTCGGCGCGGCGGATCGGGCGCGTCTCGATCAGTACTTCACCGGCGTCCGGCAGGTGGAGAGCCAGCTCGCCCTGCAGCTCCAGAAGCCGCAGCCGCTGGTGGCGTGCGAGCCGCCGTCCGCGCCGGCGGGCGAGCGGGAGGTGGCCAACGTGCTGGAGGACGTCAGCGCGAACCACGAGGTCATGGTGCGGCTGCTCGCGATGGCGCTGGCCTGCAACCAGACGAAGGTGTTCAACGTGAGCTTCAACAACGGGGCCTCGTCGTTGACGCGCCGCGGCAGCGCGACCTCGCACCACCAGTTGACGCACGACGAGCCGATCGACGCCGCCCTCGGCTATCAGCCCGAGTCCACGCGTTTCGTCGCCGACGTCATGCAGGCGTGGGGCACGTTCCTGGGGATCCTGGACGGCATGCGGGAAGGCGACGGCACGCTCCTCGACCGCATGCTCGTCGTGGCGCACTCGGAGACCGAGCTGGCGAAGAACCACAACATCGACAACCTGCCGGTCATGTTCGCCGGCCGCGCGGGCGGGCGCGTGCGCTCGGGGCTGAGCGTCATCGGGAAGTCCGACCCCGTCTCGCGCATCGCCCTGACCGCGATGCAGGTGATGGAGGTCCCGATCGACACCTTCGGCGCCGGCTCGATGGAGACCCGGCAGCCCGTCGGCGAGGTGGTGGCAGGGTGAGGCGCGCCGGACGATACCTGATAGCGCTGGCGGCGATCGGCGCCGGCTGGGCGGCGCCGGCGGGCGCGCAGGAAGCCGCGCTGCCGGCGACGCCGGCCGGGATCACGTTCGGCAGCACGCCCCTCGGGCCGGTCTTCGCGGATGCCGAGGGCTATACGCTGTACGTGACGCGCCGCGATGCGGAGCCCGGCGTGTCGACCTGCTTCGGGCCCTGCGCGTCGGTATGGCCGCCGGTGCGGGCAGCCGCGGGGGCGGCGCCGTTCGGCGACTGGTCGCTGGTCGCGCGCGGCGACGGTGCGCCGCAGTGGGCGTACCGGGGGCGGCCGCTCTACCGCTACCGGCACGAGGAGGAGAAGGACTGGGCCATCGGCCAGGGCAACGTCTGGCAGATTGCCGCCGTCGAGCCGTTCCCGGAGCGCGGCGGACGCCGCCGCTCGTACCTGCGGGCCGGCGTCCGGCAGACGCGGTTCGAGGTCGGGGGTGCACCGCCGGGCATCGTGGCCGAGACGACGCCCCTCGGGCTCGCGCTGGCCGACGCGCGGGGCATGACGCTGTACGCCGCGCCGGCCGCCTGCCAGCCCGCCTGCGCGGGCATCTGGACGCCGCTGCGGGCGCCCGCCGCCGCGGTGCCGTTCGGCGACTGGTCGGTCGCGCCGCGCGCGGACGGCGTGGCGCAGTGGGTGTACCGGGGCGAGCCGCTGTACGGCTGCACGCGCGACGTGACGCCGGGCGCGGCGGCCTGCGTGGCCGACGGCGGCCGGATCGTCGAGGTCCCGCCCGCGCTGATCGCGCGCGACGGCAGCGGCGGCTGACCGCCGCGCGGCCCAGCAGCTTCCTAGAGCAAGGCGCCGGACCCGGCCGCGTGAGGCGGGCGCCCGGCGCGGCGCGCCAGCGCCACGTACAACCTGAATCCCAGCAGCAGCGCCAGCAGCGCGGCGTAGACGAGCGGCGGGCGCAGATCCGCCTTGACGAGCCACAGGTAGTGGACGACGCCGGCGCAGGCGCTGACGTACACCAGCCGGTGCAGCGCCTGCCAGCGCCGGCCGCCGAGCCGGCGCACCATCGCCTGCGTGGACGTCAGCGCGAGCGGGATCATCAGGACGAAGCCGGTGAAGCCGGCGGTCACGAAGCGCCGGTCCGTCAGGTCCTCCAGCATCGAGCCGAACGCGAAGAAGTGGTCGAGCACCACGTAGGTCAGCAGGTGCAGGCTGCCGTAGAAGAAGGCGAACAGGCCCAGCATCCGGCGCAGTCGGATGACGGCGTTCCAGCCGGTCAGCCGCCGCAGCGGCGTGACGGCGAGCGTGACGAGCAGCAGCCGCAGCGTCCAGTCGCCGGTGCGGTGGGTGACGAACTCGATGGGGTTGGCGGTCAGCCCGTCCGTGAATCCGCGCCAGAGGAGCAGCCCCAGCGGGACGAGGCAGGCCGCGAAGACGAGGGGCTTCAGCAGCCGCATGGGATGCCGGGGCCGGGCGGCCTGCCCGGCCTCCTAGTAGTTGCGCCGCAGGTCCATGCCCGTGTACAGGCGCGCAACCTGGTCGGCGTACCCGTTGAACATGCGGGTTTCCTGGCGGAAGAAGCGGCCGATGCGGCGCTCGTTCTTCTGGCTCCAGCGCGGGTGGTCGACGTGCGGATTCACGTTCGCCCAGAAACCGTACTCGCTGGGAGCCGAGACGTTCCACGACGTGCGCGGCCGGTTCTCGACGAACTGGATCCTGACGATCGACTTGATGCTCTTGAAGCCGTACTTCCAGGGCACGACGAGGCGCAGCGGCGCGCCGTTCTGGTTCAGCAGCGTCTTGCCGTAGAGGCCGACGGCGAGGATCGTCAGCGGATGCAGCGCCTCGTCCATCCGCAGCGCCTCGACGTACGGCCACTGCAGGATCGGCCGCCGCTGTCCGGGCATCTCGCTGGGCCGGAACAGCGTCTCGAAGCGGACGAAGCGCGCCCGCGACGTCGGCTCGAAGCGCCGGATGAGGTCGCCGAGCGGAAAGCCGACCCACGGGATGACCATCGACCACGCCTCGACGCAGCGCAGCCGGTAGACGCGCTCCTCGAGCGCATGCGGCCCGAGGATGTCCTCGAGCGCGTAGTCCGCCTCGGGCACGCCGATGTGCCCCTCGACGCGGACCGTCCAGGGTGTCGTCTGAAGCTGCCCGGCGTGGCGCGCCGGGTCCTCTTTCTCGGTGCCGAACTCGTAGAAGTTGTTGTAGCTGGTGATGTCGCGGAACGAGTTCCACCGCTCGTCGGTGCTCAGCGGGCTGGGCGCGATGGGCGCCAGCGGCTCCTGCGCGGCCGCGGCGCGCAGCGGGCGGCCGGGCAGGGCGGCGGCAGCCGCCGCGAGTGCCGCTCCCGAGGCCGCCTTCAGGAAGTCGCGCCGCCGCAGATAGTCCCGCTCGTCGGTGATCTCGGAGGACCGGATGGCCGGCGTGCGCTTGATGAGCATGGTGTCGACCTCGACCCGCCCGGCCGCTAGCGGCGGGCTTCCTCGGCGCGGGCGCCGGCCAGGATGCCGGTCAGGGCGTAGTTCCCCTCGTGGCACGCCGACTCGAAGATGCGGTTCTCGCGCGCGTCCTGCAGCGTGAGCGGAATCTCCAGCGTCCAGGGCCGCGTGAACACCGTCTCGTCCTCGACGGTGACGTGGTACAGGACGAAGTCCGGCCCGACGCGGGTGAAGCGCTCGCTGAGGCGCAGGTTGTCGCGCGCGCCCTCGTAGCTGGTCCGAGCGGTGAAGTTCGTGGTGTCGACCACGAGGGTGTCGCCCTCCCAGCGGCCGCGCGCATCTCCCAGCCACTGCCGGATGCGGCCCGGCAGGTGCGGGCGGCCGTCGAGCGGGATGGTGCGATACGCGCCGCCGTGCGGGCCGTACTCGTAGTAGATGGTCACGGCGCCCGGGGTCTGCACGATGCGGTGGTGTCCCCCGCCGGCCTCCCACGTGCCGAAGCGGTGGGGCAGGATCACCCCGCGGCAGCGGTCGTTCGGCCGATCCTCCGGGCCGTCGGTGCCTTCGTGGCGGAACCTGCCCCGCACGCCCGCGGCCGTCGACACCTCGTCGGCCACCTGCTCGCGCACGCCCGGCTGCCAGGGAATCCTGGCCTCCGGCGGATCGACGATGAGGGAGTTCCGCCGGGTGCGGATGACCTCCCGTCCCCGGCCGCTGAAGACCGTGTTGTAGGTGCCGGTGTCGCCGGCGCGGGGCGTGGTCGGCAGCGTGCCGCCCGTCGAATGGTCCTGCTGCGCGTCCAGCCGCTCGCGCTCGCCGGCCACCTCGGCCTCGGTCAGCAGCTCCCGACTGCCGTACTCCTCGGGGCGCTCCAGCGGCACCTCGATGTAGCCGGTGCTCCAGATGCCCTGCAGGTCCGGATCGCCCCAGGGCGTCCGGGGCGCCGTGAAGTCGCCGGCCGCCGTCGCCGGCGGTTGGGCCGCCGCGCGTCCGGTCCCCGGCACGGCGGCGGCGAACGCGGCGGCCAGCAACCCGGCCGCCGCCGCGAGCCCGCCCATCGCCGCCCGACGGCTGCGCCCGGCGCCCGGCCCACCCGGCAGGAGATGACGCATTCGCTTCCGCCCGGCGCCTACTCGAGCTCGGCCGGCTGCCGATCCCAGGAGAGGTAGGTCGCCTCGGGCACGAAGTACATGTGCGCCGTGTACCGTCCCGGGCCGCCGTCCTCGCCGTTGTAGTGCAGCAGGTGCAGGTTGTTGATCGGCGGAATCGGCAGGCCGTTGAGCGGTATGGCCGGCCACGAGACGCCGTCCATCAGGTCCTGCTGCCCGAAGACGTACTCGATGAAGATGAGCTTGCCGGCCGCCTCGCCGTAGATCACGCCGTCATCCCCGGTGGCCGTGGGGTGGCGCGTCGATCCGCCGGACAGGTCCCGGTGGTGGCGTCCCATGCGCGGGCAGAAGTCCTCCGGAAACTCCTCGCAGGCGTAGAGGGTGAACCGGGAGGGCAGGCTCGTGACCGGCGGCAGGGGCCCGAGCGGCAGCGTCGGACCGGCCGCGCCTTCCAGCGGCAGGAAGTGCCACAGCAGCAGGTAGGCGTCCTCGAGGCCGGTCTCGCCCGCGACGAAGTCGACCGTCAGGTGCTGCGGCGCCGGGAAGTCCTGGCCCCGCAGGCTCAGGTTGCGGAAGCTGTTGCCCGCGACCAGGTCCGCCTGCCGGACGAGGTACCCGGTCGAGACGATGGCGCCGTCCTCGACGCCGAACACCGCGCCCTGCGTGTGGGCGCCGCCCCGCATGCGCTTTTCCCAGATGGGCAGCGAGTCGGAGCCGTGGGTGTCGCCGCCGTCGTGCTGCCGGAACGCCAACTGGCCGCCCGCGGTGTGGAGGACGCCTCGGCCGGCCAGCTCGCCCGCGGCCGGGAAGCCGGCGGGCAGCGCGCTCGCCTGCGGCAGCGACGCCAGCAGCGCCGCGCGGTCGGGCTCGGCCTGCTCGGCGATTGCGACGCCGCCGAGCACGACGGACGCGCAGAGCGCCGCGGCGGCGGCCAGGACGCGCCGGCGGAATCGCGCGGCGTTGACCGAGACGGTGGACCTGTTCCGATTCTGGAGTGTGTTCACGATGTCGCCTCCCGGAAACGCGCCCGCCCGGGCTGCAATCCGTCCCGGAGCCGGCGGAAGTACGGCTGGCGTCATTGTATCAGCCGGGGCCGCGCCCCGAACCCCCGGTGTCCGCCTGCTCGACGCCTGTTCCGCGGCGCAGGCTCCCGGCGTGCCGATTCGTGCGGATTCGGCGGTAAGATGGGGCGGAGCGTCGGCGCAACGAGCGCTGATTGGAGAGCGAACATGAGAGGCATGCGTTTCGCGTTCTCGAGCGTCCCGGCGATTGCCCTTGCCGTCGTTACGCTGGCGCCCCAGCCCGCGGCCGCCCAGGAGGGCGCGGCCGGCGACTGGACGGCGCCGCGCACGGCGGACGGCCAGCCGGATCTGCAGGGCGTCTGGGTGAACACCAGCGCGACGCCCTTCGAGCGGCCGCCGGCCCTGGCGGGGAGGGAGCTGCTCACCGACGAGGAGGTGGCCGAGCTGCAGCGGCGGGCGGACCGCATCTTCAAGGAGAACGACGCGGACCTCGCCATCGGCGACACGTTGTTCCTGACCGCCCTGGCGGACGTCGACGCCTTTCGGAGGCGCGGGGCGAACCGCAGCTCCAACTTCATGGTCGAGCGGGAGTTCGACAACCGCACGTCCCAGATCGTGGACCCGCCCGACGGCCGGCTGCCGCTGCTGCTGCCGGCGGCGGCGGCGCGGTGGGCGGCGCTCACTGCCCGGGATGTGGATCCGGCGGGCCCCGAGGACCTCAACACCCGCGCCCGTTGCCTGACGCCGGGCATGCCGCGCATCGGCCCCGGCCCGCGCGGTGACCCCCTGTACGGCTACTACCAGATCTTCCAGTCGCCGGGGCACTTCGTCCTCGTGATGGAGACGAACCACGACGCGCGCATCGTGCGCCTGGACGGGTCGCCGCACGCGTCGCCGCGCATCCGCCAGTGGCACGGCGACTCGGTGGGGCGCTGGGACGGCGACACGCTGGTCGTCGACACGGCGAACTTCTCGCCCAAGACGAATTACCTCGGAGCCGCCCAGAACCTGCACCTCGTGGAGCGCTTCACCCGCGTGGCGCCGGACGAGATCCGCTACGAGGCAACCTTCGACGACCCGACGACCTGGGCGCGGCCGTGGACGGCCGTCGTCACCCTCAAGCGGCAGGACGCCGCCATCTACGAGTTCGCCTGCCATGAGGGCAACGCGGGCATCATGCTGGGCATCCTCCGCACCGCGCGCACGTTCGGAGCGAGGAACTCGGCGACGTGGGAGAGCCCCGGCACACGTTGAACGCAATCGAAAAGCAGGAGGAGACCATGACCAGGCCAGGCTTCATCGTTGCGGCGATTCTGTTGGCGCTCGCCGTCGGCGCGGCTCCCGCGGGCGCCCAGACTGCGTTCGATCCCCCGCGGCTGCCCGACGGCCGGCCCGACCTGCAGGGCGTGTGGGACTTTCGCACGCTGACGCCGCTGGAGCGGCCCGCGGATCTCGCGGACCAGGCGATCTACCGGGAGGAGGAGGCCGCCGCGATCGAGGCGGAGGCCGACGCGCAGAGCGCGGCCGCCCTGGCGCCGACCACGGAGCGGTCGGTGCTGCCGGTCGGGGGCGACGTCGGCGCGTACAACAGCTACTGGATGGACCAGGGCGCGCGGCTGGTCGAGGACCAGCGCACGTCGCTCATCGTCGATCCGCCCGATGGACGCGTGCCGCCGTTGCAGCCCGGGGCGGTGAACCAGGTCCTGTCGCTGGCCGAGGACGTGGGCGGCAGCCTGCCGGTCCGCGTCCGCTCGGCGGGGATCAGCGCCGACAGCCACGAGGCCCGCGGCCTCGCCGAGCGCTGCATCCTCGGATTCAACACGGGGCCGCCGATCCTGCCCGGCTTCTACAACCAGAACATCCAGCTCTTCCAGACCGGCGACCACGTGGTCGTGCTCCACGAGATGATTCACGATGCCCGCATCGTGCCGCTCGACGGGCGCGAGCACGTGCCCGAGCGCATTCGCCAGTGGATGGGCGACTCGCGCGGCTACTGGGAAGGCGATACGCTCGTGGTCGAGACCACGAACTTCAGCGACAAGGTCGCCAGCTTCAACCCCACGGTGGCGATAGCGGCCGGCACCGGCGCCACCCTGCACCTGACGGAGCGCTTCAGCGTCGTGGCCGAGGACACCCTGCAGTACGAGTACACCGTGAACGACCCGACGACCTTCACGCGGCCGTTCAGCGCGGTCCTGCTGATGAAGCGGGGCGGAACGCTGTACGAGTACGCGTGTCACGAAGGGAACTACGGGCTGTACAACCAGCTCGCCGGCGCGCGCCAGGAGGAGGCGCGGGCGAGCGCAGACGCCGGCGAGTGATGGACGACCTCCTTGGGTGATGAGCCGGATGCTCTCGGCACATCATCGCAGGCCGCCTCGGCGCCTGTCACAGGCGGAGCGGGCGCGCTGCCCGGCCCGCCGTGCGACCGGGCGGTGCAGTCCGCAACCCCTTGCGCATAGAATGGGGCGGCAACGGCACCCACGGCAACGGGACGAAGGAGAAGAGACATGAAGCACGCAACCATCGCCTTGCTCGCGTTCGGACTGCTTTCGACAGGGGGCGCCGGTCTCCACGCGGAACCCGCGGCGGCGGGTCAGGACGACGACGGCTGGATGACGCTGTTCGATGGCTCGACCCTCGAAGGCTGGAACGTTCTCGGGGACGCGAACTGGGAGCTGGCGGACGGCGCGGTGCAGGCCGACAGCGGCAGCGGCTTCCTGGTCACCCCGAAGTCGTACGGCGACTTCGTGCTGACGCTGGAGTTCTGGGTGGACGAGCCGGCCAACAGCGGCATCTTCATCCGCTGCCAGGACGCGCAGTCGGTCCGCGACAACAACTCGTACGAGGTGAACATCTACGACACGCGCGCCGACCAGACGTACCGCACGGGCGGCATCGTGCACTTCGCCGCGCCGTCGGCCGTCATCAACGCGGGCGGCCAGTGGAACACCTACGAGATCCGGGCCGAGGGCACGCGGCTGACGGTCACGCTCAACGGCACGCAGACCGTGGACATGGAGGACTCGAGCTACGCGGACGGGCCCATCGCGCTGCAGTACGGCCTCGGCGTGGTGAAGTTCCGCAACGTCCGCATCCGCGAGCTGTAGCGGCGGTCACGGGCCGGTCGGGCGCGCGCCCACGGTGAAGCGTCCGGCCGCGCTGCCGCGGAACGTTCCCTGCTCGAGCCACTCGAGCGAGGCCTCGTGCAGGAGCTTGTGCTGCGTCGTCTCCCAGACGGCGAAGTGGGTGGCGCAGGCCATCTCGACCAGCACCTTGCGCTCCGTGCCGGTCAGGTCTGCGTAGAGCTGCCGGTCGGCCTCGAGCAGGAAGTCCTGCTCGCCGACCAGGATCAGCGTCGGCGCCTGCACGCGCGCGGCGTACTCGCGGTTCCAGCCCCACGCGCCAGCCGAGGTGCGCACCCGCATCACGCCGTGCCGCGGTCCCCAGACCGAGCCGAGCGGGTCGTAGGCCATCACGGTCTGCCAGATGACCTCCTGAATCTCCGGATCGATCTGGTCGTCGCAGGCGACGGTCGAGCGCCAGCGGCCGTGCTCCAGCCGCTCCCGGGTCTGCAGGCGCATCGGCGCCTCGCCGGTCGGCTTGGCCGGCGGCGTCGACGGCTGGTCCGGCCGGTAGCCCGGGGCGAACAGCACGAGCTTGTCGACGACGTCCGGGCGGCGCGCCGCGAACCCCGCGGTGCGCGGGCCGCCCGCGGACCAGCCGATCAGGCTCACCGTGTCGACGCCGCGCAGCTCGCGGATGTAGTCCACGACGCGGCCGATCTCGTCCCAGTCCGACTGGCTCGTCGTCAGCCCGTGCGGGTAGCGGGGCTCGCAGTCGCGCGCCAGCGGGTTGGGCGTGACCAGCGCGCGGTCGTCGGCGTCCATGTTGCACGGGTCGTCCATCTCCGGCCGCGGCGACAGCCCGTAGCCGGTCTGGTCCATCGCGAACGTGTCGTAGCCGGCGGCCGCCAGATGCGCCATCCACGAGTAGCCCTTGTACGGCAGGTCGTAGTCCGGCACCGCGGGGATCGACCCGCCGTGGACGAACAGCACCACCTTGCCGTGCGGCCGTTCGCCGGCGGCGATCCGCGCGTCCAGATCGCGGCTGAGTTTCTCGCGGAGGAACAGGCCGACCCGCTCGCCCTCGTTCGCCGCCACCGTCGATGTGTGCGGCACGAAGCGGTCGACGGTGACGAAGTCGTCGTCGGCTGCGCCGAGCGCGGTCGCCGCGACCGCCGCCACGGCGAGCGCTGCCGCCAGCGGTGCACGCCTGTGCCGTCCCGTGTGCCGTCCCGATTCGAGCTGTCCGAGCATCGCGCGCTCCTTCCTGGACGTGAGCCGGACTGCCAGTTCTCACTCCGCGGCTCCGCCTGGCGCCCGGTCGGAGCCCGCACCGTGCCGCGGCGCGGCTCCTGACGTCGTTCCCGATCAATGATGCCCGAAAACCCGCGCTGGCCGCAGCGTTTCTCCCGCGGGGTGCCGCCGGGATGGTGGGATAATGTGCCGGGCCTGCCGGCCGCGCGGGTGGCGCGCGCCGGCGGCATCCGGGAGGGAGCCGCATGCAGACCGGGCGCAGGGCGTTCATCGGGAGCATCGGTGCGGGGGCGGCCGGAGCCGGCGTCGCGCGGGCGGCAGCCTCGCAGCCGGCGGGTGCGGCGAACATCGAGGCGTTCGCGTTCGACGCCTACGGGACGCTGTTCGACGTCTTCTCGGTGACGGCGCTGTGCGACGAGCTGTTTCCGGGGCAGGGGGACGCGCTGGCGCAGCGCTGGCGCGCCAAGCAGCTCCAGTACAGCCTGCTGCGCAGCCTAATGGGCCGCCACCGCGACTTCTGGCTGGTCACGGGTGATGCCCTGGTCTACGCGGCGCGCAGCCTCGGTCTGGATCTGACCCCGCGGCGTCGCGAGCGGCTGATGGAGGCATATCTGTCCCTGGCCGCGTTCCCCGACGTGCGGCCGGGGCTGGAGGCCCTGCGGAGCCGGGGCCTGCGCCTGGCGATTCTCTCGAACGGGGAGCCCCGGATGCTGGAGGCGGCGGCCCGCAGCGCGGGCATCGATCACCTGCTCGACGCCATCATCAGCGTCGAGGAGGTGAAGATCTTCAAGGTCAGCCCGCGCGTCTACAACCTCGGGCTCGAGCGGCTCGGGGTGGGCCGGTCGGCGCTGGGCTTCGTCTCGTCCAACTCGTGGGACGTCAACGGCGCGGCCTCGGCGGGGCTGATCACGTTCTGGATTCAGCGCGCCGCTGCCGGGCCGCCTGAGGAGCTCGGGTTCGCGGCGAATCACGTGGTGGCGGCGATCACGGATCTGGCGCCGCTCGTGGCAGGTTGAGAGCACGGCCGGCCGGATTGCGCCAGCGCGCGCGGCGGGCCGTCGGGACGACATGAGGAGGTGCGCGATGGGTCGTGTCACGTTTTCAGGGGCTGTGGTTGCGCTGCTGGGATTGCTCGTTCTGGTCGGGGCGCCGGCCCCACCGGCGCTCGCGCAGGCGCCGGCCGCGGTCGCATTGACCGGCGCGCGCGTGGTCGACGGCACCGGCGGGGAGCCAATTGAGGGGGCCACCGTGCTCATCGCCGACGGCCGCATCCAGGCGGTCGGCGCGGCCTCCGACGTGTCGATCCCGGACGGCGCCGAGCGCGTCGACGTCTCCGGCAAGACCATCATCCCGGGGCTGATCAACGCGCACGCGCACCTCAACGACGGCGACCCCGCGCTGCCGCTCCACGACCAGCTCCTCGGGCAGCTCCGGCTCTACGCCGACTACGGTGTCACCACCGTCCACACGCTGGGCGACGACGGCGTCGAGAGCGTGCGGGTGCGCGACGCGCAGGCGCGCGGCGAGCAGCTCGATCGGGCGCGGCTCTACGTCTCCGGACCCAACGTGGTGGCCGAGACGGCGGACGAGGCCCGCCGCAGCATCGACGAGGTCGCGGACCTGGGCGTGGACATCATCAAGACCCGCCTCAACGCCCAGCCCGGCGACATGACGCCGGCGGTGTACGGGGCGCTGATCGACCAGGCCCACCGGCGCGACCTGCGGGTCGCGGCGCATCTCATCGACCTCGACGACGCGAAGGGGCTGCTGGCGGCGGGCGTCGACGTGGTGGCCCACAGCGTGCGCGACCAGGATGTCGACCAGGAGCTCATCGACGAGCTGATCCGGCTGGACGTCGGCTACATCCCGACGCTGACGCGCTGCCTGTCGGTGTTCCTGTACGAGACGACGCCGGCCTTCTTCGAGGACCCGTTCTTCCTGCGCGGCGCCGACGCCTACCGCTCGGACATGGAGGAGATTCGCGACCCGGCCACCCACGAGCGGGTGCGCAACAGCGAGACGGCGCAGTTCACGAAGGGGATGCTGGAGCAGGCCAAGCGCAACATCAAGCTGCTGACGGACGGCGGCGCGACCATCGCCATGGGCACCGACAGCGGCACGTCGCTCGGCCGCTGGCAGGGCTACTTCGAGCACGTGGAGCTCGAGCTGATGGTCGAGTCCGGGATGACCCCCATGCAGGCGCTGGTCGCCGCCACGGGCAACGGCGCGCGGGTCATGCGCCTCGACGACCTGGGCACGCTCGAGCCCGGCAAGTGGGCCGACCTGGTCGTCCTCGACGCCAACCCGCTGGACGACATCACCAACACGCGCGCGATCGACGCCGTCTGGATTGCCGGCCGGCGGCTGGGGCGCGAACAGGCGCCGCGGCCCGCTGCCGACGGGTTGCAACCGTGAGCCGGGCCGGCGCGTATACTGAATCGTTGGGGCGCGTCACGGGGACGCCGCCGGCGGCGGAGGGCGAGGCAGCGTGCGAATCGGTGTATATGTCGACACGGAGAACATCACCAGGAACGGGGGCCGCAGCCTGCGCTACGACGTGCTGCGGGAGTTCGCGTGCCGCGACGGGGCGGACGCCCTGCGGCTGAACTCGTACACCTCGTTCGATGACGATCGGGCCGCGACGGACGACACCTACCAGCGCAACGTGGAGAGCTTCCACGAGGCGCTGCGCGACTTCGGCTACAAGGTGATCGTCAAGCCGGTCAAGTGGTACGTCAACGAGGACGGCAAGCGGTTCGGCAAGGCCAACAGCGACCTCGACATGGCGGTCGACGTGCTGCTCGAGGCGCGCAACATCGACCGGGTGCTGCTGGCCACCGGCGACGGCGACTTCGCCAAGGTCGCGCGGGCCCTGCAGAACATGGGCTGCCGGGTCGAGGTCGTGGCCTTCGACAACGTGTCCGGCGATCTGCGGCGCGAGGCGGACCTGTTCGTCTCCGGCTACCTGATTCCGCGACTGTTGCCGGGCGAGTCGAAGGGACCCGACTGGGGCACGGAGGGCTCGCGCGTGCGCGGCCTGTGCCACTGGTACGACGGGGTCAAGGGCTTCGGCTTCATCCGCTACCTGAAGTCGTTCGACGGCCCGCTGTGGGTGACCGACACCACGCGCGAGGACTCGCCCTACGCATCGACGTTCGTGCACAGCAGCGAGCTGCAGAAGGCCGGCATCAACGCGGCGTACCTGCCGAGCCGGCGCCTGATTCTGGAGTTCGCGCTGCGGCCGTCGCCGACCAAGGCCGGGGAGCTGACGGCCCAGGACATCAGCCTCGTGCCCAGGGCCCAGGGCCGCGACCCGCGCCTGGTGACGGCGGGAGCGCGCGGCTACGGGAACGCCGCCGAGCCGGCGCAGAGCCGTGCAGGTTGAGCGCCGCGCCGCGCCGATGGCCGCAGCCGGGACGCCGGCGCGACGGCACGCCACCCGCGCCGCGCTACTGTTCTCGATCGCGGGCGTGGTGCTCGCCGGGGGACTCGCCGACACACCGTTGGCAGGTTCGGCGGCGCCGCAGCCGGCCGAGCCGCAGGCCGCGGACGTGCCGCGCACGCCCTGGGGCGATCCCGATCTCCAGGGCATGTGGCTCAGCACCGCGCTGGCCGGCGTGCCGTTCGAACGCCCGGCGGAGCTCGGCACGCGCGCGGTGCTGACTGCCGAGGAGCTCGCGGCGCGCAATGCCGCCGCCGCCGCCCGGGTGCGGCCGCGGCTGGTGCCGGCGCAGGGCTTCGGCGAGCGGCGGCCGGCGCCGCCCCTCGCCTCGCTGATCGTCGATCCCCCGGACGGCCGGCTGCCGCCGATGACGGCCGACGGGGCGCGCCGGGCGGAGGCGTGGCGGACGCGAGCCGCGCCCGACTACGCCCACGCCGGCCCGGAAGACCTGCGGCCCTACGACCGCTGCATCAGCCGCGGCGTGCTGGGGTCCTCGTTCCCGAACATCTACTCGTCGGCCATCTGGATCCTGCAGTCGCCGGGGCTCGTGATCCTCCATCACGAGATGATTCACGAGACGCGGCTGATCCCTCTCGACGGCCGCCCCCACATCGCCCCCGGCATCCGGCAGTGGATGGGCGACTCGCGCGGCCGCTGGGAAGGGGCGACGCTCGTGGTGGAGACCACGAACACCAACGGGCGGACGGGCTCGTACGCGCGCAACGGCAACGGCAACCCGACGAGCACCGCGCTGCGCCTCGTCGAGCGCTTTCGCGTCGGCGACGCCGACACGCTCCACTACGAGGTGCAGGTGGACGACCCGCTGACGTGGACGCGGCCCTGGACGGTCGCGCTCCCGTTCGAGCGCGATCCGGACTACCTGCTGTTCGAGTACGCCTGCCACGAGGCGAACTACGCCCTGGCGAACATCCTGAGCGCCGTGCGCGCGGCCGAGCGCCGCGGCGACAGGCCGTAGCGGGCGGCCCGGCGGAGGGCGTGTCAGTCATGTCTGAGCCGGTGGACAAGTGGTTGAGGTCAAGCGGGTCGCTCTCGACGTACTCCCGGGGGACAGAGCGGGGCCCATCGAAAGATACGAGGACGGTGCCTGGAGTATCCGCATGAGGTTCATTCACCATGACCTCGGTAACCTGGACGGCGGCAACGTAGTACTCGTTACTCTCAAGGGCAATGCTGCCAACGTCCGATTGATGGATAGCTCGAACTTCAGTAACTATCGTGCGGGACGACGGCATCGCTTCTACGGCGGGCACGCGACCAAGTCCCCGGTCCGGTTGCACGTTCCCCATACCAGCCACTGGCACGTCGCCGTCGATCTCGGCGGTCTCGGCGGCCAGGTTCGCTCCGGCGTGCAGGTGTTACCCGGTCCATTGAAGCCAATTCGGGAGCGGCCACTGTCATCTGTTCCGACGCTTTTGAATCGTTCGGCGGCTGTCGCGCCCGGCGTCGAAGGCGACGAGCCGTACGACGTGTTCGTTTCACATGCCTCCGAAGACAAGGACGCCGTTGTGCGTCCCCTGGCCCTTGCTCTTCGATCGGCCGGATTGCGCGTGTGGTTCGACGAGTTCACTCTCCACATCGGTGACAGCCTGCGGCAGAAGATTGACCGCGGCTTGGCCAACAGCCGCTTCGGCGTCGTCGTGCTCTCGCACGATTTCTTCGCCAAGGGCTGGGCGAACTACGAACTGGACGGAATGGTCACGAAGACGGTGACCGGGGAACAGGTGTTGCTGCCCGTCTGGCACAACGTTTCGAAGGCCGAGGTCATGCGCTACAGTCCGTCTCTGGCCGACAAGCTCGCGCGGAACACGTCAACCCATACCGTCGAGGAAATCGCGGCCGAGATCGCCGACCTCATACGCGGTAACGGTCGATGAACGCGCCGGAGGATGCCCCGGACACGTTGCGGGAACAGGACAGCCGCGATGAGACCGTACTACCAGCCATACGGCGCGCCCGGCTGCAAAGACTGACCATCTACGAGGTCGAGGAGTCCGAGCTGGCGATCCTCGAACGGGGATCTATCGACACTATCTTCCTGAACCTCGCGGTCGCCCTGCTGTCGATGTCGGTGAGCCTGTCGGTCGCCCTGCTGACGGCCGTGTTCCCATCCGACCGAGCATGGACCGTGTTCCTGGTGATCACGGTGGTCGGCTACGTGGCGGGTGTCATCATGCTGTTGGTCTGGTGGCGAAGCCGAGTTTCCGTAGCGGCTTGCACGAGGAACATCCGCCAGCGACTTCCGACGGATTGGCTGTAGACGAGCGCTCCGCTGCCGCCCGTCCACCAAGGCGGATTGGGAGATCGATACCGGTGTTCACGCGAGCGAGGCGGCTACGTCTCGACGGGCGTGTCGGGCAGCCGGCTCCACAGGTTCCACGAGCCGTCGAAGCTGCGGACCTGAGGGTGGCCGAGCAGTTGGCTGAGGACGAACCAGGTATGGGCCGACCGCACGCCGACCGCGCAGTACGTGATCGTCTCCCTGTCGGCGGTCACGCCGCGGCTCGCGAACAGGGCGGCCAACTCGTCGGCCGACTTGAACGTGTCGTCCGCGTTGAGAGCGGCCTCGTAGTGGAGATGGATCGCGCCCGGCACGTGCCCCGCCCGCTCGCCGTCCCGGGGCGGCTCCTGCAGGTACCGTTCGCCCCGATACTCCTCGGCCGTGCGGACGTCCAGGAGCACGCAGTCCTCGCTGCCGACGGCGGCCCGGACACGGTCCGGTAGCGCCCGCAGCGCCGGATCGGGCCCGCGCGCGGTGTAGCTCGTCGCCGCGACGGAGGGCGCGTCGGTCGTCATCGCGTGGCCGTCCGCGACCCACTTCGCGCGTCCGCCGTCGAGGACGCGCACGTCGGCGTGACCGACGGCCTTGAGGAACCAGAACACCCACGGCGCGATCGCATTGTGCTCGCTGTAGACGACAACCGTGGTGTCGTTGCCGATTCCGGACCGTCCGCACAGGCCCTCCACCGCTTCCCGCTCGAAAGCCATCTGCCAGTCCGTGGACAGCAGCGTCCCCATGGCGCTCCAGGGGACTGCCCCGGGAATATGGCCGGACTGGTACGCCGCGGGGTCGTAGTGCGCATCGACGATCCGCACCCCGGGGTGCCGCAGGTGCTCGGCGACCCAGCGCGGGTCGACGAGCGCTTCAGGGTGTGCGTAGTCCGTCATGGGCTCTACGATGCCTGCTCCTACCGGCCCGCCTCCGCGGCCGCGGCGGCTTCCACGGCGCGGCCGCCGCTGAGGATGCCCGTCATGGCGTAGTTGCCCTCGTGGCAGGCGTACTCGACCAGCTCGTACTGCGAGTCGTCGCGGTCGAACCGGAACATGGCCGTCCAGGGGCGCGTCCAGATCTTCGGATCGTCGATCGTGAACTCGTACTGCAGCGTCGTGGGACCCACGCGCGTGAACCGCTCGGTCAGGGTGAGCGCGTCGCTGGACGAGGCCCAGACGGGACGCCCGATCGACGCCACGCGGTCGTCGAAGTTGGTCGTCTCGACGACGAGCGTGTCGCCCTCCCAGCGGCCCTGCGGGTCGCCGAGCCACAGATCGAGGTCCGCACCGAGCCGCGGGCGCTCCGCGGTGGGGATGATGCGCGTCTCGTGGATCATCTCCTTCGTGATGGCCACGTGGCCGGGGCCCTGCACGATCTGCAGGCCGTTGTTGTAGACGGTGGGCATCATCATGCCGGGGATGCCGCGCGTGAGGCAGCGGGCGGCCGGGCGCACGTTCTCGGGGCCGGCGTAGGGACGCGACTCGTAGTTGCCCAGCACGCGCTCGTGGAGCGCCTGCCCGTACTCCGTGCGCGCGGGCAGCCGCCCGTCCGGCGGGTCGACGATCATCGCCACCTGCGTGGAGACGGCCGCGTGGCCGTAGCTCAGTGTCACGTCGCGCCACTCCCGGTCGTAGCCCCAGATGCTGCCCAGGGTGCCGTCCTCGCGCCGCGCGATGGCCTCCTCGGGGGTCAGCTCGTCCGCCTCGACGTCCGCCGGCCGCTCGAGCGGGATGCCGTGCGACGGGTTCCCGGTCCAGATGCCCGCGAGGTCGGGCTCGCCCCAGGACGTCCGCGGGACGTCGTACGGCTCGAGGGCATCGGTCGAGCGGATGGCGGCGGCCAGCTCGCTGCCGACGCCCGCGAAGCCGGTCTCGACCACCGCGATGCGCACGTTGTCGGGGCCGCTGACGAAGGCTCGCTGGGCCGCGGTGCGCGCGTTCGCCGGCACCGCCGGCTCCGCCTCGAAGCGGACACCCTGCCGGCGCAGGACGGGCGCCTCCGCGTCGAGGTCGGGCACCACGAAGCCGAGGTGGTCGATGGCCCGGCCGCGCGTCGACGCCGGCGCCGCGCCCTCCGGGTGGGCGGCGACCAGCAGCAGGACGTCGCCGAACGCCACGCCGTCCTGGCGGCCCCTGAGCGTGGCCGGCTCGCCGCCCATGACGTCGCGGTACCAGGCCAGCGTGGCCTCGGGATCGGTCGCGCTGAGGTCGATGTGGTGGAAGCCCAGCCGCTCCGTATCCTCGACCAGCTCGATGCGCGTCCCCCACGGGTCGAAGATGAAGGCGATCTTGAACAGCCCGGGCACGTCCCGCACGATCGAGCCGTCGTCGAAGCGCTGCAGGCGGACGCCGCTGCCGCGCACGCCCACGGCCTCGAGCTCGGCCATCTTGGCCGTCAGGTCCGGGTACGAGAAGCCGATGTGGTTCACGCCCGTGCCCTGGCTGCCGCCCGTGGTCGACTGCGGGACGAACACGAGCTCCACGCCGTCGCACGTCGCGGCGTCGTCGCGGTCGGCGACCGGCTCGCAGCCCAGGTGCTCGACGTACCAGTCGACGCCCCGGGCCGGACTCGACGCCGTGATCTGCACATGGTGGAAGTCGGCCGCCAGGGCGGCGCCCGGCGCCCAGGCGACTATTGCGGCGGCCACGAGAGCGAGAGCGGCTCGATTCGAGTTCATCGGGGTACCTCCTGGCAGCGGGGCCTCTACCACGGCTGCCCAGCCTTCACCCGGACGCGTGCCTGCTGGTGGCCGTATGATCCCCGGGGCGGAATCCGTGCCCGGGGTGATGAAGCTGCTTATCGGAAGGCAGGGTAGCACAGTCGCACGCCGGTTGGCGGCAGGGACGCAGACCTCGCTGTCGCGTGCGGCGGGCCGTGCGGCGCTGGCGGTGTGCCTCGCGGTGTCCGGCGCGGCCGGGACGCTCCTGGCGCAGGCCCGGGACGAATCCCGGCCGGCCGCCGCGGCCTCCGGAGACTCCCGGCCCGGCCAGGTCGCGCCCGCTCCGGCCGGCTTCGGCACGCCGCTCGGGGCGGCCATCGACGGGCCGCCGCCCCCGGTTCCGCCCGCCGTGATGAACCGCGACGCCGCCGGGCGGACCACCGTGCGCGCCATCCGGCTCGCCGCAGGGATCCGGCTGGACGGCGCCCTCGACGAGGAGGTGTACCGCAGCGTGCCGCCGATCACCGACTTCCTGCAGCAGGTGCCGGTGGAAGGGGCGCCGGCCTCGGAGCGCACGGAAGCCTGGATCCTGTTCGACGACACCAACGTATACGTGTCGGCGCGCGTGCACGACTCGGCGCCCGAGAGCGAGTGGGTCGCCAACGAGATGCGCCGGGACACCAACCAGTTGCGCCAGAACGACACCTTCACGGTCTTCTTCGACACGTTCTACGACCGCCGCAACGGCTACAACTTCTACACCAACCCGCTGGGCGCCCGCGCCGACCAGCAGTTCACCAACGAGGGCAATCCGAACGGCGACTGGAACCCGGTCTGGGACGTCCGCACGGGTCGCTTCGACGGGGGCTGGACGGTGGAGATGGAGATCCCGTTCAAGACGCTCCGCTACCGGGCGGGCTCGCCGCAGCTCTGGGGCGTGCAGATGCGCCGCTCCGTGCGCCGCAAGAACGAGTGGACGTACCTGACCCGGATCCCGATCTCGGCCGGTGGGGGGCGGGGCGCGGCGGGCATCTTCCGCGTCTCGGCGGCGGCCACCCTCGTGGGGCTGGAGCCGCCCGCCGCCAGCCGGCTCCTCGAGATCAAGCCCTACGCCATCGGCGGCGTGACGACCGATCGGCACTCGATCCCGATCCGCGACAACGACGGCAGCGCGGCGGTCGGCGCCGACGTCAAGCTGGGCATCACGCAGAACCTGACGGCGGACTTCACCTACAACACGGACTTCGCGCAGGTGGAGGTGGACGAGCAGCAGGTGAACCTGACGCGCTTCAGCCTCTTCTTTCCGGAGAAGCGCGAGTTCTTCCTCGAGGGCCGCGGCATCTTCGGGTTCGCGCGCCCCGGTGTGGGGGCCGGCAGCCCGGGCGAGCCCAACGACGCGCCGACGCTGTTCTACAGCCGGCGGATCGGCCTCGAAGGCGACGCCGAGCGGGCGCAGTACGTCGTGCCGATTCACGGCGGCGCGCGGATGACGGGCAAGGCCGGCGCCTTCGACGTCGGCGCCCTCAGCATCCAGACGGAGGCGTCGCCGGAGGCGGGCACGGCGTCGACGAACTTCACGGTCCTCCGCATCCGGCGCGATGTCCTGCGGCGGAGCAGCGTGGGGGCCATCTACACGAACCGCTCCGTCTCGCTCGTCGGACCCGGCGCGAGCCAGGCGTACGGCGTCGACGGCACGTTCTCCTTGTACGAGAACGTCGATTTCGTGACGTACTACGCGCGCACCCGGACGCCGCTGGGCGCGGGCCGCGACGCCAGCTACCAGGGCCGCTTCGACTACGGCGGGGACCGCTACGGCCTCACCGTGAACCACCTCGTCGTGGAGGAGAACTTCCTGCCCGAGATCGGCTTCCTGCAGCGGGACAACTACCGCCGCACCAACCTGTCCGGCCGGTTCAGCCCCCGCCCCGAGAGCGATCTCGTCCGGCGCTACGAGCTGGAGGCGGAGGTCGACTACTTCACGACGGCCGACCAGGGGCTGGTCGAGACGCGCGAGCGGACCCTGGACTTCGCGATCGAGTTCCACAACAGCGACCTCTTCGAGGCCAACGTGACGAACTCGTACGAGCTGCTGCAGGCGCCGTTCCGGATTGCGCGGGACGTGGCGCTCCCGGTGGGCGGCTACGCGTTCACGGCGGGCACCGTCGCCTACACCCTGGGCGGCCAGCGCCGGGCCAGCGGCGGTCTGGCGCTGACCGCGGGCAGCTTCTGGAGCGGCGACATCCGCACGCTCGAGTACCGCCGGGGCCGCGTCAACGTCACGGACCAGTTCTCGATCGAGCCGACCATCTCGTTCAACGCCATCGACCTGCCGGAAGGGGAGTTCACCACCACGCTGGTCAGCACGCGCCTCAACTACGCGTTCAACCCGCGCATGTTCTTCAGCGGGCTGGTGCAGTACAACTCGAGCACCGACCGCTGGAGCAACAACCTGCGCCTGCGCTGGGAGTACAGTCCGGGCAGCGAGCTGTTCGTGGTATACACGGAGGAGCGCGACCTGGAGGCGCTGCGGCCGAGCCGCTACGCCGGGTTGCGCAACCGCGGCCTCGTGGTGAAGATCAACCGGCTGTTCCAACTGTAGAACGGCCGGCGACGATGCAGGAGAGGAGCTTCGACATGCAGACACGCTCGACACTCGCGCGCCTGGGGCTGCTGGTGGGCCTCCCGGTGGTTCTGCTCTCCGTCGCCGCGGCCCGCGCCCAGCAGCAGGTGGACTGGGACGCCGTGGAGATCGCGACGCATCACGTGCGCGGGACGGTGCACTACGTCTCCGGCCGCGGCGGCAACATCGGCCTCTCGGTGGGCGACGACGGCGTCCTCATGGTGGACGATCAGTTCGCCCCGCTCACCGACCGCATCCTGGAGGCCATCGGCGGCATCTCCAACGGCGACATTCGCTTCGTCATCAACACCCACGTGCACGGGGACCACGTGGGGGGCAACGAGAACCTCGGCCGCCTGGGCATCCTGATCATGGCGCAGGACCGCGTGCGCCTGCGGCTGGCCGCGACCATGCCGGCGGTGGCCCTGCCGGCCGTCACCTACAGCGAGGACGTCACCGTGCACCTGAACGGCGAGGAGGTGCACATCTTCCCGGTGCCGGCCTCCCACACGGACGGCGACAGCGTCATCCACTTCAGGGATTCCGACGTGATGGTCGTGGGCGACGTCTTCCGCACGGTCGCCTTCCCGGTGATCGATCTCAACAACGGCGGCAGTCTGCCGGGCACCATCGACACGCTCGGCATCATCGCCGGGCGGGCGGGGGCCGACACGCTCATCGTGCCGGGACACGGCGAGGTGTCCACGCGGGAGGACGTCGTCGAGTTCCGCGACATGGTGATCGACGTGGCCGGCCAGGTGCGGGCGCTCGTCGGGCAGGGGATGACCTACGAGCAGGTGGCGGCGGCCGGCACGACGGCGGCCTACGAAGCGAAGTGGGGCGACCCCCAACGCTTCCTGACCGCGGTGTACGCGGAGCTCGGCGGGGAGGGGTGAGTGGGGGAGTTGCTGATGACGATCAAGGGTAGAGCGGGCAGGTCGGGCGGCCGGTCGGCGGTCGGGTTGTGCGCCGCGCTCGCCGCGGCGGCGGCGTTCCCCCTCGCGGCGGCCGGGCAGACCGCGCCGCGCGAGCCGGTGACGTTCACGAAGGACATCGCGCCCATCCTGCAGCGGAGCTGCCAGCGATGCCATCGGCCCGATTCGCTGGCCCCGATGTCGCTGATCGACTACGAGGAGGTGCGCCCCTGGGCGCGGTCCATCAGGCAGCGCACCGCGCTGCGGGACAAGCCGGGGGCCATGCCGCCCTGGTACGTTGAGAAGGACATCGGCATCCAGCAGTTCAAGAACGACCCGTCGCTGAGCGACGAGGAGATCGCGAAGATCGCGGCGTGGGCCGACAACGGCGCGCCGCGGGGCGATCCGGCCGACATGCCGCCGCCGGTGGCGTTCATCGACGTCGACGAGTGGGAGATCGGGCAGCCCGATCTGATCGTCTCGTCGCCGAGCGTCGAGGTGCCCGCCGAGGCGCCCGACTGGTGGGGGCCGCACGGCGAGTCGCCGAGCGGGTTGACGGAGGACCGCTACGTGGCGGCCCTCGAGTTCAAGGAGGTCACGGAGTCGCGGACGGGCGCCGCGCGCGACACCGTGGGCGCGCTGTTCGTGATCCACCACGCCGTGCTGGGCGTGGTCGATCCGAACGCGGAGAAGGCCGTCCAGGAGCGCCAGCGGCTCGGCGGCTGGCCGACCCACGAGGTGGGGCGGAACGCCGACGTCTTCGATCCCGAGGCGGGCCGGCTGATGCCGGCCGGGGCGACCGTCGTCTTTCCGAACGGCCACCTGCACTCCAACGGGGCGGATACGCGCGCCCGCCTGGACGTCGGCTTCAAGTTCCACCCGCGCGGCTACCGGCCGACGGTGCGGGAGCAGGGCATCAGTTGGGCGAGCGTCGATCTCGACCTCGAGCCGATGGACCCCGACCAGGAGATAGACATCTACTTCACGGTGCCGCGGCACCTGAAGATGACCATCTTCGAGCCCCACATGCACGCGGCCGGCGTGCGGATGTGCCTCGAGGCCATCTGGGGCCAGATGCGCGAGACCCTCAACTGCGTCGGCTACGACCACAGTTGGGTTCGGGTCTACACCTACGCGGACGACGCGGCGCCGCTGCTGCCGAAGGGCACCATCCTGCGCCTGGTCGGCTACTTCAACAACTCGCCCACGAATCCCAACGTGCCCGATCCGCGCAACTGGTCGGGCGCGGGCATGCGCTCGGTCGACCAGATGCTCATCAACCTGGCGCGGGGCATCTACCTGACCGACGAGCAGTTCGCCGCGGAGCTCGCCGGCCGGCGGGAGCGGCTCGGCATCCGGACGGGCGACAATGTGGTCGGCTGCCCGCTCTGCGGTCTGGACGACCCGCTCGGCGCGGATGCCGGCGACCAGTAGGGGGCGGGCATGCGGATGACCGGCCCGCGTCGTCGTCGGCGGGCATCCGGCCGGGCGCAGGTGCTCCTGCTGGCGTCGCTCGCGCTCGGCGCCGGCCTCGCGGGCGGCGCCCAGCAGCGCTACCTGACCGGGCAGGCGGTCATGCCCGCCTACGAGGGCTGGGAGCGCAACGCCGACGGCTCCTTCGACCTCGTGTTCGGCACCATGAACCGCAACTGGCGGCAGGAGATCGACATCC
>CAZMWA010000092.1:0-29947 GCA_964569405.1 uncultured Vicinamibacteraceae bacterium | reverse complement strand
GTAACCCAGTTCGGGGCAAAGCCCCGTCTGATTGAAGCCTGGGAGCCGGGTGCGGCCGCACCGCACCGTGACGGAGGAACGATGGAGATCGCGGAACGCTCGAGCGGCGACGTCAAGGTCCTGGATCTGCACGGCAAGCTGACGATCGGTGACGGCGACGAGCTTCTGAAGGACAAGATCAACAGCCTGGTTCAGCAGGGCCACACGAAGATCGTGCTGAATCTCGGCGACGTGCCGTACGTCGACAGCGCGGGCCTGGGGCAGATGGTATCGAGCTACCGGACGGTGACCCGCAACGGCGGGAGCCTGCGGTTGCTGAACCTGACCGCGCGCATCAGGGAAGTGCTGACCATCACCAAGCTGCTCACGGTCTTCGACACCTACGAGTCGGAATCGGAGGCGCTGGCCAGCTTCAGTTGAGTGTTGCCGGCCCGAGAGTCCGCTGCCGCGCCGCGGACTCCGCCAGCCCTGGCGAACCAGCGGGACCGAGGCGAGGTTGCCAGGGCAACTCATGTCCGAGTTCTCCACCCAGTCAGACGGCGTCGACGTGGTGCGGATCATGGGGCAGGTCCGTGACCGCATCAAGGAGAAGCACGGCGAGGACTACACCGAACAGCAGATCCGGGAGCTGGCGAACGTGAAGCTCGAGGGGCTGCTGGAGCCGGCCAAGGCCCGCCCGGAGCTCGTCGATCGCTCCCGGCGGCGGCAGCGGGAGCAGGACGCGGCGCCGGCGCCGGCCGCGCCCGAGTCGTTCGAGTTCGGTCCCCAGAGCATCTACGCCTCGCGCGGGCTGCTGGGGTGGCTGCTCTACCCCGTCCGCAGGCTGCTCAGCCCGCTCCTCAAGCTGTTCTTCGACGTCGACCCGATCGTGCAGGCCCTGCAGGTCCAGCGCGAGATCAACGCGCAGCACGCGCAGTTCGTCGACAGGGTGGCGAGGCTCCTCGCGCTCAGCAACTCGCGGCTCGCCGCCCGCGAGGAGATCGACGCCCTGAACTACGAGGTCATGAACAATCTCGTCGTCGAGATGACCCGCCTCTCCGTCGACATGAAGCACCACCGGGCGCGTGTCGAGTCGGTCGCCGGCCGACTGGACTTCGACGAGCGGCGGGCGCGCGCAACGGAAGGCATCGCGCAGCGACGGGACGCGGCGCGCGCGGCGGCCGAAGCGGACAACAGCGAGGAGCAGGCCGAGGGCGCGGAACCCAAGCGACGACGACGACGCCGGGGCAGGCGGCGATCCACCCGCACCGCAGCGGACGCCGAGGCCACGGCAGCGGCCGGCGAGCAGCCCGCCGACGACGCGGCGCCGCCGGAGGGGACGCCCGAGCCCGCGAGCGAGAGCGAGCCGCCGCCAGCAGCGCAGCCGGCGGGCGAGCCGGATCCCGCGAGCCAGTGAAGGCGGCGGTGTTCCAGCGCGTGCCACGCCGTCCGGTCGCGCCTGCCTCACCGCTCCGGCGGTGCCGCGTGGCCGCCGCCCGCCGCGTGCCGGTCTCGATGCCGTGAGAATCGCCCTCATCATTCAGCGCTACGGCGCCGAGCTGGCAGCCGGCCCCGAGCACCACTGCCGGCTCATTGCCGAACACCTGTCGCAGCGCCACGACGTCGACGTGCTGACCACCTGCGCCCGGGACGCCGCGACCTGGGACAACGCGTACCCCGCAGGATCCGACCGGGTGCGCGGCGTGACCGTGCGGCGATTCGCCAACGCACAGACCCGCGACCCCGGGGCTTTCGAGGAGTACTCCGACTGGATCCTCGCCAATCCCCACACCGCGCAGGACGAGGAAAGCTGGCTGCAGCAGCAGGGACCGTGGTGCCCGGCGCTCATCGAGTACCTGGAGCAGCGTCACGAGTCGTACGACGCCCTCATCTTCTTCGGCTATCGGCACGCGCCCACGGTGCTCGGCCTGCGTATCGATCCGCGGCGCAGCATCCTGGTGCCGGCGGCGCAGGACGATCCAGCGATCCGCCTGGACACCTACCGCCGGACGTTCTCCCTGCCGGCGGGAATCGCCTACGACACCGGCGTCGAACGCGGCTTCCTGCGCAGCCGCTTCTCGATCGAGGCGCACGCCGAGGGAATCGTGGGTTGCGGCGTCGAGCTGCCGCCGCATCTCGATGCGGAACGACTCGCACCGGCGGAGGCCGACGCGGAGCCGAGCGGCGCGACCGCGCCCGCGGGCGGCGCCAACGGGCAGCCTCGCATGCGCGGCGCCGTCTTCAGGCGCCGGCACCGGCTGTACGGACCGGTCGCGCTGTACGGCGAGCGTGTCGAGGCCGGCACGGGGTGCGAGGAGCTCATCGAGTACTTCGGCAGCTATGCGGCGCAACAGGGTGAGGCGACGCTGGCCCTGATGGGCGCCAAGCTGATGCGCATTCCCGAGGAGCCGTTCATCCGGTTCGCCGGCGTGCTGACGGAGAGCGAGCGGCTCGAAGCGCTGGAAGCAGCGACGGTCGTCGTCGCGCCGTCACCTCGCGAGAGCCTGTCGCTGCCCGCGCTGGAAGCGTTTGCCGTCGGAACGCCGATCATCGCCAACGCCCGCAGCGACGTGCTGACGGACCACTGCCAGCGGAGCAACGCGGGGTTGTACTACGTCGACGGCGCCGAGTTCGCCGAATGCCTGCAACTGCTGGTCGGCGACGACGAGCTGCGGGCGGAAATGGGCCGCAACGGGCGGCGCTATGTCCGGGAGCACTACAGTTGGCCGGCCATCCTGGACAAGTACGAGCGGTTGATTGCGGCCGTCGGGCGCAGGAGTCGACGGCGGGCGGCTCCCCGCCGGCGACGCAGGTCGCGCGGGCAGCCGTCAACCGCGTGACGACAGCCGCTTGTCGATCAGGTCGGCGGCGACCGAGTCCGGCAGGTCGCGGGCTCGCGACTGCCGGGCGCCGGCCAGGGCCGACTCGCTCTTCCGCTCCGCGGCGGCGCCGCGCTTCCCCCGCGGTCGGATGCCGTAGCGCTTGATCATCTCGTTGAGCGTCGTCGGCTTGATCTGCAGCAGCTCCGCCGCGCGCTTCTGGATGCCGCCGGCCGCGTCGAGCGACCGCGTGATCAGCATCGTCTCCATCTCTTCGATCACCTTCCGGAACGGGATCCCGTCGGGCGGCATCTCGAAGCTCGGCAACTGGAACCGCTGCGGCGTCCGGATCGAATCCGGCATCAGGCTGGCGCCGATGGTCGTGCCGGAGGTGAGCACGACGGCCCTCTCGATCACGTTCTCGAGCTCCCGCACGTTGCCCGGCCAGTTGTACTCCTCCAGGAGCCGGAGCGCCTCGGGGGCGAGCTCGAGCCCGGGCTTCCGGTTCTCCTTCCCGTACTTGGCCAGGAAGTGCTGCGCGAGCAGCGGAATGTCCTCCCGGCGCTCGCGGAGGCCGGGGAGCTCGATGGTGATGACGTGGAGGCGGTAGTACAGGTCTTCCCGGAACTCCCCGTTGTCGACCAGCTGCTTCAGGTCGACGTTCGTCGCGGCGATGATGCGAACGTCCACCTTGAGCGTGTCGACGCCGCCCAGACGCATGAACTCGCGCTCCTGGATGACGCGCAGCAGCTTGGCCTGCGTCTCGAGCGGCACGGTCCCGATTTCGTCGAAGAAGATGCTGCCCCGATCCGCAAGCTCGAACAAACCCTTCTTCAGCGATACCGCACCCGTGAACGCGCCCTTGACATGGCCGAACAGGTTCGACTCGAGGAGGTCGGGCGGCAGGCTTCCGGAGTTCACCGTGATGAAGGGCCGGTCGCTGCGTGCCGAGTTGGCGTGGACCGCGCGGGCGACGAGCTCCTTCCCGGTCCCGCTCTCGCCCTGAACCAGGATGGTCGTCCGGCTCGGCGCCGCCTGGGTGATGAGGTCGAAGACCCGCCGCATGCGCGGGCTGCGCCCTATCAGATCGCTGAGGCGATGGCTCTGCGCCTGCAGGCTCCGACGCAGGGTCCGGTTCTCGGTGACGAGGCGCCGTTGGGCCACCGCGTTGCGCAGCACGACCAGCACGTCATCGTTCTTGAACGGCTTCTCGATGAAGTCGAACGCACCCCGCTTGAACGCTTCACGGGTGTTGGCGGCGGTGCCGAAGGCGGTGATCATGACGACGGGCAGGTCCGCGTCGATCCGCTGCAACTGCTCGAGCGTCTCGAGCCCGTCGATGCCGGGCATCATCACGTCGACGACGGCGGCGTCGAACGGGTCGGCCTTCGCCATCTCGACCGCTTCCTCGCCCGACCCGGCAAGGCGCACCCGACACCCCTGGCGGGACAGCAGCGACTCGAGGATCTCGCGCATGATCTCTTCGTCGTCCACGACCAGGATCGAGGCGTTGCGCAGCATGTCCGGATGGATGGGATCAGCGTGCGGCGCCGGCCGTCCGCTCCCGCGCGGCCGCCAGCGGCAGCCTCAGCGTGAACCGCGTGCCCCGCTCGATCTCGCTCGCGCATTCGATCACGCCATGATGCTCCTGCACAACCCCGTAGATCACCGAGAGGCCGAGGCCGGTACCCTTGCCGGTCGCCTTCGTGGTGAAGAACGGATCGTAGATCCGGGAGAGCAGCTCGGGGGGAATCCCGGAGCCGGTGTCCGCCACCTCGACGACCGCCTCCCGGCCCTCGACACGGGTGCGGATGGTGAGCCATCCGCCGCCCGGCATGGCATCGCGCGCGTTCAGGAAGAGATTCAGGAAAACCTGCTGCAGCTTGAAGTCCACGCCCTGCACGACGAGGGGCGACCCGGCCAGCTCGCGCCGCACCTTGACGCTGCCGGCGGCGAGCTGCGGCTCGAGCAACGCGAGCACCTCGTTGACGACGCCGTTGACGTCGACCGGGCCAGCCGCTTCCGAGCGTCCCGGGCGCGCCAGGTTCAGCAGCCCGTTGACGATCTTCGCGGCGCGAAAGGTCTGCTTCTCGATCTTCTTCAGGACGGGCGTCCGGGGGTCGTCGGGGTCGGCTTCGTCGAGCAACATCTGCGTGAAGCTCGAGATGCCGGTCAGGGGCGTGTTCACCTCGTGGGCCACGCCGGCGGCCAGCAGTCCGACCGACGCCATCTTCTCCGATATCTGCAGTTGCTCCTCGAGCTGAACGCGCCGGGTGATGTCCTCGACGATGACGATCATGCCGCTGGTCTCGCCGTCGGGCGTCAGCAGCGGAGCGGTCGCGAGGTTGACCAGCAGCCGGCGCGGATCGCCCGTGTGCCGCGACCGCAGCGGCACCCGACGGCGAACGCCGGGGGTCTCGCCGCCGTCGGGCCGCAACCGCGCGACCACCGGCGGATCGAAGAGGGTGTCGAGGGTGCGCCCCACCGCCGCCGCGCGCGCGACGCCGTAGATCCGTTCGAGCTCCGCGTTCCACAGGATGACCCGACCGGCCAGATCGACCGCCACGAGCCCGTCGCTCAACGACTCGATGATGTTCTGGCTGAACTGGTGCATCCGGTCGAGCTCGGCCGCCTTCTCACGCAACTGTCCGTACAGCCGGCCGTTCTCGAGTGCGGTCGCGACCTGGCCCGCAACGGCGGCCAGCAGGGCCATGTCTTCGCTGCTCAGCGGCTCGCCGCTGCTCTTCCGGCCCAGCGCCATCACGGCAATCGTCGCGCCCTCGGCGATGCAGGGCGCGAAGTAGTAGAGCCCGCGCTCTCTCCAGAACGCGGCATCGCCCGCGGCCAGCCGCTGCGCCAGCGCCGGGTCGTCCAGCGCCACAGTGCGCGACTCCTGCAGCAGGCCGGCGACGGCGGCGTCGGCGCCCAGCGGCGGCGGCGGCGTCTCGAAGCCGGTCCACCGCACCGGGCGAAAGGCGCCGTCGGACGGCCCCCCGCCGGCCGCGCCCTGCAGCAGGACCATCCTGTCGACAACCAGCGTCTCGGCAACGCGCGTCACGAGCCGCTCGGCCAGGCGGTCGAGGTCCAGGTCGCTGTTCAGGTCCCGCGCGAAGTCGACCAGTGCCCGGCGATAGTCGTACCGGTCCCGATAGTAGACGCGGTCGAGCATCGTTTCGATCGCGTCCTTGACCGGCCGGGCCAGCAGGACCACCACGAGCGTCGCCAGCAGCGCGATGAGCGAGTTGTGCTGATCCGACTCGTCGAGAAAGACCGCCGTCGCGAGTCCCTCGAGAAGCAGATAGATCGCCGCCATCGCGGCGACCGCGCTCGCGTAGACGAGACCGCGCTTGACGATTACCTCGACGTCGCCGAGACGGTAGCGGACGATGGCCGCCGCGAACGCGAGCGGGATCAGAACCAGCGTCACCGCCGTCAGGTGCAACCGGTCGGAGTCGAAGCCCAGCGCCCATGGCACGGCATAGCCGAGGGTGAACGGCAGGCCGCCCAGCACGGCCCCCGACACGACCCATCGCAACTGCAGCCGCGCGGTGACCGACGGCGCCCGCCGCAGGGCGCGGATCATGATGGCGAGGCCGCCGACCGCGCAGGCCGCCAGGTAGGCGACCTCCAGTTGCCAGATGCGCTCCACGGCGCCGGTGAACCGCGGGCCCGCTCCGGGCCCGCCGAGCACGGCGATCTCGGCCGCCCCGAGCGCCAGGGCCGGGAAGTAGACGGAGGCGAGCACCGACCCGCCCAGGCGGCGCGGCACGGAGCCGGGCGGACGTGCGGGAAAGACGAGGGCGAAATGCACGAAGAGCGGCGCGAGCAGCAGCATCGAAACCGTGTCCGCCCAGTAGAACACCCAGTCGAGGCGATCCAGCCGTCCGCTGAACGAGAAGGCGAACACGCCGAAGAACGCGACGGTCAGCCAGAAGAAGTGCAGCGTCGCCTGCTCGTCGGGACGCCGCAGACGCACCGAGGTACCGATGAGCAGGGTGAAGACGCCGATGGCGACCAGCACGAGGTACAGGCGGGGCCTGCCGTCGGGGAGGATTTCCAGCGAGAGCTCGTGCAGCTCCTGACGGCCCAGCCGGAGCACGGTGTAGGCGCGGGCCGCCCCGTCGCCGCCGGTATGGAAGACGTCGAGAAGCGCGGCCCGCGACTCGATCGGCACGCCGTCGACCGCGAGCAGCACGTCCCCGGGCGCGAGGCCCGCGCGGACCGCCGGGGAGCCCGGCGCGATTTCGGCCGCAACGATCCCCGCGGGCCGCTCGACCCACAACACGCCGTCCTCGGCCTCGGTCCAGCCCGCCCGCAGCACGTTGGCCGCCGCCAGGCACAACAGGACGGCAACGACACCCACCGCCAGCAGCGCGCGGCTCCAACCGATCGAGCGACGCCGGCGATAGGCGTCCCGCCGATGCGACGGCATCGAATCCTTCATGGGCCGGGTACGGCTAGACGCTTGCAAGGAACGTTCCGCGAAAACACCGAGACGTGACGAGATCCACCCCGCCCACAGGGCAGCCGGGATCCGCCGCGACCAAATTGTTGAAGAGTCGATTCAATCGTCCGAATGGGCTTCCATCAGATGGGGCTGGACTTCCTTCAGACGGGGCTGCGCCCCGAGTCCCCGGCGTCCGCTTGCGGGAACCCCACAGCCCCGTGGGTCAGAAGTGGACGACGAGTCCACCCACGAACTGCTTCGGAGGATTGACGACCAGCAGCTCGTCGTAGACCGAGGCGCCGACCGTCTGCTCGTGCAGCAGGTTCCGCACGTCGACGAGCACCTCCCAGTCGCTGTCCCCGAACGGTGCGAACGGCAGCGTCTGCTTGACTCGAAACGCGAAGCGGGCGCCCAGCCCGGGAGCAGCCGGCGCGGCTGCAGCGCGGGCGAACGCCGTGTTGACGCGCGCCAGGACGAAGACACTCGTGGCGGTCTCCGGGATCTCCGTTTCCACCGAGGTCGTCACGTCGTGGAACCTCTCCGTCCCCGTGCGCCACACGCTCGCGGCCTGCGGCAGCAACCAGGTGCCGCGCCAGGGGTCCCAACGCGACCGGGTCACGCTGTACTCCACCGCTCCCCGCACGCGTCCCGCGAGCTCGTGGCTGACACTGACGCCCCACCCGGCGACGTCCAGACCGCGCGCGCTCGCCAGGTAGTAGTGGTCGGTCGCCGACCGCACCGCGCCGGGCTCCACGCCGAACAGGGTGATTGTCTGGTCGGCGACCCGCTGCTGAAAACGCCGTACGCTGATGACCGACGCCGAGCCCAGGTCGCGCTCGAGCGCCAGCTCGACGTGCCGCGTCCGCTGCGCCCGTAGCGGCTCGCGGGGCGAGAGGGGGGCGAACGTCCGTTCCGGGGGCAGCCAGAATCCCGCTGCCGAAGGCATGAACTCCCCGGCCCCGGGCGCCGACATGTTGCGGGCGACGGCGGCGCGCACGCGGGTCCGCGCGACCGGCTCGACGACCACCTCGGCGTGCGGGCTGAGCAACCGTCCCTGCTCCAGATAGCCGTAGCGCGCAAGCGCGGCGCCGTAGCCGACGGACACGCGCCGGGACAGCTTCCATTGACCGTCGGCCCTGACGCTGCCCGCCTCGCGGTTCGCGTAGGCATTGGACGCGCTGCGCTCGACGGAGGTCAGATCGAGATCCTCCTGGGGAGGACGCTGCTTGCTGTAGGACGCGTCGAGCGCGACCACGTGGTCGGCCGTCAACTCGGCCAGATACGAGCCGGCGAGCACCCACGAGCCGCTGTCGCCCATGGTGACGGCCCCGCGCACGCCCCAGCCGCGCTCGCCGGCCGGCGCGCCGACGTCCACGTAGGCGACCTGTCCGGGCAACTGGCTGGACGACCACAAGCCGGCGGGGGAATCGATCTGCGTCCGAGCCAGCAACTGAAACTGGCCGGACAACGCAAAGCCGTTCAGCAGGTCGCTCGACGGGCGCCCGGACAGCGCACCACGCTCCGCGGCGCGCGACCAGTCGCCGCCGTCCGGCAGCGGCACCGGGAACGACACATCCTTGAGCACGCTGCGCCGGGCGCGGCGCAGCCGCCAGGCCTTCTCGGTATGCGCGTGGGGCGCGGCCGACAGCCGGTCCGGGGACTCGGGGGCCTCGGTTTCGACCGGGTCCGGCTGTGCGCCCGCGGCATTCTCGGGGAGCCAGCCCGAGTCGGAGACCCCGGCCAACCGCGACGCCACGCCCGCCGCCAGCACCGTCGAGGCCCCGGCGACCGCGGGCGCCACCTGCCGCAGGCGCATCGAGTGCAGCGTGGACAGACCGGAGCTGATCTCGACGATGTGGCGGCCCGCGGTCGTGAAGCCGGAAGCATGGGCGCGCAACAGGTACACGCCGGGATGCAGGTTGCTGAACTCGAACCGCCCGGCGGCGTCGCACGTCGCGACGGTCGTCCCGGTGGGACCGGACGCGGTGACGAGCAGCGTCTCGAAGGGCGCCTCCGCATCGCTCGTCACCGTACCGAGGAGACGACCGGTGTCCGGCTCCTCCGCGTGGGCCGCGGCGGACGCCAGACCGACAACGAGGAGACCGGCCACAAGGCGGAAAACGTGCATCGCACTCCCGGCTGCAGGACAGCTCCGAATCAGGTCTCGCGGACGGTGAAGTTCACGTTGCGAGTCACGCTGGATCCGGCCGCGTTGTCCATGACGATCACCTCCAGGCGGTAGTCGCCGGCCGGAAACAGCCTGAGCGGGATCGACTGCCCCGCCACGACCTGGTGGCCGGCCGCGACGCTGAACCCCGGCGGCAGCGTCTGGGCGTTGAACTCCTGCGGGGTCGTCTTGTTGAAGAACTCCTCCCCATCCTCCGTGATCGAGTGGAAGTTGAACTCCACCGTCACGTTGGGCATGTCGTCGGCGAGCTGCGGGTTGTACACCATCATGAGGAGCGACAGCTCCTCCTGCCGGCCGAAGCTCTCGCCCTGCTTCGGAATGATGCGCAGCGGGCCGAACGTATACGGCTGCTCGATCTGCTCCTGCGGCGACAGCGGGGCCGAGAGTTGCTCGATCTGCCCGACGAACACGGTGCTCGTCTGGAGGTCGGCGGTCCACAGATCGGGAACCGTGACCGGCGCCCTGAAGACCATGAGCGGCCGGGCGTCGCGGTCGTCGTCGTCCGCGTCCTCGCCCAGGCTGTCCCGCACCGCCACGTACACGTCGTAGTTGCCGCCGGGAACCGAGAAGGCGCGGCTCAGACGGACCGGGTCGTCACCGCGGTCGACCTCGACGAAATAGGCGTCCTCGAAGATCGCCTCGCGGTCGTCGGCGTCCTCCGACTCGGCCAGCGCCCGATCGTCGACGTACAGATAGACCACCACGGTCTCGGAGTCGATCCGCTCCCGGTCGACCGTCAGCGTGAACGGCACGTAGGTATTGCCGTCGGTCCCCTTCACGAAGCTGGGCTGCAGCTCCAGCGGATCCTCGGTCGCCGCGTCGCCTTCCAGCGCGTCGCCAACCGCCTCGACCAGCGCCTGGAGCTCCTCGCGCTCCCAGTCTTCCAGCTCCCGCGCGGCGTCGTCCTGGCCGGCGGCCGGCGCGGCGAACAGGAATGCGGCCAGCGCGACGCAGGCCGCGGCCGCCACGTAACGAAAGTAGCTCTCATGCATGGGGAATCGTCTCCTCAACCCGGTGGACAGTGTTTCAACCGGTCGATCATAGGCGACCCCACGGGCCAAGTCAACCGGCCAGATCCCGGCCCAAAGTATTGAAAACAATGGATTTGTGCCGATCGCGCAGACTCCTGCATGGTATCATCGTCCCATCTTCTCCCGATGCCGCAGATGCCGCCCCCCCTCGTGCTGGTCGTGCTCGACGGGTGGGGCCTCTCCACGAGTCCGGACCACAATGCGATAGCGCTGGCGCGCACCCCGGCGTACCGGGAGCTCGTCGAGCGGTATCCGCACGCGGCGCTGGTCGCGAGCGGCGAGGCCGTGGGGCTGCCGGCCGGTCAGATGGGCAACTCCGAGGTCGGCCACATGAACCTCGGCGCCGGGCGGGTCGTCTACCAGGATCTGACCCGCATCGACCTCGGCATTCGCGACGGGACGCTCTTCGACAACCAGGTCCTGGCGGCAGCGCTGGACCGCTGCGCCGGCGACCGCCAGGCGCTCCATCTCGTCGGCCTCGTCTCCGACGGCGGCGTGCACAGCCATCAGCGCCACCTCGCTGCGCTGATCGACATGGCGGCCCGGCGCGGTGTCGTGCGCGTGTTCGTGCACGTCGTGACCGACGGCCGCGACACGCCGCCGACCGGCGGGGCGCAGTATCTGGCCGCGCTGGAACGGACGCTGTCGGCCGCCGGGGCCGGCCGCGTCGCGACGGTGTGCGGGCGCTACTACGCCATGGATCGCGACCGCCGCTGGGACCGCACGCAGCGGGCCTACGACGCCCTGACATGCGGCGCCGGACGGACAGCCCGCCAGGCGCGGACGCTGATCGACGACTCGTACGCCGCGGGCGTGACCGACGAGTTCATCGAGCCGGGCGTCGTGATCGATGCGGCCGGACAGCCGGTGGGCCCGCTGGCGGACGGCGACCCGGTGGTGCTCTTCAACTTCCGGGCGGACCGCGTGCGCCAGCTCACGCGCGCGCTGGCGCACGCCGACTTCGACGGCTTCGAGCGCCGGGCCCGGCCGCGGGTCCACTGCACGACGATGACCGAGTACGACGCCACTTTCGATCTGCCCGTGGCGTTTCCTCCGGCGGCGTTGTCCGCCAGCCTCGCGGACGTGCTGGCCGGCCGGGGACTGAGCAATCTGCGCCTGGCCGAGACCGAGAAGTACGCTCACGTCACGTACTTCTTCAACTGCGGCGAAGAGCGCCCGTACCGGGGCGAGGACCGGATCCTCGTGCCCTCGCCCAAGGTGCCGACCTACGACCTGCAACCGGAAATGAGCGCCGCCGGGATCACGGCGCAACTCGTCGCCGACGTCGAAGCGGCGCGCCATCGCGTCGTCATCTGCAACTTCGCCAACGCCGACATGGTCGGTCACACGGGCAAGCTCGACGCGGCGGTGGCCGCCGTGTCGACGCTGGACCGGTGCCTGCTCGAGATCGTCGAGACCGTGGAGCGGGCCGGCGGCACCGTCCTCATCACTGCGGACCACGGCAACGCGGAGCAGATGTGGGACGCCGAACGCGGCGAGCCGCACACGGCGCACACGAACAACCGCGTGCCCGTCGTGCTGGTCCAGCGCGAGCTGCGCGGCCGCGGCTACGCGCTGCGCGACGGCTCGCTGCGGGACGTCGCGCCGACCATGCTCGCCATGCTGGGGATAACGCCGCCCGCCGCGATGACCGGCGCCGACCTCAGAACCTGGGAGCCGTAGGGGACGCGGCTACTCGACCTGCTGCCCCATCTCGTCGGCGGCAATGCGGAGCGAGCGCAGGAAGCGCCGGTCGTTGGCCGTAATCTCGGCCGGCCGGGGCGGCGGCTCGGCGGTCGCGGGCGTCTCGACCTTCGCGAGCGCTTGCGAGCTGCTCCGGCTTCCGAAACCGACGACCGCTTCGAGCGAGACCTGCATCTCGTATCCCGCTGCTCGCGCCTTCTCCCAGCACGCTTCGACCTTCGGGTCTTCCTCGACGGCCGCACCGATGGCGTCGGCCAGCTCACGCGCCAGCTGACTCATGACGTTGTCCATGCCAGAGACCTCCTGACGCCGCCGGGCCGGGAGCCGGGGCGAACGGGCGCCCGCACTGATACCTTGGAGGGGTCGACCTGCACTCCGGGTGAGAGCGGCAACATCAGGCGGGGAAACTGAAAGAGTGAAAATGGAAGAATGCTTCCCGATTTTAAGTACGCGGTCGGGCACTTGTCAAGGGCTGTACAATCCCCACCGCCATGTCATCCGTCACCTATGCCAGCGACGACCTGCCGGGCTGGGACGCCGCAACCGAGCTCGGCGCCCCGGGCGCGTACCCGTATACCCGGGGCATCCACCCCTCGATGTATCGCGGCCGGCTCTGGACCATGCGGCAGTACGCCGGATTCGGAAGCGCCGCGGACTCGAATCGCCGCTATCGCTATCTGCTCGACCAGGGGGTCAGCGGCCTGAGCGTGGCGTTCGACCTGCCGACGCAGATCGGCTACGACTCCGACCACGCGCTGGCGGCGGGCGAGATAGGACGTGTAGGCGTGGCGATCGATTCGATCGAGGACATGGCGGAGCTGTTCGGCGGGATTCCGCTCGACCGCGTCTCCACGTCGATGACGATCAACGCGACCGCCATCATCCTGCTGGCGCTCTACGTGGCGGTAGCGAAGCGGCAGGGGGTCGAGCCCCGCAAGCTGGCCGGCACCGTCCAGAACGACATCCTCAAGGAGTACGCGGCCCGCGGCACGTACATCTTTCCTCCACGCCCCTCCCTCCGCATCGCGATCGACATGTTCGCGTACTGCGATGCCGAGCTGCCCGGCTGGCATCCCATCTCGATCAGCGGCTACCACATTCGCGAGGCCGGGTCGACGGCCGCCCAGGAGGTCGCCTTCACCTTCGCCCACGCCATCGTGTACGTCGGCGCGGCGATCGACGCCGGCCTGAACGTCGATTCGTTCGGGCGCCGACTGTCGTTCTTCTTCAACGCCCACAACAACTTCCTCGAGGAGATCGCGAAGTTCCGCGCGGCGCGGCGGCTGTGGGCCCGGATCATGCGCGAACGCTTCGGAGCGGCCGAGCCGCGCGCGCAGCAGTTGCGCTTCCACGTCCAGACGGCGGGCAGCACCCTGACGGCGCAGCAACCCGACAACAACATCGTGCGCGTGGCGCTGCAGGCACTGGCGGCCGTGCTCGGGGGCACGCAGTCGCTGCACTGCAACAGTCGGGACGAGGCGCTCGGTCTTCCGACAGAGGAAGCGGCGCGGCTCGCCCTGCGCACGCAGCAGATCATCGCCGCCGAAACGGGCGTTGCCCGGACCGTCGATCCGGTGGGCGGCGCCTGGGCCATCGAGCAGCTCACGGACCGCGTCGAGCGCGAGGCGGCGGCCCTGCTCGACCGCATCGACAAGCTGGGGGGCGGGCTGGCGGCGATCGAGACCGGGTTCATTCAGCGCGAGATCCAGGAATCGGCCTACCGCGCACAGCAGGCCGTCGACTCGGGCACTGCGACGGTCGTCGGCGTCAACCGCTACGCGGCCGACGATCCGACGCCGATCGAGGCGCTGCGCATCGACCCGAACCTGGAGGTCCAGCAGATCGAGCGCCTGCGCGCGGTACGGGCGTCACGCGACGACGAGCGGTGCCGGGCGGCGCTCGGACGAGTGGACCGGGCAGCCCGCGAGCAGACCAATCTCGTTCCCCCGATCATCGACGCCGTCGAGGCGCACGCCACGGTCGGCGAGGTCGCCGACACCCTGCGCGGCGTCTTCGGAGAGCATCAGGAAGGCGGCGGCTAGGAGTCCGCGGCAGCGGCCGCCGCCGGGCGGTCGTGCGCCACCTCGCCGTCCCGAATCTGGACGACGCGGTCGGCGTGCGCGGCGATGCCGGCCTCGTGGGTGACCAGCAGCACCGTGTTGCCGGCCGCGTGAAGCACCTGCAACAGGCCGATGATCTCGTCGCCCGTCCGGCTGTCGAGATTCCCGGTCGGCTCGTCCGCCAGCACGAGCGACGGCGAGTTGACCAGCGCCCGGGCAATCGCCACCCGCTGGCGCTGCCCGCCGGACAGCTCGTTGGGCCGGTGCAGCAGCCGGTCCTCGAGCTCCACCATCTCCAGGGCCGCCGTCGCCCGGCGCTCGCGCTCCCGGTGCCCCACCCCTGCATACACGAGCGGCAGCTCCACGTTCTGCAGGGCCGTCGCGCGGGGCAGCAGGTTGAAGGTCTGGAAGACGAACCCGATCTCCTCGTTGCGAATGCGCGCCAGCTCGTCGTCGTTCATCCGATCGACGTTCCTGCCGTTGAGCCGGTAGGCGCCGCGCGTCGGCGTGTCCAGGCAGCCGATGAGATTCATCAGCGTCGACTTGCCGGAACCCGAGGGCCCCATGATGGCCACGTACTCGCCGCGTCCGATCGCGATGGACACACCCCGCAGGGCGTGGATGCGCTCCCCGCCCATGACGTAGGTCTTCCACAGATCGACGGTCTCGATCAGCGCCATGAACGTCGCTAGTCGTAGTACTCCAGACCGAGATGGGTGATGAGCTCCTCACCGCGCAGATACCGCAACGTGTTCTTGAGCTTCATCAGCTGAATGAACAGGTCGTGCTCCGGATAGATGTCGGGGGCGTGGATGGGACTCTTGAAGTAGAACGACAGCCACTCCTGGATGCCGGTCATCCCGGCCCGCCTGGCGAGGTCCAGGAACAGGACGAGATCGAGCACGATGGGGGCGGCGAGCACGCTGTCACGGCAGAGAAAGTTGATCTTGAGCTGCATCGGATACCCGAGCCATCCGACCAGGTCGATGTTGTCCCAGCCCTCCTTGTTGTCGCCGCGCGGCGGATAGTAGTTGATCCGCACGACGTGATGGAGGTCGTCGTACAACGTCGGGTACAGATCCGGTTGCAAGATGTAGTCCAGAACCGACTTCTTGCTCTCCTCCTTCGTCTTGAACGATTCCGGATCGTCGAGGACCTCGCCGTCGCGGTTGCCGAGGATGTTGGTCGAGTACCAGCCTGAGACCCCCAGCAGGCGCGCCTTGAGGCCGGGTGCGACGATCGTCTTGATCAGGGTCTGCCCCGTCTTGAGATCCTTGCCGGCGAGCGGTGCGCCCGTCGCGGCGGCGAGCTCGGTCAGCGCGGGCACGTCGGCGCTGAGATTGGGCGCCGCGTTGGCGTACGGAATGCCTTCCCTGATCGCCGCGTAGGCGTAGATCATGCTCGAGGGGATGGCCGGATCGGATCGCTCCAGCCCGGCCTCGAACGCGGCCAGCGACTGATGCGCCGGCGCTTCCTCCATGAAGATCTCGGTGCTGCCGCACCACACGAGAACGAGCCGATCGAGTCGATTGGTCTCCCGGAAGCGGCGGATATCGTCGACTACCTGCTCGGCGAGCTCGCGCTTGCTGGCCCCGCGCTTGACGTGCGGACCGCTCAGTCGCTTCACGTACTGCCGGTCGAAGACGGCCGGCCAGGGCCGAATCGCTTCGAGCTCGGGCCGGATTTGCTCGAGCAGCGCCGCGTCCAGCACGCCGGCGGTGCGGGCTGCCTCGTAGCAGTCGTCCTCGAAGATGTCCCACGCGCCGAACACCAGATCGTCGAGTGCGGCCAGCGGCACGAAATCGCGAATCAGCGGCGAGCGTCCCTCGGTCCGCTTGCCGAGCCGCACGGTGCCCATCTGCGACAGCGAGCCGGTGGGCGCCGCGAGGTTCTTGCGCAGGGCGTGGACTCCCGCGATGAAGGTCGTGCTGACCGCGCCCAAGCCGACCAGCAGCACACCGAGACGACCGGCGGGAGCCTTGATTTCCTGCGGACTTTTCACGGGGAGAGCATATATCATGTGCCTCGGTCGCCCGGGTGGGCCGGCGGGTGCCCCGCGGCCGGCCGCGCGCATCGAGCATGTCCCTGTTCAAGCTGAAGAAGAGCGGTGGTCCCCGCGATCTCGAAGTCTCGATGGCGGGGTTGAAGCTCGGCTCGCGCGTGCTGCAGGCCGCCGGCGACGGCGAGCTGATCGCCGCCATGGCGGCGGCGGTCGGACTCAGCGGTCGGGCCTGCGCGGTGGTGGGAGACCGCGCCGGCGCCGAAGCGTTCGAGCGGGCGGCCGCGCGGGCCGGGGTGCTGATCGAGATAGAGGTCGCCCCCGCCGCCGCGCTGCCGTACGAGCCGGACTCGTTCGACGTGGTGACCGTCAAGGACGCCCTCGGCGCCATGCGGCCGAACGAGCGCGTCCCGACGCTGCAGGAGACCTACCGCGTGCTGCGCGTCGGGGGGCGCTGCCTGGTGATCGAGCGGTCGCCGCGCGGCGGTCTCGGCGCGCTGTTCTCCCGCCAGAACCTCGATCGCCAATACGCCGCCGGCGGTGCCGTGACCGCGCTGCGGGCGGAAGGGTTCCGGGGCGTCCGCGTGCTGTCGGAACGCGACGGGCTCCGCTTCACCGAAGGGACGAAGCCGGCACAGGGGACCGGCCCCTGACGACCGCGCGCACCGGCGGCGCCCATGCCGAGTGACAGCAACCCGAGTCCGCCGCCGGGCGGCGGCCGGCTCTACCTCATCGACGGCAGCTCGCAGCTCTACCGCGCCTTTCACGCCATCCGCGAGCTGAGCGGCCCGGACGGCCGGCCGACGAACGCTGTGTACGGCTTCGTCAACATGCTCAGGAAGCTCGTGGCGGACCACGCTCCCGATCTCGTCGCCGCCGCCTTCGACACCCGGGGACCGACCTTCCGGACCGGTCTCGACGCGGAGTACAAGGCCAACCGGCCCTCGATGCCGGACGACCTCGCCGCGCAGGTGCCCGCCGTGCACGAGGCGTGCGAGGCGCTCGGGGTTCCGATTCTGACCCACGACGAGTACGAGGCGGACGACGTCATCGGCACACTGGCCGAGCAGGCCAGGGCGGCCGGCTACGAGGTCGCGATCGTCACCGGCGACAAGGATTTCTACCAGCTCGTCCGCGACGGCATCCGGGTGTTCAATCCGCGCGACGAGGGCACCTGGCTCGACGCCGGCGGGGTGCGGGAGAAATTCGGCGTCGCGCCGGACAAGGTGGTCGACGTGCTGGCGCTCATGGGCGACGCCGTCGACAACGTGAAAGGGGTGCCCGGCATCGGACAGAAGGGCGCGCGCGAGCTGATCGAGACGCACGGCTCGCTCGATGCGCTGCTGGCCGATCCGGCGCAGGTCGCGCGCAAGCGGTACCGCACCGCCCTCGAGCAGCACGCCGAAGAGGCGCGGCTCAGCCGCGAGCTGGTGCGCATCCGGACCGACGTGCCGGTGGCGTTCGACGCCGCGGCGTTCCGCTACCGCGGCCCGGACGCCGGACGCTGCTACGAGCTGTTCTCCGCGCTCGGGTTCCGCACCCTGCTCCCGGAGTACGCGCCGACCGTCGACACGGTCGAGGCCGACTACGGGATCGTCCGCACGCTAGCGGAGATCGAGACGCTGGCGAACGAGGCGCGGGCCGGCGGCGTGTGCAGCCTCCACGTCCTGGCGGACGATGTGCGGCCGCGGCAGGCAGCGCTGGTCGGCGTGGCGGTGTCGACCGCGCCCGGCCGCGGCCGCTACGTGCCGCTCGGCCACGCGGCGCTCGGCGAGGCGGCCAACCTGGACACGCCGGCGGCGCTCGCGGCCCTGCGCCCGATGCTGGGCGATCCCGCCGTGCGGAAGATCGGTCACGACCTGAAAGCCGGCGTCCTGACGCTGGCCCACCACGGCGTGCCGCTCGGCGGTCTCGACGTCGACACGATGCTCGGCGGCTATCTGCTCGACGCCACCCGCCCGCCGCACCGCATCGAGGATCTCGCGCTCGAGCATCTCGGCTACAAGGCGCTGGCCGAGGAGGAGCTGCGGGGCCGCGGCGCCAAGGCGATCAAGTTCGGCGATCTGCCGGCCGACGCGGTCGTCAGATACTGCAACGAACGCAGCGACCTCGCGCTCAAGCTGGCGGTGCCGCTCCGCGACCGGCTCGCGGCCGAAGCGCTGGAGCCGCTCTACCGCGAGCTTGAGCTGCCGCTCATCCCGGTGCTCGCCGCGATTGAACGGGCGGGCGTGCGCGTCGACACGGACGCGCTGGGCCGCATGTCGGCGCGGCTCGAGGCGGAGCTCGCGGCGCTGCAGCGCGACATCCACGCGCTGGCCGGCGTCGAGTTCAACATCAACTCGCCGAAGCAGCTTGCGGAGGTGCTGTTCGAGAAGCTGCAGTTGCCGTCATCCCGGCGCACCGGCAAGACCCGCGTGGCGTCGACCTCGGTCGCGGTGCTCGAGGAGCTGGCGCTGGCGCACGATCTGCCGCGGAAGGTGCTCGACTGGCGCAGCCTCCAGAAGCTCAAGGGCACGTACGTCGACGCGCTGCCGCAGCTCGTCAACCCGGAGACCGGCCGGGTGCATACCTCGTTCAACCAGGCCGTCGCGGCAACCGGCCGGCTGAGCAGCAGCGACCCCAACCTCCAGAACATCCCGATTCGCACGGAGCTCGGGCGGCAGATCCGCGGCGCCTTCGTGGCCCCGCCGGGCAGCGTGCTCATCTCGGCCGACTACTCGCAGATCGAGCTGCGCGTGCTGGCGCACCTGTCGGGCGACGACAGCCTGATCGCCGCGTTCCGGCGCGGCGACGACATCCACGATCAGACGGCGCTCAAGGTCTTCGGCCCGGCCAGCGCGCTCGACCCGCACGAGCTGCGGCGGCGGGCCAAGATCATCAACTACGCGCTGCTGTACGGCAAGACGGCCTTCACGCTCGCCCGGGACATCGGCGTCAGCCAGGCGGCAGCGCAGGCGTTCATCGACGCCTACTTCGACGGCTTCCCCGGCGTCCGCGGCTACATCGACGCGACGATCGCCGGCGCCCGCGAGTCCGGCAGCGTCAGCACCATGCTCGGCCGCCGCCGCCGCGTGCCGGAGCTGACCAGCCGCAACGGCCAGGTCCGCGCCGCGGCCGAGCGGGTCACGGTCAACCTGCCCATCCAGGGCAGCGCGGCCGACATCCTCAAGCGCGCCATGATCGACATCCACGGCCGCCTGCCCGCGGCAGCAAGGATGATCCTGACCGTCCACGACGAGCTGCTGTTCGAGGTGCCGGAGGCCATGGCCGACACCGTCGCGGCGCTCGTTCGCGACCGGATGGAGCACGCCCTGCCGCTGGCCGTGCCGTTGACCGTGGACGTCGGCATCGGCAGCAACTGGAAGCAGGCGAAGGGCTGAGCCTCCAGCCGGCGCTGCCGTATAATTCCGCCGTTGGTTGAACCGCTTGTCGTCGCCCGCCCCGACCATGCGATATCACGCCGCCAGATCGATCCCGAGGCGCTGAAAGTCCTGTACCGCCTGCGCAAATTCGACCACGTTGCCTATCTGGTGGGCGGCGGCGTGCGCGATCTTCTGCTGGGCCGGCATCCGAAGGACTTCGATATCGGGACCTCGGCGCACCCGTACGAAGTCAAGCGGATCTTCCGCAACTGCTGGATCATCGGGCGGCGCTTCCGCCTGGCCCACGTCAAGTTCGGGGCCAAGACGATCGAGGTCGCGACGTTCCGGCGCCCGGCGCCCGCACCGGATCCTGCAACGGAGGCCGCGGCGGACGAGACCGCCGGGCAGGCCGCCCCCGGCGCCGCGGGCAGGCGCCCGCCGATCCGGCGCGACAACACGTTCGGCACGCCCGAGGAAGACGCGTTCCGGCGCGATTTCACCATCAATGCGCTGTTCTACGACATCGCTACGTTCGCGGTCATCGACTACGTCGGCGGCCTGGCGGATCTGCAGGCGGGCCTGATTCGCTCGATCGGCGATCCGAACGAGCGGTTCGTGGAGGATCCGGTCCGGATGGTCCGCGCGGTCGCGTTCGCGGCCCGCCTCGGCTTCCGCCTCGATCCGGCGGTGCGCCGGGCCATCGCCCGCCACAACGGAGAGCTCGCCAACGCCTCCCCGGCCAGGATGACCGAGGAGCTGTACAAGATTCTCCGCAGCGGCGTGGCCGCTCGCACGTACCGCTCGCTCCTGGAAGTGGGGCTCCTGAGCCGGGTCGCGCCCGAGGTGGCGCGCGGCGCGTCGCCGGCGCTGTGGCAGTCGCTCGAGGCCCTCGACGCGTATCGGACCCGCTTCAAGTCCGCGCCGGGCAACCTGACCAACGCGGTGCTGCTGGGGAGTCTGGCGACGCCCGTTCAGCCGCTCGACCTGACGCCGCGCCGGCGGGGCGACGGCGACACGAACGGCGGCATCGCGCTCGGGCGGCTGCCGGTTGCCCGGCGCGACGTCGAGCGCCTGCGCCAGTTGCTCGTGCTGCAGCCGCGCCTGGTCGATCCCGGGCTGACGCCGCGCGCCCAGCGGGCCGTGCTGCAGCGCGGCGCGTTCGACGACGCCATGACGTGGCTGGAGATCCACGGCGGCGACGCGCACGCCCACAGCCGCTGGCGCCGGCTGGCCGCGGGGGGCGGCGCCACCCCGGCCCGGCGGCGGCGGCGCAGACGGCCGCGCCGGCGGGCGCGCTCAGCCGCCCAGCAAGGCCTGCGTGACGTTGACGAACGACAGGACGATGCCGGCGGCGGTCACGACGATCAGCACGAGTGAGGCGATCAGCATCGCCGAGCTCTCCCGCTGCTCGTCGATGAAGCCCATGAGGTGCGCCGCGATCCAGCCGCCCGCAAACCCCGCCCCGTGCGCCCAGTTGTTGACGCCGCGCATGATGAAGCCGAAGACGAAGAGCAGGATCGCCCACTGCCACAACTGGGTTTCCATGGCGCTGCTGCCGCGCTTCCGCCCGTAGACGATCAGCGCCGCGAGCAGCCCGAAGATGCCTCCCGACGCGCCGATGGTGGGGCTGGCGAACGCGCCGGGGTTCGTCATCGACGTCATCACGTTCGAGACGAGGAACCCGGCGGCGCCGGCGACGTTGAACAGCACGAATGCGCGGGCCGGACCGTACACCTCGGTGGCGGCCGGCCCGAGGTTGCGGATCCACATCATGTTGAACAGGATGTGCAGCACGCCGCCGTGGAGGTAGTTGGCTGTCAGCAGCGTCCACCACCACCCCAGCTCCCAGGCCACGCCGCCGGTCATCCCGAGCTGGTACAGGGCCCGGTTGCCGGGCGACAGGAGGGAGAAGAGGCCGCGGCCCGCGAAGATGGCGTCGGGCTCGAGCAGCAGCGCGACGGCGTACAGCGTGACGCACGTCATGAGGATCAGCGAGACGAGGTCCAGACGCTGGCCGACGACGTTGCGGATGACCGGCGCCCAGCCGAAGAGTCCCGGCCGCCACGCGCCGCAGTACGGACAGCGCGGCTCGTTGATGCCGACCAGCTTGCCGCAGTCCGCGCAGACGATCGACCCTTGCGCTTGCCGCACTGCCTACAGCGTACAGGGTCGGCCGCCGGGGGGCCAGCACGGGCGGTTGATCACCGGGAGCACGACGAAGCCATGACCGTGCTGTCGGCGAACGTCAACAGGATCGCGCTGCTGCGCAACTCGCGCGAAGGCGCGCGACCGGACATCTTCGAGGCCGCGCGGGTCGCCACCGGCGCCGGGGCACGGGGCTCACCGCGCATCCGCGCCCCGATCAACGCCACATCCGCCCGAGCGACGTCAACGCCGCAGCGGAGATGCTGCGGGCCGACCTCCCGGGGATCGAGCTCCTCATCGAGGGCAATGCTGAACTACGTTACTTGCGGCGGCGCCACTACCCATTGGGCTTGACGGGCGAACCACTTGCGCGTGGATTTCGGCTTCGGCCCGCAGACCACACCGTGCGACGACTCCTCGGGAACAGGAGCCGAGTGGACCGTCTGCATCTTGGAACGCACCTGACCCGCCGAAACTGACACCAGCCCGAAGCCGGAATGATTCGCCAGCACGCGATCCGGCATCCCGCCCTCATCCTCTATCACGTCCTGGCGGTAGACGGACATGGGATCTCCGTCTTTGTCATCTTCAAACGCCGCCGATGAGGGCCGGAGACAACCAGCGTTGTCGTCACGAACGAAATGCCAAGGGGGGACTCTCCGCAGCAAACGAACCCCGTCGGTGACTTGTCGATCGTCGGGGAACCGTCTCCTGCAATCCTCCGGGGACGTCACGTGCTCAGTCCGAGGCCCGTCTGAGCCACGTTCGGATCGTCTCTTCTTGACCCGCCAGGGCGGCTTCCAACTCCTCCCCGGTCCGCGGGTCGTCAGCACACCAAGACACCGACCCGTCGGGACTGACCTCCACTTCGATGTCCACTCCCTGCCGGTGCCATTCGAGCTGCACCCCTCCGCGTACCGTGGGGACGAGGACCGGGCCGGCTACGCCTTCGACCAGGTACGTCGTCAGGAACTCGACTGTCTGTTGGAACGCCGCGACCGAGACCGGCTCGGCGCCGTGTGAATTCCAGCCCCTCGGAAGCTGAAGCAGTTCGATCGCTCGATCGAGGGCATGCAGCATCTGTTCAGGCAGTTCACGCCTGGGAGCTCTGATCGCTATTCTCCGCGAGGGCGCATTCTGCCGCGTTCTTCTGACGAATGCACTCGCCAGCGCGTCTGGAGACCCCAGTGCCCACATCGTCGAGAAGTCACGCGGCACCGCGTCGTCGGCCAACACGCCTTGACCGATGTCGATTGCATCAACCAGATCGGGCATCAACTCGCTCCCAGCGGCGTTGCATGGATTCAGAGGTCAGGTCTGCGAACCCGCGAACCACCCACTCTCGCCCCAGATCGAAGAACTCGAACGCCCCGTCGATCCCGGCTCCAACCGGGGTCCCCCGCGCCATCAGATTCATGACCCAGACTGGTCTCCCATCCGCGACGCCCCACGAGGGCTGAACCGTCACGTTCAACCTGCCAACCGGTCCGCTACTGCCCAGGATGCGATACCGCCACCGCACCGCTGCATCCTCGGGGGCCGGCAGGAACGTAGCGCCTGGCAGGGGCACCCAGTTCTTCAGAAGCTTCTCGATCTCTCCGTGGCTCTCCCATTCCCCCGCGCGCTCGATGTGATTCACGTATGTGATTTCGCACTGGTTGACCGCGAGTTGGCCAAGCGCCTCCTCCTCAAGAAATGCCTCAAACTTCGACACTTCGTCGCGGAATCGCTCGCGGATCCGCTCGTACCGCGGATAGGTGTCGCCCTCGCCGACCTTGCGCCAGTTGTGAGCGAAGCGATCCTGCTGCACCTGCACCAGCTCCGTTTTCGCCTCGTTCGCGAACCAGACGCGCGGAACAAGCGGCTTGTCGTCGAAGGCGACCTCCACACGCGGTGGCGTCGGCGGAGCGAAGCTCTCCGAGGCCGACGCCAGTGGCGGATGCTCCTCGAGCAGCGGCAACCGCTCGCGGTACCGGCCCCAGAGCAGGCCGACATGGGCGGTCGTCAGGCTGGACAGTGACTTGAACTGCAGGGACAGGACAACTTCCGCCACGGGCGGCTTGGCGAAATCGGGCAGGTCCGATGGCCGACTGGAACTCACGGGGTCGTCAGCGTGTCGCGAGCATCCCGCCTCGGTAGCAGTCGACACAATTGGTCCAGCCGTGGCAGCAATCACGACTTGACCGAACGGGTTGTCGAGTCTCGGGCCACACCCGACGGCGACGCTGCCGGTCGTCACGCTGGCGATTGGACTCGAATTGCGCTCGACAAACGGCCCACGATCATTCGGATCTTATCACGGCCCGCCAGTAGTGTTCCGTCTCGGAAACAGGTGACACGATCGGTCGATGCCGTGGCACCGGTCCCGCACACACGGCACGCCCGGCGCGCTATTCCGGCAGCGCGTAGGCGACGAGCCGCGGGCCGTTGCCGACCGTGAGCGCGATGTACTGCCGGCCGCCGGCCACGTAGGTCATGGGCGTCCCGATGGCGCCGGAGGGCAGATCCACCGACGCGATCTCGGTGCCGTCCGTCTTGTCGTACGCGACCAGCCGCGGGCTGCCGTTCGTGCCTCCCGTGGTGAGGCAGTAGACGAGCAGCGTCTTCGTCAGCAGCGGCCCGTTGATGGCGTTGTCCCCGCCGAGGGGCGGCAGGTCGAGATCGCGCAGCAACGGGTGGTTGCGGTAGCGGTCGCCGTTGCCGGTCGACACCCACCAGGCGTGCTCGCCGGTGTTGAGGTCGATGGCCGTCATGCGCGAGTACGGCGGCTTGACGAGCGGCAGCCCCAGCGGCATCCGCGGCTCGCGGCGGATGTTGCCGTCCCGCGCGAGGCGCTCGGCCTCCGGCGCGCCGTGCGTGTAGGTGACCGTGGCCCCGAGCGCGGTGTCGGGCTGGTAGAGGGAAACCACCGCCGTCTGGTTGCGCGAAGGAATGTAGAGCATCCCGGTCTCGGGGTCGACGGCGCCCCCGGACCAGCCCGCGGTGCCACCCGGCGGCGGGCGCATGAGGGTGCCGTTAGTGACGCCCTCGATCGGCCGGTCCAGCGGCGTGAACAGCGGTCCGAGCCGGAAGCCCTCGACCGCGGCGAGGGCCATCTCGCGGATCTCCGGGGTGAAGTCCACCAGATCGTCGACCGTCACGCCCTGATAGTCGAACGGCGCCGGCTTCGTCGGGAACGGCTGGGTGGGCGACAGCACCTCGCCCGGCATGTTGGAGCCCTGCGGGACGGGCCGCTCCTCGATCGGCCAGACGGGCTCCCCCGTCACGCGGTCGAAGACGTAGACGAACCCCTGCTTGCTCACCTGCGCGATCGCCCTGACGGGGCTGCCGTCGACCGTGATGTCCACCAGGTTGGGATGGGTCGCGAAGTCGTAGTCCCACAGCCCGTGGTGCACGGCCTGGAAGTGCCAGACGCGCTGCCCGGTTTCGACGTCGACGGCGATCAGCGTCTCCGAGAACAGGTTGTCCCCCGGCCGATCGACGCCGTAGTAGTCGTTGGTCGTCGTGCCTGTGGGGAGGTAGACATGGCCGAGCTCGTTGTCGCCGGCCAGCATCGACCAGACGTTGGCGTTGCCCGAGTAGCGCCACGACTCGTTCAGCCAGGTGTCGACGCCGAACTCGTCCGTGCCGTTGGGCACGGTATGGAAGTCCCAGGCGTGCGCGCCGGTCCGCACGTCCCAGGCACGCACCCAGCCGGGCACCGCCTCCTTCGTGATGCGGCGGTCGGCGACCTGCGAGCCGTGGATCACCCGGTCGCGGACGACGATCGGCGGCGAGTGGATCCCGAACAGCATGGCGTTGAGGTAGTCGCGCTCCGCGCGCTCGGCCCGCGGCAGGCCGGCCATCGCGTCGACCATGCCGCTGCCCTCCGGGCCGAAGTCGGGACAGGGCTGTCCGGTCTTCGCCCGCACGCAGACGAGGTAGCCGTTGCCGGTGCCCCAGAAGATGCGCTCGTCCTTCGCCCCGTCGGTCCAGTAGGCGACGCCCCGCTGCGTCCACGGGTTGCTCATCGTCGGCGTGCCCTCTTCGTAGGCCTTGGGGTTGAAGACCCAGAGCGTCTCGCCGGTGGTCGCGTCGACCGCCACGCCCTGCGACAGCGGCGTGTTGAAGTAGAGCACGCCGTCCACCATCAGCGGCGTCGCCTGCAGGCGCGAGGACAACGGCCGGTGGCCGGTGCGGTAGAGGTCCGGCGTGTCCGCGACCAGCGCGTCGACGATGGTGTCGAGCGGCGCCGACCACTCGCCTCCCCCCGGTGTCGAGAGGCTCACGCGCCGGTCGACGGAGAGCCACTCCCACGCGACCTCGAGGTCCGCGAAGTTGCTTGCGTCGATCTGATCCAGGGGCGAGTACTTCTGCCCGCCGATGCTCCCGGCGTAGCTGCGCCACTCGCCGCCGGAGGTGTCGTAGGTCTGCCAGGGCCCCGCCTGGCCGGCGGGCTGGGCGGCCGCTCCCGAGACGAGCAGCGCGACTGTCACGGCGAGCGAGAGCAACTGGCGCATGGCGCAACCTCCGTTCGTGCGGCGAAAACCGGGTGCGGACGACCCGGAACGTCGGAATATCGCCGGTGCCGGCAATCCTACACCGGTTTCCGGACGCTCATCCGTCTCCGGGCGTGAGCCTCTCGCCCCCCGGGCCGGGCTCCGCGACAGGCGTCTCGCAGGACGCCTCCTCGAGAATCAAACAGCGGATCTCGCGAAGCTCGGCCTCGATGCGGACGAGCCAGCTACCGACCCCGAGCCACAGGGCGAAGCCTCCGACGAGCAGAATCGCAATGATGCGCCTCGCATCGTCGCTCATCGGAGGGCCAAAGAGCGCATCCCGGACTCGGTCGGGAGCACGGAATGACACGCCGATCGCGAGTAGGATTGCGATGGCGCCGACGACAACCATCCAGGAGCTCATCAAGCCGCCAGCGTACCACGGTTGCTGGCGGCACCGTCGCCCCAACAGCATGGACCAATGAGACAACTCGACCACGACCAAGACGACGCCACGAGATTGAACTGGTCGGACTACGAACGCCGGGCGTACGAGCAAATTCAGGCGTGGAAGAAGCCCGGGCAGGGATGGTTCGGCCAGAGGTTGAGCCAAATCGGGTGGCCCGTCGCCCGCCTGAGTACCGTTCTCACGAACGCGGCTGACGCGGCCGGGTTGATCGACGTGATCACCAAGGCCCTGGGTGGGATTATGGAGGTCCTGGGGAACGTGGCCGCCTGGACCGTGCGCCCAGGAGCCGTCTACGAAGAGTTTCGGAACGACGAACATGACGTCCACAGTCCTGCCGATCTGTTCGATCTCGACCTGGAACAGGTCGACAAGGCGGTCCGTTGGCTCGATGCCAAGTACACATCGTTGGCGCTCGGGGAGGGTGCAGCTGCTGGCACCCTCGGCGCCCCCGGAGTGATAGCGGACATCCCCGCCCTGGTGAGTCTGAATCTCCGAGCGATCGCCGAATACGCCACGTACTACGGGTTCGACGTTGGGTCTCAACGAGAACGGCTGTTCGTCATGCACGTGTTGGGTCTCGCGTCGAGCCCCAGTGACTCGGCGAAAACGGCCGTGATGGCTCAGTTGGCGAAGATCGCCGCCGACGCCGCCAAGAAAGCGACATGGAAAACCCTCGAAGAGCGCGCCTTCGTACGGATCATCCAGCAGATCGCACAGGCGCTGGGCATCCGCCTCACCAAGGCCAAGCTGGCCCAAGGGGTCCCGATCATGGGGGCGGTTGTGGGGGCGGATTCAACGCCTACTTCACGAGGAGGGTCTGCGACGCAGCCTACCACCTCTACCGAGAGCGGTTCTTGGCCGAGAAGTACGGGCCAGAAGTCATCGACCTGACAGCCGAGCCAGTGCAGGGGGAGGGCTTCGAGCCTCGCTATCCGGAAGCGCGTGAGGAGATTCCGTCCGGGAGGCCGAAGAAGAGCGCGAGCCAGCCGTGAAGGTCCTCGTACGCCACGGCCTTGCCGGTCGAATGCAGGTAGGCGCGCATGTTGGCCGAGAAGCCCGCCCCCTCGAAGACGACGATTCCGGGAATGGGCCACGCGGCGATGTCCTGGATGGTCGCGGGGATCTTCTCCTCCGCCGACCCGCCCGTGCCCTGGAACTTGCACTCGATACCGAGGCTGCGTCCCGACGGACCATGGTTCAGCACGAGGTCGATCCGCCGCTCTGCGCCCCAGAGCCTCCTGGCGACGCGGACCTGCGTTCGCACCTGCAAGCCGAGAGTGCGCGCGAGAGTCGCTACCGCCCGTTCCAGATCGGCACCGCTGGTGACGATGTCCTGACCGTTCGGCATGCTCACGCGGGCTGCTGCGTGACGTTGGTGATCACGTATTCCTCGATCGGCCCCCGGCGTGCCGCATTGGAGTTGATGGCCCGGCGTGCAGGGACCTGGTAGGTGCGGATGCCTGCGCGGCGTGCGTCGGTGTTGCCATCGTAGAGGGCGGCGATCTCGGGCGCGGTCGAGTTGCTCAGCACCACGTGGCAGCGGCGCTGCGCTAGAAGAATCACCACCTCCTGAAGGCGGCGCTGGTCGCTTGCATCAAACCGATCGGCGGTGTACGACGTGAACGATGCCGTGGAGCTCAACGGCGCGTAGGGCGGATCGAGGTAGACGAAGTCGCGCGGCCGGGCGACATCGAGCACTGCGTCGTACGGTGAGTAATCGACCTCCGCCCCGAGAGATGCGAGCGCCTCGGATGCCTGGCGGAGGTTGTGCTCGTCGCAGATCCTCGGATTCTTGTACCTGCCAGGCGGTACGTTGAACAACCCCCTTGAGTTCACCCGAAAGAGGCCGTTGAATCCGGTCCGGTTCAGACAAATGAGCATGGCGGCGAGCTCTGCTGTGTAGAGCTCGGCCTGCGGCCGGCCGCCGTTGAGCATCGCGGCCCGTGCCGGATTGAACTGGTCCCGAACGCGATAGTAGTGGTCCTCCGGTGCCTCGAGGCGTTCGGCGGCGAGCTCTTGCAGGTGGGCTATAACGGCCCCGCAATTGTCGCGAAGTTGCCGCCAGCAACCGATGAGGTCGGGGTTGACGTCGGTCAGCCGGACGCGTCGAGGTCGGACGGCGCCGCAACTGACGAGGTCGAAGAACACCGCGCCGCTGCCCACGAACGGCTCATGATAGGTCTCGAACCCGGTCGGATAGAAGCGGCGCAGTGCTGGCAGGAGCTGGCGCTTGCCGCCGGCCCACTTCAGGAAGGGACGCAACGGTCGACTCCGTGGGGCGGTGCCTCCGTCCAGCGGCATCGCTTGGCGACGGCGCAGCGCGGGAGCGAGGGGACGCACCACCGATTCGTTGCGAGGCCGCATCCATCGGGGTCGGGCTGGAAGGAACCGACCGGCGGAATCGTAGCACACGGCGCCGCCATCCCGCCGGCATAGGCGCGGCGGGTCGAGGAAGCGCCGGATCTCGCCCTCCTTGCCGTCGAGCCGCGAGACGCTCACCGCTGCCGCGAGTATCTGTAGTCGCCGGAGGTGTGAATCACCATGAGGTCCGTCGCCACGCCCGCGTCGTCGACAATGAACCGGTAGCCGAGTCCCAGGCCTTCGAACAGCGTCCGGGATTGCGGCACCAGCCGCCGCGGTACGCCCTGCTCGAGGCCCGCGGCGCCGAGGCCCACCGCGTCGTAGGCGCCGACGATGGTGGCGATCAGTTGGCCGCCGGAGAGCGACACCTCGTACGTTCGCTCGTCTCCCCTGTATGTCCCGCTGTAGACGCCGACGTATCGTGCCAGCACGTCGGGCGGCACGGATACTGCCCGATCGGCGGCGTCCGAGTGTCTGCCCGGCCAGTCTTCGCTGCCCCGTTCGCAGACCGCCTCGAGCATGTCCGTATCGGCCGCCAGTACCATGGTCATCGTAAAGCCCCACGGCTTCGAGAACGCACCGGAATCGGTGAAGGTGACCTCCACCAGGAGGTGGCCGAAGTCGGGACGCCGGTAGCACTCCGTGACCCGCAGCGCCTCCGTGTGCGAGACGCCGTAGCGACTCACCCACGTCTTGTCGTTGAACCCGGCACTGTGGACGACCAGCGTGTCGCCGTCCCAGCGCCCCACCGAGTAACCCATCCAGCTACGAAGAAACTCCAGTCGGTTGAGGGGTTGCGGTGAGGGTGACGTCGTAGCCGAGCTGGCGGACCCGTCGCAGGAGGTTGTTCAAGGCGCGCTGCTTGTCGAAGCGGTCAAAGTAGTCGCCCCCGAGGTCGCGGTACG
>CAZMWA010000091.1:0-5248 GCA_964569405.1 uncultured Vicinamibacteraceae bacterium | reverse complement strand
GCGGAATCGGGTGCCCGCGTTGACCTCCGTTCGCCCCCGGCGTATCGTCTGCGCGGGGTAGCGAGGCCCACCCTGCGGCCGTCGCGAAGCCGGCCGGCGACCGTCACGGAGACCGTCATGCTGGAATCCGCTCTGACCATCCGCGCCGTGACCGCGCGCGCCGTCGCGGCGCCGTTGGCTCGGCCGCTGCGCACCGCGTCGGGCGACATTCCGGTATCGCCATTGCTGCTGGTCGACGTCGTCTCGGAGGAGGGACCCACCGGACGGGCCTACGTCTTCGGTTACACCACCCTCACGCTGCGCGCGTTGAAGGCGTTTCTCGACGACCTGGAGGAGGTGGTGCGGGGACGCCCGGCCGTCCCCGCGGCGCTGTACGACGATCTGGCCGCGCGCTTCCGCCTGATGGGGCGCCAGGGGCTCGTGGGCATGGCCCTGTCCGGCCTCGACATGGCGCTCTGGGACCTGCAGGGGCGCGCGCAGGAGCGGCCGGTGGTCGAGCTGCTCGGCGGGCGCGCGGCGCCCGTCCCCGCCTACGACAGCTACGGCATCGTCGATCCCGCCGCGGACGCGGCCGCCCTGGAGCGCAGCGTCGAGCAGGGCTTCCGCGCCGTCAAGATCAAGATCGGGGTTGCCGATCTGGCCTGGGACCTGGCGAACGTGGCCGGCGTGCGCGAGGTGCTCGGGCCCGGCGTGCGCCTGATGGTCGACTACAACCAGTCGCTGACGGCGCCGGAGGCCCTGCGCCGCATCCGCGCGCTGGCCCGCTTCGACCTCGAATGGGTCGAGGAGCCCGTGCCGGCCGAGGACCTCACGGGGCACGCCCGCGTCCGCGCCGGCTCGCCCGTGCCCGTCCAGACGGGCGAGAACTGGTGGTTCGGCCACGACATGGCGCATGCCTTCGCGGCCGGCGCCTGCGACCTGTGCATGCCGGACCTGATGAAGATGGGCGGCGTGACCGGCTGGCTGCGCGCCATGGGGCAGGCCGAGGCCGCTGCCGTGCCGGTCTCGAGCCACCTGTTCGTCGAGGCCAGCGCCCACGTCCTGCCCGTCACCCCGCTGGCGCACTACCTGGAGTTCCTGGACCTGGCCGGCGCCGTGCTGGTCGATCCGCCGCGGCCCGTGGACGGCTGCGTCACCGCCCACGGCCCGGGCCTCGGCATGGACTGGGACGAAGGCGCCGTCGCCCGCTATCGCGCGTAGGAGTCTGCCCCGTATAACAGTGCAGCGATCTTGCGCTGGTGTCCGGGCCGGCAACTCTGTACCCTGATCGGGCGCGGAGGGAGGCAGCCATGCTGAGAGTGACGGCAGTCGCGGCAACGGTGCTCGTCGTGCTGGCGGCGGGTGCGTTGGCGCCGGCGCAGGAGGGCGCGGCAGGCCGCGCGGTGACCGAGGCCGACCTGGAGCGCTGGCAGACGGAGCTGTCCAACTGGGGGCGCTGGGGAGGCGACGACGAGATCGGGACCATCAACCTCATCACGCCCGAGAAGCGCCGCGAGGCAGCGGCGCTCGTGCGCGCCGGCGTCAGCGTCTCGCTGGCGCGGGACGTGCTGAAGGAGGAAGCCGTCGACAACCCCCGGCCGTTCGAGCACACGATGCACGGCGTGGGCTCGGACACGTTCGCCGTCCGCTACCACGGCTGGGCGCACACCCACCTGGACGCGCTGGCGCACGTGGACGACGACGCGGGGCGGATGTACAACGGCTACGTGCCCGACGAGGCGGCGGTGCTGGAAGCCGGGGGGCACGCGCGGAACTCCATCCACAACCTCAAGAACGGCATCTTCACGCGGGGCATCCTCATGGACATCCCGCGCCTGAAGGGCGTGCCGTACCTCGAGCCCGAGACGCCGATCTACGTCGAGGACCTGGAGGCCTGGGAAGCGCGGACCGGCGTGCGCGCCGGCCCGGGCGACGCCGTGTTCATCCGCACCGGGCGCTGGGCGGCCCGCGAGGTGCTCGGGCCGTTCATCATCGGCCGCATCGGGACCGCGGCCGGCCTGCACGCGTCGGTCATTCCGTGGCTGCGGGAGCGCGACGTCGCGCTGCTCGGCAGCGACGGCGCGCTGAGCGTCGCGCCGTCCGACCTGCCGGGCGCCGCGCACGACTTCGCGCTGGTGCACCTCGGCATCCACCTGTTCGACAACGCCGATCTGGAGGCGCTCGGCGACGCGGCAGCCGAGCAGGACCGCTGGGAGTTCCTGCTGACGGCCGCGCCGCTGGCCGTGTGGGGCGGCACCGGGTCGCCGATCAACCCGATCGCGACCTTCTGAGTTCACGCGGAGAACGCCTGGACCGCCGCGCGCGCGTGGCGGATGGCAGGCCTGACGAGCAACGGGAGAGGCAAATGTCAAGACAGACCGGTCGGTTCGTCGCGAGCATCGCGCTCGCCGCCGCCGCGGCCCTCGGGGCCGGGCTGCCCGCCGCGGCGCAGCAGGGCGCGCAGGACGGCGAGTGGCGCTACTACGGGGGCGACCTGGGCAGCACCAAGTACTCGCCGCTCGACCAGATCAACCGGGACAACGTCGCGGACCTCGAGATTGCCTGGCGCTGGAAGACCGACAACTTCGGGCCGCGGCTGGACTTCAACTTCCAGGCGACGCCGCTGATGATCGACGGCGTGCTCTACACGACGGCCGGCCGCCGGCGCAACGTGGTGGCCATCGACGCCGCCACGGGCGAGACGCTGTGGATGTTCCGCTACGACGAGGGCCGGCGCGGCGAGGTGGCGCCGCTGCGCGCCAGCTCCGGCCGCGGCGTGGCGCACTGGAGCGACGGGCGGGGCGACGACCGCATCATCCACGTCACCCAGGGCTACCACCTCGTCGCCCTGGACAGGGAGACGGGGCAGCCGATTCCGACCTTTGGCGAGGACGGCATCGTCGATCTCTACAACGGCCTGTACGACGGCCTCGACCGTCCCCCCATCGAGGACGGGCAGATCGGCCTGAACTCGCCGGCCACCGTCGTCAACGACGTCGTCGTCGTCGGCGCGGCGCTGCGCGCGGTTGCCCCGGCCAGGGAGTTCCCGGCCGGGTTCGTCCGCGGCTTCGACGTACGCACCGGCGAGCAGCTCTGGGTCTTCCACACCATCCCGCAGCCCGGCGAGTTCGGCAACGACACCTGGGAGGACGGCTCGTGGCGCTACACGGGCAACACCGGGGCGTGGGCGCCGATGTCGGGGGACGAGGAGCTCGGCTACGTCTACGTGCCGGTGGAGACGCCCACGAACGACCTGTACGGCGGCCACCGCCCGGGCGACAACCTGTTCGCCGAGAGCATCGTCTGCCTGGACGCCCGCACCGGCGAGCGCGTCTGGCACTTCCAATTCATTCACCACGGCATCTGGGACTACGACATTCCGACCGCGCCGACGCTGATCGATCTCAACGTCAACGGCCGGGTGGTCAAGGCGGTCGCCCAGATCACGAAGCAGGCGTTCACGTACGTCTTCGATCGCGCCACCGGCGAGCCGCTGTGGCCCATCGAGGAGCGGCCGGTCCCGCAGTCCGACGTGCCGGGCGAGCAGTCGGCCGCCACCCAGCCGTTCCCGACGCGGCCGCCGGCCTTCGACCGCCAGGGCGTGTCGGAGGAGGACTTCCTCGACTTCACGGCCGAGATCGCCGCCGAGGCGCGGCGCATCGGGGGCGAGTACAAGCAGGGGCCGCTCTACACGCCGCCGATCCTGGCCGGGCAGGACGGCCTCCGGGGCCTGCTGATGCTGCCGCACATGACCGGCGGCGCAAACTGGCAGGGCGGCGCGGTCGACGCCGAGACCGGCATCCTCTACGTGGCCTCGATCACCAACCCGACCATCGCGGGGCTCGTCAACGATCCCGACCGCACGTCGATGGACCTCGTGGGCGGCGGCGGCCGGCCGCGCGGCCGGGACGCCCTGCGGCAGCGGCAGGGCTGCGGCGAGATCGGCCCGCTCGGCCTCCCGCTCGTCAAGCCGCCCTGGGGCCGGATTACGGCGCTCGATCTGAACGCGGGCGAGCTGCTGTGGACGATACCGAACGGCCCCACGCCGGACTGCGTGGCGAACCACCCCGCGCTGAGCGGCCTCGACATCCCGCGGACGGGCAAGCCCGAGCGCAGCGGCATCCTGGTGACCGGGAGCCTGCTGTTCGCGGGCGAGGGCTCGGGCCTGATGGCCACGCCGACCTGGGCCGGCGGCCCCATGTTCTACGCCTACGACAAGCAGACGGGCGACATCATCTGGGAGTACGAGCTGCCCAAGAACCAGAGCGGCGTGCCGATGACTTACATGCTCGACGGCAAGCAGTACATCGCGCTGGCCATCGGCGCCCGCGGCCAGCCGGCCGAGCTGATCGCCCTCGCGCTGCCGTAGCCCGGCCATCGTCGCCTCCGGCTCCGGTTGCTTCCCAACCAACCCTCACCAGGAGTCTTCGCCGTTCCACGGCGCAGGCTCCTGGGAGGGACTATCGCCGAGACGCTCGTATCGTCTCCAACTCTCGAACGAAGCGGGCCTCGGCCGGCAAGTGCTCGATCGCCTTGCGATAGGCATCCTCGGCTTCCCGGAACGGCGCCCGCAGCCAGTTTCGCGAGCTACACCGCCTTGACGAGCGTCTCCCTGAATGAGCCCACGGAGCATGTCGCCGCGCTGCTCCGCGTCGACGGTCTCCGCGCCGAGGCACACCTAGAACCGGCCCCGGTGTCGGGGTTCCACGAAGCCTTGAACTCGACGCGCTCCGAGGACGCCGCGAAGGCGCTCGAGAAGCGGACGCTAACCAACCTCTACAGCGTCCACGGCGTCTCATCGATGCGCCCCAGATGCGCATGCAGCCCTTGACGCAGCCGTGGCTGCCGCATACGGTTGGTCGCCGAACATCTCCGACGAGGAAGTTCTGAGCGAGTTGCTGGCGCTGAACGGCGGCGGGCCGTGAGCAGGATGGGAGGACGCATGAAGAGGTTCGGCGGACGTGCGGCGGCGATGCGAAGCGCGACGGCAGTCGCGTTGGCGGTCGGATTCGCTGGCTGCAGCGGATCGCCTACCACCCCGTCGGAGATGCCCTCGCTGACGGTGGACATTCACGCGACCGACTCGGGCATGAGGCTCGGTTCCGTTCTCGTCGAGGACACAGCCGATGGTGCCCGCTTCACCCCGAATCTGAGCGGCCTGACGGCCGGCGACCACGGCTTCCACGTTCATGTGAATCCTGATTGCGGGATGGCGGGGCAGAATGCGGGCGGGCACTACGATCCGGCGAACACGGGGCGTCACGAAGGC
>CAZMWA010000090.1:0-6627 GCA_964569405.1 uncultured Vicinamibacteraceae bacterium | reverse complement strand
ACCCGACGACCTTCACGCGGCCGTTCACCGCGGAGCTGCCGATGCAGCGCGGCGAGCTGGTGTTCGAGTACGCCTGCCACGAGGGCAACTACGGCCTCTACAACATGCTCGCGGGCGCGCGGGCCCAGGAGGCCCGGGCTCAGCAGCAGCAGTAGCGGTCCATGACCGGCCGAATCAGGCAGGCGGCCACCCGGGGGCTGGTCGTCGTCGGCTGCCTGCTGCTGATCCCGGTGGCGGCCGTCGTCACGGCCGCCGCCAAGCAGCGCTTCGCCGACGGCCCGAACCGGCTGTTCGCGGGCGGCCCGCTGGTGGCGGGAGAGATGCACGCCGGCCCGGAACCGGACTGGCGCTTCGTCCGGAATATCGAAACCATCGAGCTGCAACTGCTCGACCCGCCCACGTCGCGCCGCATCTGGGCCGCCGAGCACGACGGCCGGCTCTACGTCTGGTCCGGCTACATGGGCACCGCGGTCGGGCGCCTGTGGAAGCGCTGGCCGGCCCAGGCGGAGCGGGACGGCCGCGCCGTGCTCCGCATCGCCGGCAAGCGCTACGAGCGGCAGCTCGTGCGCATCGAGTCGGGTGCGATTCTCGACGGCATCGGCCGCGCCATCGCGGACAAGTATCCGTCGCAGGTCACGCGGGCGGCGGTGGAAGCCGGCGACGCCTGGGTTTTCGAGGCCGCCCCGCGCTGAGTTCAGGCGCCCCGAGCCCCCTGCCTACTGACCGGCTGCCCCGGCAGCCGCCGCCTTGAGCTCCTCGGGTGAGACGTCGCGCATGTGCTGCGTGAAGATCCAGTGGTGGCCCTCGGGGTCGACGGTGCGGTAGTTGCGGTCGCCGTAGAACTGATCGGCGATCTCCTCGGCGATTTCGGCGCCCGCCGCCTTCGCGTGCTCGTAGTGCGCGTCGACGTCGTCGACGTAGATCATGACCTGTGCATGCACGGCCTTGAGGTCCCTGGGGCTCGCGTGGCCCATCTCGGCAAACGCGGTGGAGAGGAACACGACGTTGTCGCCGAGATGGAGCTCGGCGTGCCCCAGCACGCCGTCGCCCATCTCCATCTGCACGCCGGCCTCGAAGCCGTAGGCCTTGCAGAGGAATTCGACGGCGGCGGGGGCGTCGGCGTAGGCCAGGTAAGGGATGATGCGCTGGTTGCCGGCGGGTGGGTTGTCGACCATGACTCGCTCCTCCGCGGACGCCCTGCCACAGTCTCGAGCAGCAGGTACACGAATAGCAGCGCATTTTTTCGAGCGGGTGTCAAGGCGCCGGGAAAATCTCGCGCCCGGCGACTAGAATCGGTCGGAAGCTCGGATTCTCGTCGGGGAGGTTGGCGTTGACGGGACTGACAACGACTCGAACGCGCTTGCGACGGCTGACCGGGGCGCTCACGGCGGCGAGCGTGGCGATCGGGCTGCTCGTCGCCACGCAGCCTGCCGCCGCGCAGTCCGACCGGTTCCGCCTCGAGGAGGCGACCATCGAGGGGATCCATGAGGCCATCCGCGACGGCCAGGTCAGTTGCCGCGCCCTGGTGCAGGCCTACGTCGACCGCGCCCGCGCCTACAACGGCGCCTGCACGCAACTGGTCACGCGCGACGGGGCGCCCGTCGCGCCGGCGAGCGGGCCGGTGCGCGCCGGCGCGGCGGTCCGCTTTCCCACGGCCACCGTGCCGGTCTCCAGCGTGCTGCCGGACGTGAACCGGTACGCCGGCATCCCCCTGGACCTGGGACGCATGGCGCCCACGGTTTCCGACCCGGCCGTGCAGGCGCAGTTCGGCATGGTGGTCGGCGTGCCGGACGCCGGCCAGGTCAACGCCCTCAGCACGCTCAACCTGCGCGGCGAGCGCTCCGTGACCTGCCGGGCCGGCTGCGACGCGCATCCGTCGACGGGTGAGCTGCCGGCGGACTGTCCCGCGGCCTGCGAGGCGTTCCGGCAGCTCCCGGACGCCCTGGAGCGGGCGGTGGAGCTGGACGCGCGCCACGGCGCCGATCCCGATCTCGCCCGGCTGCCGATGTACTGCGTCCCGCTGGCGTTCAAGGACGTCTACGACACGGCGGACATGCGGACCACGACGGCGGCGGACATCGACTTCGCCATGGACGCGCCCCCCACCGACGCCACCATCGTCGACCGGCTGCGGGCGAAGGGCGCCATCATCTACGCCAAGGCCAACGCCACGGAGTTCAACGGCGGCATCGGGGACCCCGGCGGGCCGGCCGCCCCGGCCGCGCGCTACCTGGGCTACGCGGAGCGGAGCACGTGGGGCGGCCAGGCCTGCAACCCGTACGACACCGAGCGCTCGCCCCGCGGCTCGAGCTCCGGGTCGGGGGTCGCGGTGGCGGCGAACCTCGTCACCTGCGCCTTCTGCGAGCAGACCGGGGGATCCTGCAAGGGGCCGGCGTCGCGCAACGGGGTGGTCAGCCTCCTGACGACGAAGGGCCTCATCCCGTACGGCGGAGCGGTCGGATCGAATCCGCTGGTCGACCGGGCGGGCATCAACTGCCGCACGGTCCGGGATGCGGCGCTGGTTCTGGACGCCCTCGCCGACCCGGAGCTCGGCCGCTTCGATCCGCGGGACATCTACACGGCGGTGCCGGAGGCGCTGGTGTCCGGCGAGCCCTACGCCGGCCTCGTCGTCGAGGACGCGCCGGGCGGCGGGGGCGGGCGGCCGCTGGCGGGCATGCGCATCGGTATCGTCCGCGAGTACATGGTCAAGCACACGCTGAACGACGCGGCCATCAGCGATCGCATCGACACCGAGATCAAGAGCGTCCTCCGGGACCGGCTCGGGGCGAGCCTGGTCGAGTCCGTCGATCCGCTCCATCCCGGCGACCCCGCCGTGCCCGACATGACGTACACGTTCCAGGACGCGCTGGCCGAGGTCCTGCCGATCCACATGCCGGAGTACTTCTCCCGCACGACCGCCGCCGGCCGCCTGGAGTTCGCCGTGCCGGGCCACGACGTGACGTCGAAGCGCTACCTGGTGCAGCTCGCCGAGGGCAACGCGCCGCTCTCGCCCAGGCTGAATCTGCGCCGCGTGACGCTCTCGCCCCCGACCCGCAGCTTCGCCTTCCACATCGATCAGTACCTGGCCCGGCGGGGCGACGCGCGCGTCGCCGACATGGCAAGCCTGGACGCCGCCGCCAGCTACTTCTCCGCCGCGGCCGAGGCGGGCTCGGCGAACTGGGCCGTGCTGGACGACGTCCGCTCGGCCGGCAACACCGAGCGGACGCAGATGCGCGCGGTGCTGCAGCTCGTGCTCGGGAAGGTGCTGCGGGAGAACCGGATCGACGTGCTGGTGAATCCCGAGAACACGCTGCCGCACCAGAAGGTCGGCGGACCCAGCGAGCCCACCGTCAACGGCCGTAGCGCGGCGGGGGCCACCCAGGCCGTCACGGCGCTCATCGGCGTGCCCGAGATCGTCGTCCCGGCCGGGTTCAACGCGGTCGTCTACGAGCCCAGGTTCGTCCTGAACGCCGCCGGCGACCGCTACGACGCCGTCCCCGGCTACGAGCGGTCGCTGCTGGAAACGCCGCTGCCGATCGGCCTGATGTTCTGGGCCGGTCCGGGCGACGAGGCCGCGGTGCTGAAGGCGGCGTCCGCCTACGAGGCCGCGACCCGGCACCGGGCGCCGCCGCCCGCCTTCGGCCCGCTGCCCGACGAGCCGTAGCCCCGCGGACCTGGCGCGGCAGTGGCCTTGCATCCCGGCCCGGCAGTCCTGTGCGTCGCGCTGGCCGCGTCGGGTCTGACGGCCATCCCCGCCCGCGCCCAGCCGCCGGCGCCGGCCGGACAAACGCCTCCCGCGGCGGCGGCCGACGCGCCGGGGCGCCCGGTCGTGCGCGCCCGGCGTGTCGAGCGCGGTCCGGTGATCGACGGGGCCGTGCTCGGCGAGGCGGTCTGGACGACTGCGGGCGTCGCGACCGGCTTTCGCCAGAACACCCCGGACGAGGGCGAGCCGGCGTCGGAGCGCACCGAGGTGCGCATCGTCTACACGGACGACGCGCTCTACTTCGGCGTGATCTGCTACGTGCGGGACCCGGCGACGATCATCGTCTCGGACGCGCGCCGCGACGCGTCGCTCGCCGAGACCGACAGCATCCGGATCGTGCTCGACACCTACCGGGACCAGCAGAACGGGTTCGTGTTCGGCACCAACCCCGCCGGCCTCGAGTACGACGGGCAGCTCACCAACGAGGGGGAGGGCAGCGGCGGCATCGGCGGCGGCCTGGTGGTACGGTCCGGGAGCGAGCAGCAGCGCGGCTCGGGCGGCGGCTTCAACCTGAACTGGGACGGCGTCTGGCAGGTGGCGGCGCAGGTCAGCGACATCGGCTGGACCGCCGAGTTCGCCATCCCCTTCAGCACGCTGCGCTACGCGGCGGGCGCCGCCCGGACGTGGGGGCTCAACTTCCAGCGCAACATCCAGCATCGGAACGAGGAGTCGTACTGGGCGCCGTTGCCGCGCCAGTTCAACCTGAACCGCCTGTCGCTGGCGGGCGAGCTGCGGGAGCTGGAGGCGCCGCCGCCGCGCAACCTCCAACTGAACCCGTACGTGCTGGGCCAGGCGCTGCGGCGCGATGCGGACAGCCGCGCCACGCTGCTCGGGGACGCGGGCGCCGACCTGAAGTACAGCGTGACCCCGGGTCTCACGCTCGACCTGACCTACAACACCGACTTCGCGCAGGTCGAGGTGGACGAGCAGCAGATCAACCTCGACCGCTTCAACCTGTTCTTCCCCGAGAAGCGGCCGTTCTTCCTGGAGAACGCCGGGCTGTTCTCGGTGGGGCAGCCGGGCGAGCTCGAGCTGTTCTTCAGCCGCCGCATCGGGATTGGGGACGACGGGTCGCGGATTCCCATCCGGGGCGGCGGGCGCCTGACCGGCAGGGTCGGGGCCGGCACCAACATCGGCGTGCTGAGCATGCGGACCGCGCCGGTCGCCGCGAGCGGGACGCCGTCGAACAACTACACGGTGGCCCGCGTCCGGCAGGACCTGCCGAACCGGTCCAACCTGGGGGCGATGGTGGTCGAGCGCCGCGCCACCGGGGAGCTCGCCCGCGCCGGCGACGTCAACCGGACCTACGCCGCGGACGGGCGCTGGGGCATCGGGGAGGCCGTGACGATGTCGGGGTTCGCGGCCGCGACCGATACGCCCGGGGTGGGCGGCGACACCCACGCGTACAACCTCGCCGCCAGCTACGAGTCCGAGCGCTACCGCTACGGCGGCGGATTCACCGAGGTCGCCCCGGGGTTCAACCCCGAGGCGGGCTTCTACGCCCGGCGCGGCTACCGCCGGGTCGACGGCGCCTTCCGCACGGCGTTCCGTCCCGACAACGCGATCGGCTTCCACGAGTGGACCCCGCACGCCGCCTTCTTCATCATCCGCGATTTCGACACCGGCCGGACCGAGTCGGAGTGGGTGCACCTGGACAACACGATGGAGTGGCGCAACGGGTTCTGGGCGAGCACCGCGCTGAACCTGACGACCGAAGGGGTGCTCGAGCCGTTCGAGATCTTCCCCGGGGTGCTCGTGCCGGCCGCGCGCTACGACCATGCCGAGGCCCAGTTGCGGTTCCGGACCGACGAGGGCGCCCCCCTCAGCTTCCAGTTCTTCTCGGTGCTCGGCGGGCTGTTCGGCGGCCGGCGGACGACGCTGAGCCCGCGGCTGAGCCTGCGTCTCGGCGAGCGCTTCAACACACAGGTGGCCTGGGAGCGCAACGACCTCGCGCTGCCCGGCGGCGCGTTCGCGACGAACCTGGCCCGGCTGCGGCTCAACTACTCGTTCACGACCCGGGTGTTCGTGCAGGCGCTGGTGCAGTACAACGACCGCGCGCGGCTGTGGTCCTCCAACGTGCGCTTCGCCGTGCTGTCGGACGCCAACACCGGGCTCTTCATCGTGTACGACGACATCGAGGGCTTCGATCGGTTCCGGCCGGCCGGCGCCGGGCGCAGCCTGACGGTGAAGTACAGCCACCTGTTCGAGTTGTTGAATTGAGCCCGCCCGGAGAGGCCCGGTCGGTCCCGCGGGCGCGGAGCGGGGTCGCGCCGCCGCCGCGTTGGTGGTATAAGGGCGGGACGGGCGGCCACGCGGCAACTGGCGCCGTCCGACGGAACCGAGGAGTGCGCATCATGGCGAAGGGAACTCGCGTCGGCAGCGGCGGATCGCATCGGCGGGAAACGAGTCTTGCGGCACGGGCGGCCAGGTTGGCCGCTGCCGGACTGATCGCGGCGGGCGGCCTGACCGCCGGACCGGGCGTCACCGTCGCGGCGGCGCAGGCCGATGGGGCCTTCACCACGGATCAGGCATCCAGCGGCTGGTCGGTCTACGGCGTCCAGTGCGGCGACTGTCACGGGCCCAACCTGGAGGGGATGGTGCACGCGCCGCCGCTGTCGGGCGTGGAGTTCCTGAACAGTTGGGCGGGCGAGACGACTGACGGGCTGTTCGCCTACCTGCGCGACGAGATGCCCCCGGGGCAGGCGGGCGTGCTCAGCGATCAGGCCTACATCGACCTGGTGGCGTACCTGCTGGAGGCGAACGGCGCCGTGCCGGGCGAGCGGACCCTGATGGTCGGCGAGGGGGTGCCGATCGGCGACGCGGCGGACATCGAGGAGGCCCGCCGCGCGGCCGGGGCGGGGGAG
>CAZMWA010000089.1:0-8183 GCA_964569405.1 uncultured Vicinamibacteraceae bacterium | reverse complement strand
GGGCACACGACGGCGAACGTCGGCGACGCACCTCGCGTCTCGATCCACCTCGAGTTCGCGGACCAGAACCAGCACATCGGACCCCTCGGCACCGGGCGGTAGCCCAGCACGCAATGAAACAGTCATCCGTGTCCGTCTTGTTCTTCCTGGCGGTGCTCCTGGTATCGAGACGTTGCGGGCCGCGGAGTCCATCGCCTATTCGGCTAGCGTCAGCGGCACGTACCTGTCGACCGTGGCATGGCCCGAGCTCGGGATCTGGGAAGAGATTCAGCCAAAGACGACACGCGTCGTAACCGAGCGGGTCGCGAGTGTCGTGGCACGTGGAGAGGCGGAGATCGGCTTTCAGGCGATGAGCGAGATCCTGCCCATCGAGGGCGCGGAGTTGGCCGGTCTGTTGCCCGATGAGCTGCAACAGGTGGCGACGGTGCTCGTCGTCATGACGGAGCACATGGAAAATCCCGAAGCGGCCCGGAAGCTCGTCGAGTTTCTCTCTTCCGATGCGGCCGCCACGGTCGTTCAGTCCACGGGTTTGATGCCCGTCGCGCTCGACGAACCCCCGGGGTCAAGGTGATCACGTCCGGTGGCTTCACGACGACCTCCGGCGGGAGCCCGCCACCACGCGCGAATCCGAGTCCACCAGCCGGTCCGGCATGACCGGGCAGTCGACAGACGCACTCTTCGGACAAGACCGGGCCTCATGGCTGGACGCGTGGCTTGGGACCGAACGCCACGGATCACCGTCATCGGCCAGGAGCATTCTGGACCCGGCGCACGGCTGCTACCGCCGTCTCGATGTCCGCGCGGGTCACGTCCAGGTGCGTGACGGCGCGGATCGCGCCGCCGGCGGCGCCCATGCGGACGCCCCGCGCGAGCAGCCGGCTCAGGAACTCCGCGTTGCCGATGCCCGGGCCGCGGACGTCGAAGAAGACCATGTTCGTCTCCGGCTCGGGCGTGCGGACGTGAATGCCTTCCGTCGCGGCGAGGCCGGCGGCCAGCAGGCGGGCGTGCTCGTGATCCTCGGCCAGCCGGTCGACGTGGTGGTCGAGCGCGTACAGGCACCCGGCGGCCGCGATGCCTGCCTGGCGCATGGCGCCGCCGAAGAGCTGCTTGTAGCGCCGGGCCTCCGCGACGAATCCGCTCGTGCCCGCGAGGACGGCGCCGATCGGGGCCCCCAGCCCCTTGGTGAAATCGATCCAGAGGCTGTCGACCGCGGCCGCGAAGTCGGCGGCGGCGACGCCGGACGCCGCGCAGGCGTTGAGCAGCCGCGCGCCGTCCATGTGGACCGGCACGCCGCGCTCGTGCGCGCACGCCGCGACGGCGCGCAGCGCGTCCAGCGGCCAGACCGCGCCGCCGCCGAAGTTGTGGGTCTGCTCGACGCAGACCACGCCCACGGGCTGGCCGTACGGCACGGGCACGGCGGTCACCCGGTCCACGGCGGCCGCCAGCTCGGCCGGCGTGAAGATGCCGCGCGCGGTCCGAATCGGCTCGACGAGCACGCCGGAACAGAGCGCCGCCCCGCCCGACTCGGCGCGGATGACGTGCGCCATGCCGTCGGCGACGAGCGCGTCCCCCGGCCGGGTGTGCACCTTGACGGCCACCAGGTTGCACATGGTGCCGGTGGGCAGCCACAGTGCCGCCTCCTTGCCGAGCAGCTCCGCCACCCGCGCCTGCAGCCGGGTGACGGTCGGATCCTCGCCCTTCTGCTCGTCGCCGACTTCCGCGGCCGCGATGGCCGCGCGCATGCCGGCCGTGGGCCGCGTCTCGGTGTCGCTGAAGAGCGGGACCACGCCTACCGTGAGCCGGCGGCCGGGGCCTGCTCCTCGGCCCGCGCGCCGGCGAGGACGTTGACGATGCTGTAGTTGCCCTCGTGACAGGCGTACTCGTAGAGCGGGCCCTCCGTCACGCCGCGCGCCGCCTGATTGGTGGTCAGCGGCATGCGCACGCTCCAGGGGCGCGTGAACTTGGCCGGGTCGGTCAGCGTGAACTCGTACTCCAGCGTGTTGTCGTCGACGCGGGTGAAGCGCTCGACGAGCTGCATCGTGGTCGTCGGCATGCGCCACGTGGCGGCCCAGCGCTCGGCCGTCCCGTCGACGAACCGCGTCGACTCGACGACCAGCGTGTCGCCCTCCCAGCGTCCGCGCATGTCGCCGTTCCACTGCTCGATCCCGTGCGACCGGCCGTCGAGCGGAATGATGCGCCGATCGCGGAACATCTCGTGCACGATGACCACGTACCCGGGCGCCTGCAGGATCTGGTGGTTCGGGTTGTAGCCCAGCCAGAACATCGGCACGCCGTCGGTCATGCAGCGCTCGCCGGTGTCGACGTCCACCCACGTGTTGCGCGCGCCGTGCACGCGGTACTCGCGCTGCAGCCGCTCGCGCTCCGCCATCGCGGCGGTGTAGGGAACCCGCCCGTCGGGCGGATCGATGATCAGCGCGGTGCGCCGGTCGGGGATGACGCGGGTGCCCGGATCGAACCAGATCTGGTTGTAGGTGCCCGGATCGCCCTCGCGCGGCACGCGCTCGACGAACCGGTTCCGGTCGGCGCGCTGCTCCAGCTCCGCCGCCTCCTCTTCGGTCAGGAACTCCTGCCCGGCACGGTCCGCGGGGCGCTCGAGGGGCGTGAGCGTGGAGCCGGTCCAGACGCCCTGCAGATCGGGGTCGCCCCACGGCGTCCGCGGCAGAGCCTGCCCGGCGGCCGGGAGCGGCGCCAGACACACGAGCGCAACGACGGCGGCGACGGCGACACATCGAGCTGGCATTTGGGGGCCTCCCTCCGTGGATGCGAAGTGCGCTCCTATTGTACGCCCCGCGGCGCGGCGAACGCCGGCGGACGGCGGAACCCCCGCCGCGGGCCGGCCGCCGTCTCAACCCGTCCCGGCGACAGCGGGCAGGACGAAGGCGCCGGGAATGCCCGTGTCGAGGGTGGCGAGTCGCGCGCCGTGCGCCTGCGCCAGCGCGACGAGGTGGGCATCGGTGGTCCGGGAAGGGCTGCCGCACCATGCGGGAAACTCGGCGGCCGGCTGGTCGTCCGGAAGGAAGACGTGGTGCGCGCCGAGCATGCTCAGCATGCCCGCAAGCGTGCGCCCCGCCCCCTGCACCGTCACGCGCCCCCGGGTGCGCTGAACCGACACCCGCACGAAACCGAGCTGCGGAATGGCGGACGTGAGCAATACCGCACGCCCCTCCAGGCAGGTCGCGGCGATCCAGGCGACCGTCCGCTCGTGGTCGACGTGATCGGACCAGCCCCACGCGACGAGCACGTTGACGTCCAGGAGGTACTTCACGGAAAGTCCGAGAGCAGCTCGCGCACCGTGGCCGTGTCGAGCGGCGCCTGGTCGTCGAGCGCGCCAAAGATCAGCGCGCCGGTACGCGGGCAGCGGACCAGCCGCGGCGGCGCGGGCGCGGCCATCGCGACGTTGGCCCGGCGCCGGAGGTATTCCGACACGCTGACCCCTTCCCTGGCGGCCCGCGAGCGGATCAGGCGGGCCTCCGCCTCGCTCACCTTGAAGGAAATGGTCGGCATGTTGGTAATACCGTAATACCAGCCTGGCCGCCCGTCAACCGTCCTGGGACTCCCGCCGCCGGGGGCGACGGATACCGTAAACTCGTGTCCATTCCGCCGGGGCGCGCGAAGCGAGGCAGCCGGGAGACCGGATGAGCGTACTGATCAGGAACGGCCGCATCGTGACCGCGGCCGACGACTATCGCGCCGACATCTTCGTCGAGGGCGAGACCGTGGCGTTGATCGGGCGCGATCTGACCCCGCCGGCGGACCGCATCATAGACGCCGCGGACCGCCTCGTGCTGCCCGGCGGCGTCGACCCGCACACCCACATGGAGATGCCGTTCGGCGGCACCGAGTCGTCGGATACCTTCGAGACCGGCACGCGCGCTGCGGCGTTCGGGGGCACGACGAACATCGTCGACTTCGTTCACCAGAGCCGCGGCGCGTCCACCCTGGAGGGCCTCGACGCGTGGCACGCCAAGGCCGCCGGCACGGCGGCCATCGACTACGCGTTCCACATGATCGTCACGGACCTGCCCAACCGGCGGGTGCCGGAGCTGCGACGGCTCGCGGACGAGGGCGTGACCAGCTACAAGCTGTTCATGGCCTATCCCGGCGTCCTGCTTGCGGACGGGACGACGCCACCATCTTCCGGGCCATGCGCAAGGCGGGCGAGGACGGCACGCTCGTCTGCATGCACGCGGAGAACGGCGTCGTCATCGACGAGCTGGTCAAGGCCGCGCTGGCCGCGGGACACGTCGAGCCGAAGCATCACGCGCTGACCCGACCCACGCGCCTCGAGGCGGAGGGCGCGCACCGCGCGCTGGCGATCGCCGAGGTGGCCCGGGCGCCCGTCTACATCGTGCACCTGAGCTGCCGCGACGCGCTCGCCGAGCTGCGCCGGGCGCAGGCGCGGGGCGTGATGGCGCATGCCGAGACGTGCCCGCAGTACCTGCTCCTCGACATCGAGGCCTACGACGAGCCCGGCTTCGGGGGCGCCAAGTACGTCATGACGCCGCCGCTGCGCGAGAAGTGGAACCAGGAGGAGCTGTGGCGCGGCCTCCGCAGCAGGGCGCTCGACGTAATCTCCACCGACCACTGCCCCTTCTGCCTGCGCGAGCAGAAGGAGCTCGGCCGCGGCGACTTCAGCCGCATCCCGAACGGCGGGCCGGGCGTCGAGAACCGCATGAGCCTCATCTTCCACCACGGCGTCAATGCCGGCCGGATCGACCTCAACCGGTTCGTGGACCTGACGTCGACGACGCCGGCACGGATCTTCGGGATGTTCCCGCGCAAGGGGACGATCGCGGTCGGGTCGGACGCGGACATCGTCATCTTCGATCCCGAGCGCGAGCTGACCATCAGCCGCGACGACCCGCGGACCCACCACATGAACGTGGACTACAGCGCCTACGAAGGCTTCCGGGTGCGCGGCTACCCCGAGACCGTGCTCTCGCGGGGGCGCGTCGTCGTCGACAACGGCAAGTATGTCGGCCGCCCCGGCGACGGCCAGTTCATCCGGCGCGGCCCCTATGGCGGCGCCCACGCACCCCTGGCAGGCTCCCGGGCGCAGCCCGCCGCCGGCGGCGGCGGGGGAAGCCCGGGCGCGGACGGAGACTGATGGCGCCGCACTCGACCTCGACGCCCGGCGTCGCGGCGGGCCGGCTGCCGGACCGGGCCTACGCCGAGAACTTCGCCGACCTGCACCCCCCCTACACGGCCCACGAGGCGGCCGTCGCCGCGGATCGCTGCTACTTCTGTCACGACGCGCCGTGCGTCGCCGCCTGCCCCACCGCCATCGACATCCCGCTGTTCGTGCGCCAGATCGCCACGGGGACGCCGCGGGCCGCGGCGAAGACCATCTTCGACCGGAACATCCTGGGCGGCATGTGCGCGCGGGCCTGCCCCACCGAGACGCTCTGCGAGCAGGCCTGCGTGCGGGAGGCGGCCGAGGGGCAGCCGGTGGAGATCGGCCGGCTGCAGCGCTTCGCCACCGACGCGCTGATGGCCCGGGGCGGGCACCCCTACGAGCGCGCGGCGCCGACGGGCCGGCGCATCGCCGTCGTGGGGGCCGGACCCGCCGGCCTGGCGTGCGCGCACCGGCTGGCGCTCAAGGGGCACGCGGTCACGCTCCTCGACGCGCGCGCCAGGGCGGGCGGTCTCAATGAGTTCGGGATTGCCAGCTACAAGACCGTCGACGACTTCGCCGCGCGCGAGGTCGACTGGCTGCTCGGCGTCGGCGGCATCGCGGTGGAGCTGGGCCGGCGCCTGGGGGCCGAGCTCACGCTGGACGAGCTGACGCGTGACTTCGACGCGGTCTTCCTGGGCATCGGCCTCGCCGGCGTCAACGCGCTCGGCACGGCCGGCGAAGCCGCGGAGAACGTGCGCGACGCGGTCGACTTCATCGCCGAGCTGCGCCAGACGCGGGACCTGTCGACGCTCCCGGTGGGCCGGCGGGTGGTCGTCATCGGCGGCGGCATGACGGCCGTCGACGCCGCCGTGCAGGCCAGGCTACTCGGCGCCGAGGAGGTTGCCCTGATCTATCGTGGCGGGCGCGAGCGGATGAGCGCCTCGGCGTTCGAGCAGGATCTCGCTGCTTCGAAGGGCGTGCGCATCGTCACCAACGCCCGCCCCGTGCGGCTGGTGGCCGACGGCGCGGTGCGGGAGGTCGAATTCATCCGCACCGTGGATCGACCGGACGGCTTCGAGGATACCGGCGAGACGTTCCGGCTGCCGGCCGACCAGGTGTTCAAGGCTATCGGGCAACGGCTCGACGCCGCGCCGGACGGCCTGGAGCTCAACGGCGGGAAGATCCGGACGCGCGGCGCCGGCCGCACCAGCCGGCCGGGCGTCTGGGCCGGCGGCGACTGCGTGGCCGACGGCGACGACCTGGTCGTTACGGCGGTCGCGCAGGGCCGCGACGCCGCCGAGGACATCCACGCCAGCCTGACGGGATGACGGCCGGAACGCCGGCAAGGAGCCGCTGACATGGCGACGCTCGCGAACGACTTCCTGGGCATCCGGTCTCCCAACCCGTTCTGGCTGGCCTCGGGCCCGCCGACCGACAAGGAGTACAACGTGCGGCGCGGGTTCGAGGCGGGCTGGGGCGGCGTGGTCTGGAAGACGCTGGGAGAAGAAGGGCCGCCGCTCGTCAACGTCAACGGGCCGCGCTACGGCGCCGTGTGGGGCGCGGACCGGCGCCTGCTGGGACTCAACAACATCGAGCTGATCACCGACCGGCCGCTCGAGCTGAACCTGCGCGAGATCAAGGCCGTCAAGCAGGACTATCCCGATCGGGCGGTGGTCGTCTCGCTCATGGTGCCCTGCGAGGAAGAGGCCTGGAAGCGCATCCTGCGGCACGTCGAGGAGACGGGCGCCGACGGCGTCGAGCTGAACTTCGGCTGCCCCCACGGCATGAACGAGCGCGGCATGGGGTCGGCCGTGGGCCAGGTGCCGGAGTACGTGGAGATGGTGACCCGCTGGGTGCGGGCCGCCACCCGCATGCCGGTCATCGTCAAGCTCACCCCCAACGTCGCCGACGTGCGCCGCGCGGCCCGCGCGGCCCGGGCGGGAGGCGCCGACGCCGTCAGCCTGATCAACACGCTCAACTCGATTACCGCGGTGAATCTCGACACGTTCAGCCCCGAGCCCACGATCGACGGCAAGGGCAGCCACGGCGGCTACGCCGGGCCGGCGATCAAGCCCGTCGGGCTGCACATGGTGGCCGAGATCGCCCGCGATCCGGACACGTCCGGCCTGCCGCTCTCCGGCATCGGCGGCATCACGACCTGGCGCGACGCCGCGGAGTACATCGCGCTCGGCTGCGGCAACGTGCAGGTGTGCACCGCGGCCATGACCTACGGGTTCCGCATCGTCGAGGAGATGGTCGCGGGGCTGACGCTCTGGATGGAGGACAAGGGGTTCGAGCGCCTGGCCGACTTCCAGGGGCGCGCCGCGCGCAACGTCACCGACTGGGAGCACCTGAACCTCAACTACGTCGCCAAGGCGCGCATCGACCAGCAGCTCTGCATCAAGTGCGGGCGCTGCTACGCGGCCTGCGAGGACACGTCGCACCAGTCCATCGCCATCAGGGACGGCAGGGTCTTCGAGGTCGTCGACGCGGAGTGCGTGGCCTGCAACCTGTGCGTCGTGGTATGTCCGGTCGAGGACTGCATCACGATGGAGCCGCTACCCGTCGGGGCGGTCGACACCCGCACCGGCAAGGTCGTGGCGCCCTACGCCAACTGGACGACGCACCCGCACAACCCCGCCGCCCGGCCGGGGCGCGGACCTGTCTCCTGACGCCGGGCCGGCGGCGGCCGCGCGCCGGCTTCGCATAGAATGACGCCCGGAGGAATCCCGGATGCGAAATCAGCCCTACCTGTCGAGATGTCTCGTCCTCGCGGCCGCCGTGCTGCTGACGGCCGCCAGCGGCCCGGCGCAGGCGCAGCCGCAGGGCGAGTTCACGCCGGTCACCGACGCGATGCTGCAGGACCCCGCCCCGGGCGACTGGCTCATGTGGCGCCGCACGCTCGACGGCTGGGGCTACAGCCCGCTCGACCAGATCGACCGCCACAACGTGGGCGAGCTGCGCATGGTCTGGTCGCGGGCGCTGACCGCCGGCAACCAGCAGGGCACGCCGCTGGTCTACGACGGCGTGCTGTACATGCCCAACC
>CAZMWA010000088.1:0-5229 GCA_964569405.1 uncultured Vicinamibacteraceae bacterium | reverse complement strand
CTCCTCCCGCGAGCCCGGCGGCGGCGCGGCCCGTGGAGGGTCGGGAACGCTCTCGGGGACCGCGGGGACAGCCGCCGGAGCCGCCGCTGGCGCCTGCGGCGCCTGCGCGGCCAGCGCGCGCTCCACGTCGGTCTTGCCGATACGGCCGCCGCGCCCCGTCCCCGGCACCGTGCCGAGGTCCAGCCCCGCCGCGGCCGCCATCCGCCGGGCGAGGGGCGTCGCGGCAGGCGCCGCACCCACGGCGGACCCCGCCGCCGGTCCAGGCTCGGGATCGTCCGACCCCGCGGCGCCGGGCGCCGGCACCGGCGTCGGGCCGGACCGGGCCGCAGCCTCGGCCGGGACCGCCCCGTCAGCGCCCCCCACGACGGCGTCGCCCGCCGGCACCGTCCCATCGCCGTCGGCCGCGATGACGGCGAGCAGCGCGCCCGCCTCCAGCCCCTCCGTCCCGGCCGCGACATGGATCTTGCTGAGGACGCCGCTGGCCGGCGCTTCGATCTCGACGTTGGTCTTGTCGGTCTCGACCTCGACGACCGGCTCGCCGGCCGCGACCGCCTCGCCCTCCTGCTTGAGCCACACGGCCAGCTTCGCCGGCGCGGCGGTCTCCGCGAGCTGGGGCAGCCGGAGCTCGACAGGCATGGGCAGTGACCTCACATCACGCGGCGCACGGCGATCCGCGCGGCCGCGTCCAGGATCGCGTCGGCGTCGAGACCGTAGGCGCGATACAGGTCGGGAATGTCGCCGGACTGTCCGAACCGCTCGACGCCCAGCGGCAGCACCCGGTGCCGTGCCACGGACCCCAGCCACGCCAGCGTCGCCGGATGGGCGTCCAGCACGGTCACCAGACCGGCGTCGGGCGACAGGGGCCGGAGCAGCGTCTCGACGTGGGACGGCGCCCCGTCCGCGGCGCCGCGCAGGCGCCGTCTCCACGCCTGCTGGAGCCGCGGCGCCGACGTGACGACCAGCAGGCCCGCCCCGGGCACGTCCTCGGCGAGCCGGCCGTGCGCCTCGAGCGCCTCGGGCACGACGGCGCCGGACGCCGCGATGGCCAGCTCGGCCCCCGCGGCCGGTGGAATCAGCCAGTAGCCGCCCTCGATGATGCCGGACCGCAGCGCCGGCGAGAGCTCGCGCTGCGGCTGATCGATCGGGCGGGTGGAGAGCCGCACGTAGACCGCCCCGCCGTCGTCGGCCTGCATGTAGTCGAAGCTCCAGCGGAGAATCTCCGCGAGCTCGTCCACGTAGGTCGGCTCGAACATCGTCAGCCCGGGCTGCCCGATCCCGATCAGGGGCGTGAGCACCGACTGGTGCGCGCCGCCCTCGGGCGCGAGACTCAACCCCGACGGCGTCGCGACCAGGAGAAACCGCGCATCCTGGTAGCAGGCGTAGTTGAGCGCGTCGAGTCCGCGGCTGATGAACGGATCGTACAGCGTGCCGACGGGGAGCAGCCGCGCCCCGAACAGCGGCCCGGCCAGCCCCAGCGCCGCGAGCAGGATGAACAGGTTGTTCTCGGCGATCCCGAGCTCCATGTGCTGCCCGGCGGGCCCCATCGTCCAGTCCTGGGCCGAGAGCGTGCGCTCCTGGCGGAACGCGTCCGGCTGCCGGGACGGCGCGAAGACCCCGCGCCGGTTGACCCAACCGCCCAGGTTGGTGGACACCGTGACGTCGGGCGACGTCGTGACGATCCGGTCCGCGAGCGCCGGGTGCCGGCGTGCGACGTCGGCCAGCAGGCGGCCGAATCCCTCCTGCGTCGACTGGCGGCCGGCGACCGCCGGGGCCAGCGCCGCGGGCACCGGCACGCGCGGCGCCCGATGCCGGCGCTCGGCCGGCCGATTGAAGGGCACCGCGGCGAGGAACTCGTCGATCGCGCCGGCCGGCAGATCGCAGCCGGCCAGCGGCTCCCACTCCTCGCCCTCGGCAACGCCCATCCCGTCCCGGAGCGCGGCAATCTGCTCGGGCGTCATCATCCCGGCGTGGTTGTCCTTGTGACCCGCGAAGGGCAGCCCGAAGCCCTTGATCGTGTATGCGATGAGACAGGCGGGGCGCTCGTCCTCCGCCGCCTCGCCGAACCCCTCCAGGACGCTGTCGATGTCGTGCCCGGCCAGATTCGTCATCAGCGCCGCCAGCGCCGCGTTGTCGTGCTCGTCGAGCAGCTCGCGAATGCCGGCGGTGTCGCCGAGGTCGCGCTCGAGCCGCGTCCGCCAGGCCGCGCCGCCCTGAAAGGTCAGCGCGGAGTACACCGGATTGGGGCAGTCGTCGATCCAGGCCCGCAGGGCATCGCCGCCGCGCCGGCCGAATGCCGCCTGCAGGCGCTTGCCGTACTTGAGGGTGATGACCCGCCACTCCATCGTCCTGAACACGGTGTCCAGACGGTTGAAGAAGCGGTCGGCGACGATGGCGTCGAGGCTCTGGCGGTTGTAGTCGATGATCCACCAGACGTTGGTGACCTGGTGCTTCCACGCCTCGAGCAGCGCCTCGAAGACGTTGCCCTCGTCGAACTCCGCGTCGCCCGCCACTGCAATCATCCGGCCCGGCGGCTCGCGGTCGCTCGTAATCTGCTTCTTCCGCAGATACTCCTGGGCGAGCGCGGCGAAGCTGGTCATGGCGACGCCCATGCCGACCGATCCGGTCGAGATGTCCACGTCGTCGCGGTCCTTCGTGCGGGAGGGGTACGACTGCGCCCCGCCGAACGCGCGAAAGTGTTCCAGTTGCTCGCGGCTCTGGCGGCCGAGGAGGTACTGGATGGCATGGAATACCGGGCTGCCGTGCGGCTTCACGGCCACCCGGTCCCGCGGGCGCAGGACATCGAAGTAGAGCGCCGTCATCAGGGTGACCATCGAGGCGCACGAGGCCTGATGACCACCAACCTTCAGGCCGTCGCGCTTCGCCCGGACGTGGTTCGCGTGGTGGATCATCCAGACGCTGAGCCACAGCACCTTCCGCTCGAGCGCGGTCAGGCACCGTCGCTTCAGGTCCTGCCCGGCGCCGGGCGCGGCCGACGACAACGGACTGGCGGGGATAGCCATGGAAGACTCCGATGTTGCGTCGCTCGGTCCAGGCGGCCTATTCTAGTCGATGACATGCGTACGGTCGTTGCGAGTTAGCTCGCACATTCGGCTGTTCACGCAATATTGTTGCGCACATGCCGCCCACTGCGCCGCATACTCTCGACGCGATAGACCTGCAGATCCTGACCCACCTCCAGCGCAACGCGCGCATGTCGAACGCACGGCTGGCCGAGCGGGTCGGCCTCTCGCCCGCGCCGTGCCTCCGCCGCATCCGGGCGCTGGAGGAGGCCGGCATCATCCGCGACTACGTGGCGCTCGTGGACTCGCGCGCCGTCGACCGCGCGGTGACCGTGTTCATCGAGATCCGCCTCGATCTGCAGGTGAAGGACCGGCTCGACATCCTCGAGCGCGCGATCCGCGAATGGCCGGAGGTCCTCGAGTGCAACCTGATGACCGGCGACGCGGACTACCTGCTGCGCGTCGCCGTCCCGGACGTCGACGCGTACGAGCACTTCCTGCGCGACAAGCTGACGCGCCTCGAGGGCGTCGCGAGCATCAAGTCGAGCTTCGCCCTCAAGCAGGTCAAGTACACGACCGCCCTGCCGATCGGCGGCGGCCGGTAGCTCGTTCCCTGCCCCTTCGAAACCGAGGAGACTGCCATGACCAGCAACACCGACCCGCGCAACGCTCCCCTGCGGCCGCCGCACGTGCTCGACCGGCGCACGCTGCTCGCACGCACGTTCGGCGCCGCGACGGCGGGCGCCCTGCTCGGTGCCCGGGCCGACCTCGCGGCCGGCGCCGCCGCGCAGGCGCCCGGCGGGATGCCCGGCGTTGCGCTGCCCCAGGGGATGCGCGTGGTCGTCACGGGCCACGACGCCGAGGGCCGGTCGTACATCGTCCGCGACGAGCGGATCACGACCGACGCCGCGTTCCCCAATCTGTTCAGCACCACGGGCGACGATGCGTTCGGGCCCGGCCCGGAACCCCTGCCGCGGACGCTGTATCCGACCGATTCGCCGCGGCTCGAGCCGGACCTCGGGGGCGCCAACTTCCACTTCGTGGCGCTCCCGCCGACCACGGCCGACTCGCCCCCCAGGTGGCATCGCACGGAGACGGTCGACATGAACGTCCTGCTGGGCGGCGAGCTGGTCCTCATGCTCGACAAGGAGGAGACGACGCTGCATCCGGGCGACGTCGTGATCCAACGCAACACGAACCACGCCTGGAAGAACCCGACCGGCGTGCCGGTCTACTGGGCGGCGGTGCTCGTGCCGATTCGGCAGCGGGCGTGACGGCCGGCGCCGGCTTTGCCGGTCCGGAACCGTGGGAGCGCCAGCGTGCCGTGTCGCCCGCCAGCGCTCCCGTCACCGGCCGACCGGGACGGGAAGATCGGTCGTGGGAGGCTGCGGCTGGACGGCCGCGGCCGCATCAGCGCTTCGGTAATCGACGGCCCGCGCTGGCGGACCAAGCACCACCCGTTCAGTCGTCGCGCGCACGACGCTCACCGACGTCGTCCTCGGCAGCAGACAGCTTGCGGGGGGGGCATTCGACGTAGCGCAGGCCCGACTTGGCTTCTTCGGCCTTGATGTGCCGGAAAATCGCGTCCACGTCGTAGTCGAACCGCGCCGCGAGTCGGTCTCGCACTGCCCACAGTTCTGCCAGAATAGGGTCAGCGTTCATCGCTCTCCACCTCCACGTCTACGAGTTCTTCAGGAGTGCAAAGCACGGGGGGTTCCACTCCGGCTCGACGGCAGACTGACTCGATACGCAGCCTGGACACGGCATTCGCAATATGACGGAAGTTCCAGGTCACCAAAAACTCAACGCCATGCACCACCGCGATGGCCCGTCTTGTGCCGCCCGTTTCGGAACAGCCGCCCGACTATGCGAGACCGAGCTCGCTCCAAGATGGCGTGTTCGTCAACGATTACCGCAATCACGACAACCCACCAGCCAGCCTCAACCAATGGCGCCCTCGGTTCCAACACTGGCCGACGGCCTCTCGCATTTCCCAAAGTCATGTGACGTTCAAAGCCTATGCAGGATACCCGCTTGCCCGTGCACGAACTCCGACTTCCAAAACCGGGTGTATTTGTTTACCGGGTGATCAGCCAATGAATACGGGCTGAAAGTGGGCTTGAGGCGAGGAAGTCACAGCGCCACAACGAGGTTGCTTGAACCGACAGGGGTTCACGCGGGTGCCTCCATCGTTGCGATGCCGCGGAAG
>CAZMWA010000087.1:0-22876 GCA_964569405.1 uncultured Vicinamibacteraceae bacterium | reverse complement strand
GGAGTGCGTGCGCGCCGCTCCTCGTCCATGATGCCGATCTTGAGGGTGAAGCGGTCCAGGCCGAGGGCGTCCTCGACCTGCGCCAGCATCTCGTCCGTGAAGGCCACCTCCTCCGGTCCGTGCAGCTTCGGCTTGACGATGTAGATGGAGCCGGCCCGGCTGTTGCGGCGGCCGCGGACATCGTGGACGGCTATCAGCGACGAGATCAGCGCGTCGAGGATGCCTTCCGGCGCCTCGTTGCCGTCCCCGTCGAGCACCGCCGGGTTGGTCATCAGGTGCCCGACGTTGCGGATCAGCATCAGGCTGATGCCGGGCAGCGCGAGGCGCGAGCCGTCCGGCGCCGTGTACTCGCGCGGCGGGCTCATGGCGCGCTCTATCGGGCGGCCGCCCTTCTCGAAGCGGGCGGTCAGGTCGCCCTTGATCAGGCCCAGCCAGTGGCGGTAGGCGAGCACCTTGTCCTCGCCGTCGACCGTGGCCACCGAGTCCTCGAGATCCATGATGGTCGTCGTCGCCGCCTCCAGCACGATGTCCCTGATGCCGGCCGCGTCGTCCCGGCCGACGGGGTGCTCGCGGTCGATGGCGATCTCGATGTGGAGGCCGTGGTTGCGGAGCAGGACGGCGGCGGGCGCGCCGGGTTCGCCGCGGTAGCCGGCGAGCTTCGACGCGTCGGCCAGACCGGTCGTCGCACCGCTGCGCAGGCGGGCTGCCAGCGCGCCGCCGGCCACGGCGTAGGACGCCACGTCCGCATGGCTGCCGGCGGCCAGCGGCACGACCGCGTCGAGGAACTCGCGGGCGTGGGCGATCACGCGGGCCCCGCGCACGGGGTTGTAGTCGGCGGTGCGCGCCGCGCCGCCGTCTTCCGGGATGACGTCGGTGCCGTAGAGGGCGTCGTACAGGCTGCCCCAGCGCGCGTTGGCCGCGTTCAGCGCATAGCGCGCGTTGGTCAGCGGGACGACGAGCTGCGGGCCCGCGACGGTCGAGATCTCGGGATCCAGGTTGGCCGTGCGCACCGCGAAGTCGTCCCCTTCGGGCACCAGGTAGCCGATCTCCTGCAGGACGGCCTTGTACTCGGCCAGGTCGATCGGCTCGTCGCGGTTCTCCCGGTACCAGGCGTCGAGCCGCCGCTGCAGGTCGTCGCGCTTGGTCAGCAGGCGGCGGTTGCGCGGCGCCAGCTCGTGAACCAGCCGGTCGAAGGCGGACCAGAACCTGTCCGGCGCGACCCCGGTGCCCGGCAACGCCTCGTCGTTGATGAAGTCGTACAACCGCTTGTCGACCTGCAGCCTCCCGGCCGCGATCCGCTCCGTCATGCCTTCCCCCTGGTGGTGATTCGCGAGCCGGGCCCGCGACGGGACCGGCAGCGGCGATTCTACTCCGGCGGCGGCGCGCGGGCGAGTGCGTGCGGCCTGCGCCGGGGCGGTCGTGATAGCATCGTGGATTCGGGCCGCAGCGGCGGTCCCGTACCGTGCAGATGCCGCACCGATGGATCGATGTACGCGGCGCCCGCGTGCACAACCTCAAGAACATCGACGTCCGGATCCCGCGGGATCGGTTCGTCGTGGTCACCGGCCTGTCGGGATCCGGCAAGTCGTCGCTGGCCTTCGACACCATCTACGCCGAGGGTCAGCGGCGCTACGTGGAGTCGCTCTCCGCCTACGCCCGCCAGTTCCTCGAGCAGGTGGAGAAGCCGGACGTCGACCAGATCGACGGCCTGTCCCCCGCCATCTCCATCGAGCAGCGCACCACCGGTTCCAATCCGCGCTCCACCGTCGGCACGGTCACCGAGATCTACGACTACCTCCGGCTGCTGTTCGCCAATGTCGGCGTGCCCCACTGTCCGTCCTGCGGGCGCGCGGTGACCTCCCAGTCGGTGGAGCAGATCGTCGACGCGGTCATGTCGGGTCCGACGGAGGAGCGCATCAATCTGCTCGCGCCCGTCGTGCGCGGGCGGAAGGGGGAGTTCAAGAAGGAGCTGGCGGCCCTGAGGGCCAAGGGACTGCTGAAGGCCCGGATCGACGGCGAGGTGCGCTCGCTCGAGGACGAGCCGCGGCTGGATCGGCGCAAGAACCACTGGATCGAGGCGGTTGTCGACCGGCTCGTCGTCAGGCCGGGCGCGGAGCGCCGGCTCACGCGGTCGATCGAGCTGGCGCTGGCCCTGGCCGACGGCGTCGTGACGGTCAACACCCTGGGGGGCGGCGACCGCCTGTTCTCGAGACGGTTGGCCTGCGTCCACTGCGGGATCAACATGCCGGAGCTGACGCCGCGCATCTTCTCCTTCAACTCGCCGCATGGCGCGTGCAGCGACTGCCAGGGACTGGGCGCGGTCGAGGATTTCGACCCGTTGCGCGTCGTGCCGGACGACGGCCGGTCGCTGGCCGACGGCGCCATCCAGCCCTGGGGTCGCGCGGACGCCAGGCCGGTGCGCGAGGCGCTCGCCAAGCTGGCGGCGTACTACGAGATCGACATCGAGACACCCTTCAGACGCCTGTCGCAGAAGAAGCGCAGGCTCCTGCTGCACGGACCGGACGGGACCCGCCGCACGCCCGCCCGGCGGCGCCGCGCCGCGGCGCCGCCGGATCCGTTCGGCCGCGACTTCGAGGGCGTCATTCCCAACCTGCGGCGCCGCTATCGGACCGGGACGTGGACCCAGCAGGAGGAGCTCGAGGCCTACCGCTCGTTGCGCGTGTGTGAGGCGTGCGGGGGCGCCCGGCTGCGGGCGGAGAGTCGGGCGGTGCGGGTGCACGGACGGACGCTGGCCGACTACGTCGACCTGCCGATTGCCGAGGCGCGGCAGGTCTTCGAGGCGCTGGAGCTGACGGGGCGCGAACGGCTGGTGGCCGAGCGCGTGCTGCGCGAGATTAGAGACCGCCTGGCCTTCCTCACGAACGTCGGCGTCGGCTATCTCACCCTGGCGCGCGGCGCCGCCACGCTGTCCGGCGGCGAGGCGCAGCGGATTCGGCTCGCCACGCAGATCGGCGCGAACCTGACCGGCGTGCTGTACGTCCTCGACGAGCCGTCCATCGGGTTGCACCAGCGCGACAACCGGCTGCTGCTCGACACCCTGGGCCGGCTGCGCGATCTCGGCAACACGGTCGTGGTCGTCGAGCACGACGAGGAGACCATCCGCTCGGCGGACTACCTGATCGATCTGGGTCCGGGCGCGGGCGAGCACGGCGGCCACGTGATCTTCCAGGGCCCGCCGGCGACGCTGCTGGCCAACGGCAGCCGGTCGCTGACCGGCCAGTACCTGCGCGCGGAGCGCACCATTCCCACCCCGAGCGCGCGCCGGCCGGCCCTGCGGGGCGAGATCGTCATTCGCGGCGCGCGCGCCAACAACCTCAAGGACCTCGACGTCCGCCTGCCGCTGGGCCTGCTGATCGCCGTGACGGGCGTCAGCGGCTCCGGCAAGTCGACGCTCGTCAACGACATCCTGTTCCGCGCGCTGGCGCGGGAGCTGTACCGCGCGGCCGACGAGCCCGGGGCGCACCGGCAGGTGGAGGGCACGGAGCTGGTCGACAAGGTGATTCAGATCGACCAGTCGCCGATAGGCCGCACCCCGCGGTCGAACCCGGCGACCTACACCGGCGTGTTCACCTTCATCCGCGAGCTCTTCTCGATGCTGCCCGAGTCGCGCGCGCGCGGCTACCGCCCGGGCCGCTTCTCGTTCAACGTCAAGGGCGGGCGCTGCGAGGCATGCCAGGGCGGCGGGGTCATCGCGATCGAGATGCACTTCCTGCCGGACGTCTACGTCACCTGCGAGCAGTGCAAGGGCCGCCGATACAACCGGGAGACGCTGGACATCACCTACCGGGGCGCCTCGGTCGGGGACGTGCTGAACCTGACCGTGGACCAGTCGATGGAGATCCTGGAACATTTTCCGCCCATTGCCCGCAAGCTGCGCACGCTGCAGGACGTGGGGCTGGGCTACGTCAAGCTGGGCCAGTCGGCCACGACGCTCAGCGGCGGCGAGGCGCAGCGCGTCAAGCTCGCGAAGGAGCTCTCGCGGCGGGGCACGGGGCGCACGCTCTACATTCTCGACGAGCCGACGACCGGGTTGCACTTCGAGGACACCCGGCGGCTGCTCGACGTCCTCAACCAGCTCGTCGAGCAGGGCAACACGGTGGTCGTCATCGAGCACCACCTGGACGTCATCAAGACGGCCGACCACATCGTCGACCTGGGGCCGGAAGGCGGCGCCGCGGGCGGCAGGCTCGTCGCCGCGGGCACGCCGGAGGACGTCATGGAGGTCGGCGGCTCGCACACCGGCCGCTTCCTGCGCCGGGTGCTGTCCGCGGCAGCCGGCAGCGGGGCCCTGGAGGCCTGAAACGGGCTGACATCGGCCGGCGGGTGTGGTAGAAAGGCTGCCGGCCCCTCTTCGGGTGCTCTTCATGCGGTATTCTTCAAGCATGCGTCTCCCGTAGAATCCTTGCATTCCCTTGTGCCGGCACCGATCTCGCTCATAGTCAGGACGTCGTGAGAACGAACGCGCAGGTTCGCACACATACCCAGCAGACGGTCCGCCGCCCGGTTTCGTGCTCCGGGATCGGGCTGCACTCCGGTCACAAGGGGACGTTGCGGCTGAGGCCCGCCCCCGCCGACCACGGCATCGTCTTCAAGCGCCTCGACTTGAACGGGCTGGAGATCCCGGCGTGGATCGGCTACGTGGCCAGCATGCACTACGCCACCGGTCTGGCGCGCGACGATGCTGCCGTGGAGACCGTCGAGCACCTGCTGGCCGCGCTCTTCAGCCTGGGGATCGACAACGCCGTCGTCGAGCTGAACCAGGCCGAAGTCCCGATCATGGACGGCAGCGCCGCCTCGTTCGTCTATCTGGTGCACGAGGCCGGCGTCCGGTCCCTGGCGGCGCCGCGCCGCTTCCTGAAGGTCGTCAGGCCCGTCTCGCTGTCCCGCGGCGAGAAACGGATTGCGCTGTATCCGTCGGACCACTTCCGGGTCACCTACAGCATCGGCTTCGACCACCCGCTGGTGCGGCATCAGGCGCGCACGCTGCGGCTGACCGAGGACTCGTTCGTCGACGAGATCGCGCCGGCCCGCACGTTCGGCTTCCTGAAGGAGGTCGAGCTGCTGCGCCGCAAGGGGCTGGCGCTCGGCGGGTCGCTCGACAACGCGGTGGTGCTGGGCGAAACCGGCGTCCTGAACACCTCGCTGCGCTTCGAGGACGAGTTCGTCCGCCACAAGATCCTGGACGTGATCGGCGACCTCGCGCTGTTGGGGCACCCGCTGATCGGCCACCTCGTGGCCCACCGCGGCGGCCACGCGCTGCACGCCAGCTTCGCCAGGCGGATCCTCGAGGCGACCGACGCGTGGCGCCTCGTCGAGTCGCCGGCCGGGGCGGATACGGCGGACGCGCCGGCAGCCGTAGCGGTCAGAAACACGGCCCGGGCCGGCTAGCTAAGATCGGCGCTCGTCATGTCCCTTGGTATCACGCCGGTTGATCGAGTCCGGTTGTGGGAGGCGCAGTTCCGTGCGATGGAACGCGAATGGGGCGAGATCTCGATGCGCCGGACGCGAGTGCGCATGGCCGCCTGGCACCGGGTGATGTCGGAGATGCGACGCCAGCACGACCGTCTCGTTTCCGACGGCCTGTGGGCGACCGGGCCGTCGGACTTCCTCGCTATCATCGATCAGGCCCGCGCCGAAAACACCCATTCGCGCATGCTCCAGTGGCTCTTGAAGCCGACCGGCCGGCACGGGCTCGGTTCTGGGTTGGTCAGGCGCTTGGTGGAACACTCCACTGGAGAGCCGGCACCAACGTCCCTGGCAGTCAGAGAGGTGGCGTTCTCGCAGTGGCGCAACGACAGAGAGGCTGACCTCGTCGTGTGGGGCGAGGACTTCACGCTCGTCATCGAGAACAAGGTCGACGCGACGGAACAGCCCCGCCAGTGCGACGACTTGTACGCGAACTTCAAGAACGAGAAGGCGCCGCAATTCCTGTTCCTGACCCCGGACGGCCGCAAGCCCCGCACGGCGACCACACCGGACGCTCTGCGCGCGTTCAGGACCCTCTCATGGCCGGAGATCCGCACGATGATAGAGACCGCGCTGGATGAATCGCGCTCTGCGTCTGCGAACGCCGTCGCTGTCGAAGTTGTCAGGAACTATCTGCGAACGCTCCGGGAGCAATTCAGATGAACCGAATCGAAGACGAACCGATCAAGTTCTATCTGGAGCATGAAGCCCAGATCCGGGAATGGGCGGCTCTGGAAACCGAAGTTGTCAAGTTCGCGGATCGCTTCTACCGCAGTCTCAAGGGCGATATCGACGCGGCACTCAGGACCGGAAGGATCGCCGATGAAGGCGTCGAGTCGTTTTTCCGTGAAGTGGGAGACTGGCCAGGATTGGGGTTCCGTCGACAAGACTGGCCCCAAGGCTCCGAGGATCCGGATGTGAGACTGGAATGGAATCGCCGATCGGCGCGTTTCTCGCCGGATGGGCATCTGATTTGCGGAGTCAGAACGAACAAGGAAGGTTACAGACGACCCTTTGCGAAGGAGCGATGTCCCGCATTTCCACGCCGGAGCGGCTGGTGGCCGGCCTATGCGAACGTAGATCCTCCGGTTGGCAGGTTCTGGGAAGGCGACAACCTCAAGGAGTATCGCGAGCGGCTGGTGGAGACCCTCCTCAAGGCGTGGAAAGACTTGGCCCCGCTCGTGGACGAGGCAGTCGGTCGTTCGGCGAACCCTGAGCAGGGGTGATCGCGCTCCGTTCTTCCCCCGCTCTTTCCCGACCCCGAAGTGTTCGATGCGGTCCCTGTCGGGCCGGACGCCGCCGTCCGCGATAGCTGGCCTGTCCATCGACGCGGTCGGTTCACCGCCCGGAGCGGAGCCCAGTACCGCGGTCGCGGCTCGCGGCTTGACGCGCAGGTCGCGCACCCGGTTGTGGCCGAGCCCCTGCGGCTCCGGCCATTTCCAGCTGTGGCCGTAGTAAGATGGCGGCGCTCGGCGCGACTCGGCTCCGCCGGTGGAAGGACGAAGCCGGCGCCGAGATTGTCGACGGGCGTAGACGGCAGCGGCAGCGCATCACGCACTGTTCCGGTGGATTTCGCGCGAGGGAACTATCGAATGGGCCTGCCCCCGTATGACGGTAACCCGGACTTCGAGACACGCTTCGAGCCAAAGCGTGGTCCCGGTTTCTTTCCGGGGACGGGCGGGTACTTCCACGGATGTTCTCCAGGAGGTCCTCGACGCGTCGCGTTCTTCGGTACCGATTTCGGCACTCAGCGCTACTGGGAAGAAGAGGTCACGGAAGGCGGCGGCGAGAAGCGAACACAGGCGACCTTGTGCAACCTTCGATGCCTGGTCGAAGAGGCCGGCATCGATCCCTGCTCATGCCACCTGACGAATGCCGTGCTGGCCCTCGCCACCCGTGACGACATGACCGGAAACGCGTCCCTCTACGGGCGGAAGCGGCATCGCGCCTATCTGGAGCTGTGCGGCGACTTCCACGAAGATTGGATCTCCCGGCACAAGCCGGAGCTCGTCGTGCTCATGGGCACGCCCAACATCGAAACCTACCGCCGTTTCGTCTTTAGCCGCGCGCTCCGCCCCGTACACGCGATGCTCGAGGCGAAATGGGCTGACTTGCGGGCTCCCTGGACGTGCGTGTACGAAACCGAAAGGGGTAAGCACGGCAAGGAACTGGTGAAGACCAAGCGGGGGCAGCCCGACGTTCTCTGGATGTTTCATCCGTCCTTCCGGCATGCGAATCCCCAGTTTCCGGAGTTGAAGACGAGGGCGGAGAAGAAGAAACGGCGCGAACAAGTCTGGCAGACAGTCGTAAGCCACCTCAGAAGATATGCGTAGCCGGCATGACAGCTTGGCGCGGCGATGGCACTAGGATGCAGAGGCTCTCAGGCGGCGAGCGTGAGCCTCGCGATCGGCGACCGGAGCCATCCGCGCGAGGTCGTCGAGGCGGCGCTGGCACACGTCGTAGGCAACTGGACTGGACCGATGCGACCTGCGCCCCCTCGGACTCTTTCGCGAACGCCGCCGCCACCTGCATCCAGCTCACTGTCGCGACGTCGCCGTCGTGCTCGCCGCCGAACACTTGAAACCTGCTGACGTGGACGACGACAGGGCTGCTCCAGCGGGTGAGAAGCTCGATGGGCCGGGACGTCGCCGCCATCGCCAGGGCATTGAGGTCGGCGCGAGACGAGCCCGCGGAGGCCGGACGACATTGACGCGGCAACCTGGGGTCGCACCCAACCCGGTCGGGCGGTCCTGGCACTACATGGTGTTCTGCTCGCGCTGCGGCGCGCGGCCAGCGCTGCCGCTACCGAGGGGCGAGACGCTGTGCCGGCTCCACGGCGGCCGGCTGCCCCAGATCGCCGAGCGCTGGTCGAGTGGCGCCAGTTCAGGTAGCTGGAACATCGCCCCGCCAAGTCGACCCGCCGCGTCTTCGCGGGCTCCGCGACCGGGCACCGCACCGTGACGGCGCCCACTACCGTCTCAGGATGTGAGCCGGATTCTCGGTGCTGGCCGAGGGGAATCTGCGCCTGAGTGCCGGTATAACGGAGGAAGGGCCATGGAGGATTGTCGTCGCCAGATCATTCTCGACTATGCGAGATGGACAGCCCTCTCGGCACTCAGGTCGGGCGCTCCGAAGGGGTTCAAAGCTCGCAAGCATGTGTATCCGCAGCTGGACAAGATCGCGTTCTCCGAAGTGCTTTTCTCACACCGCGCCATCTCGGCGTCGGAGTTCAACGCGTGGCATGAGCGCGAAACAGAGGCTCTGTGCGCCCGCGTCCCCATCAATCCGCGCTTGCAGACCGGCTGGAGCGTCAAGGTGATCAACGTCTTCCTGAAGACGGCGGCCTACGTGGGGGACGTTGGTCGGCCCGACCTGCGCCACGTCCTGCACCCGCCCGTCGACACCGGTCTGTGGGAGGGCATCGAAGCGCGGTTCATGCGGCGTCCGGATATCCTCGACGCCGCGCTCCACGTCCGAAAGATCAAGGACATCACGACGTATCCCATCTACCACACGATTATTGAGGGGTGCCGGGCGGCCGCCGAGGAGTTGGAGTGCGACCTGATCGAAGTCGAGCAGCTGTGGCGCGGAGCAGCAACACCGGGGAGCATGGCCTCTTCAATTGACTAGGAGATCCGTCCCCTGATGACCTGGGGAGACGTCAAGATCCGCCGCCGCAGGCATAAACGGCTGGACTGTCCGACGTCGAGACCGATGCTGGCAATTGCGGGCCATGTTCGGCGAGCGTGATGCAAGCGGCCGTTCCGCGGCGAGCAGTCCTGAGCGACTCCGGTTGGGTCGGGGGGTGAGGCTCATCGGCCCGCGGGGTGCTGGGGCCGGGAGCCCTACGATCCGGTGCCATGCCCGGATTCGTCCATAACCGGTTTCCGGAGGCCCGTAGATTCCCGGTCGGAAAGTGGGAATCAACGAGGGAATGCCCGCCAGAGAATGTTTGTCGAGCCATTCTATATGAATGACTTACAAGACTTTCTTGGTAGCCGGCACAGCAGCACCAGGTTCGACAGCGTCGTCTCCCCGCCGTGTGCCCAGTGGCGGACGTGGTGCGAGTCGCACCGGGTTGCCTGGCAGCCGGGGAAGCGGCAGTGGCGGTCGCGGGCGGCCAGCGCCCGCCGCAGCGCGGGCGAGATGGTGCGCGTCCGGCGGCCGACGCTCAGCACTTCCCCGCCGGCCCGTACCGCATCGTGACCCTGGCTGCATCGCAGGCCAGCCGCCGGGCCGTCTCGCCGGCAACGTGGATGCCGCCCGCCTCGTCGAGCGCCGACTGGCCGCTGGCGGCGGCCCGGACGGCGGCCGCGCCGCCGGCCGCCGGGGACGGCGCAGCCGCGCCGCTGGCTGTCGCCGAACCTGGTCCTGACGTTCCCGCTGGAACGTCAGGACCAGGCGGCTGGCCTCCGGCGTCGCGGGCGCTCGTTCCGCTTCCATCGCCGGCCGTGTCTACGGCGATTAGGTTCGAGCCGGCTATCGCCGCACCGTCCGCGCTCGGCTCGCCGTCCGACGCCCCCGCGGCGAGGGTGTCGGCATCCACGTGCACGACCACCTGATAGCGGTCGCCGGCCGTGCCCTTGTCGAGCCCGCCGGCCAGCGCGCACTCGGCCACTACCCCCATTGCATCCGCGCGCCGCTGCGCCATCATCGGCGCCAACACCTCCGCCGCAGCATCGGCCGTCCCGCCGCCCGCACCATCCGACGCCGCCGGGCGCCGCTCGGCGTCCAGCGCCGCCTCCAGCGCCCGCCGCAGCACCGCGCCCACCTCGGGCGTCAGCCGGCCGCGCACCACCACCATTCCGTCCTCGTCCACCTAGGTCGCGAGCGACCGCGAGGCGTGCCGCTGCGCGTCCTCCGCCGCGTCGGTCGCGCGGTCGACCCGCCGCCAGGTGCGGACTATCTGCTCGACGTGCGCCGCGGTGCCGGCCAGCGCCGCGTCGAGGAGCGCCTGCTCGGTTTCGGGCGTGGCCACGCGGGTGACGGCGCGCACCTTCGAGTAGGAGACGGCGCCGCGCCCGAGCGCGTCGCGCAGCAAGGGCAGCTCGGCAAGGGCGCGGGCGACCCGCACGTGCTCGCGGGCGGCGCCGGGCGCCAGCCCGGTGCGCCAGCTCAGCCACTCGGCACAGGAGGCGAAGCCCTCCCAGCCGTTGCGCGCGTCGAACTCGCGGATCAGACCCAGCAGCTCGCCGGTGGCCGCCGCGATGCGGGCGGCCAGTTCGGCGATGCGGTCGCCGAGCGCGTCGACGCTGGGCGCCGGCTGGTCCACCCCGTCGTGCGCCGGATCGGGCCGCCCGGCCTCGGCGGGCGTGGCGGAATCCGGGGCCGTCAAAGCAGACGAAGCGTCTGGAGTGAGTCTGGAGTCGGCAGGCATGAATCCATCATAACCCCCATTATTTCAACTGCTTGCACGGCTCCAGGGTGGCCGATCGAACAACCGGGTAACGTTTTTCATGCCGCGGCCGGCGATGGCGCGCCAGAGGGTGACGAGAGAGCCAGAAGGGGCAAGTCTTGCGAACGTCCGCACCTGAAACCGTCGGCCTCGACGGAGGCTGTCAAGTAGAAAATGCAGGCAGGACGAAAAAAGTGGCGAGGCCCGGCACGATGCTACTCCCGCAGCAGCTTGCGCAGGTAGGCGCCCGCCTTCTCGTTCTCGTACGTCACCGTGTTGAGGAACAGGCTCTCGATCAGGTACGCGCGCCGATCGGCGTCGGTCATCTGGTCGATGAGGTGATTGATCTCGCGCAGCATGTCCTCGAACGTGCGGTCGAGCCCGTGCCGGCTGGTCAGCTCCTTGTCGAGCGCCTCGATGACGGCCAGCAGGTCGCCGTCCAGCCGGACCTCCAGCCCGGAGTGGGTCGTGATGCTGCGCATGACTACTCCCCGAAGCTCTCGACGGCGCTCGAATCGTCGGCGTGCAGCTCGATGAACTTCGGGACGCCCGTCATCGTCAGCATCGTCTCGACCCGCCTCTGGACGCCCGCGAGCTTCACCGTGCCGCCGGCCTGCGAGGCCCGCCGGTACAGGTCCATCAGACAACCGATCGAGGCGCTGTCGATGTAGACGACCTGCGACATGTCGATGACCACCTTCGGCGCGTCGCCGCGCAGGAGCGGCGCGACGGTGTCGGCGAAGGCCGTCAGCAGCGGGTAGATGAGGCGGGTCTCGCCGACGCGGACGATGTCGATGCCGTCGGCGCGGTCGGTTGCAACGTTCATTCGCGAGCTCCATTGGCCGAGGTGTTCAGCAGCGCGGTTCGCGGCTCGCCGGCCGGGGGCTGCTCCCGCAACCTGGCGATCTGGCGGGCCAGCTCGCGCCGGCCGCGGCTGATCCGCGACTTCACCGTGCCCGCCGGCACCGCCAGGCGCCGGGCGATCTCGTCGTACGTGAGCTCCTGCATGTCGCGCAGGACCACCGCTTCGCGAAGCACGGCCGGCACCTCCCGCAGCGCCAGGCGCAGCAGCTCGCGCCGGTCGACGCGCTGGAGCCGCGCAACGGGGTCCGGGCCCGTGGCGGCGGGCGCCAGGTCGGCCACGTCGACCCCCCGGTCGAAGGTCTCGCGCTCCTTGCGCACGCGCCGATAGTGGTCGATGCAGAGGTTGCGGGCGACGCTGACGAGCCAGGTCTGGAAGTTCGCCCGCCGGTCGAACGTGCTCAGGGCCTTGAACACCTTCAGAAAGATCTCCTGGGTCAGGTCCTCCGCCTCCTCGTGGCGCCCCACGAACGTGTACGCCACGCGGAAGACCTTGTGCCGGTATCTTCGCACGATCAGGTCCCACGCTCCCTGGTCGCCGCCGAGACAGGCTGCGACGAGCTGGTCCGTCGTCGGCGCCGGCGGCGGCGGGGCGCTGGACATGCCGGGCGAGTGTACGCCACGTCCTGGATTGCGTCCACGCGTTGCGCGTACAATGGCCCGTTTTGCGCAACAGGACCGCGCCGGAGAGGCGCCGTGGCTGAGTCGCCGGCCGCCGTCTCGCCGGCACTGGACCGGGCCGTTTCGCTCGCCGCGATCGCCCGGCGCGTCGGCACGCCCGTGTACGTCTACCGGGCGGCCGAGATCGCGGGACGCTACGCCGCGTTCGACGCCGCATTCGGCGGCTGTCCCCACCGCGTGCACTACGCCCTGAAGGCGAACTCGACGCTGGCCGTCGCCCGCCTCGTGCGGTCGCTGGGCGGCGGGGTGGACGCCAACTCGGGAGGCGAGATCGACGTGGCCCTGCGGGCCGGCTTCACGCCGCGCGACATCGTCTTCACCGGCGTCGGCAAGACCGCGTCCGAGCTGGCGCGGGCGGTCGAGCTCGACCTGCACGCCGTCAACGCGGAGAGCGCGGGAGAGCTCGAGCGCATCGACCGGCTGGCGCGCGCGCGCGGCGTGCGCACGCGCGTGGCGCTGCGCGTGAACCCGGATGTCGCGGCCGGCGGTCACCCGCACATCTCCACCGGCGGGCGGGCGCACAAGTTCGGCGTGCCCCTCGCGGCGGCGCGCGAGGTCTGCGACCGCGCGCGGGCCTGCGCCGGATTGCAGCTCGTCGGCCTGCACGTGCACATCGGATCGCAGGTGGCCGCCCGGGCGCCGATTCGCGACGCGCTGGCCGCCGTCGTCCCGCTGGCGGCGGAGCTGACGGGCGACGGCTGCCCGCTGGAGCACATCGACGTCGGCGGCGGTCTCGGCATCTCCTACGACGGCTCCGAGACGCTGGACGTCGGCCTGTACGCACGCACCGTCATCGACGCGGTGCGACCGACCGGGCTCGCGATCATCGCCGAGCCGGGGCGCTGGATCGTGGGCCCCGCCGGCGTGCTCGTGGCGAGCGTGGTCGACGTGAAGCCGCAGGACGCAGAGCGCTGCTTCGTGGTCCTCGACAGCGGGATGAGCGAGCTGCTGCGTCCGGCCCTCTACGGTGCGTATCACCGCATCGAGCCGCTGGAGCCGCGGCCCGGCCGGCCGGTGGTCTGCGACGTCGTCGGGCCGATCTGCGAGACGGGCGACGTCGTCGGGGCCGCGCGCTCGATGCCGCGTCCCGAGGTCGGCGATCTCCTCGCGATATTCGACACCGGCGCCTATGGCTCCGCGATGGCGTCGAACTACAATCGCCATCCGCTCCCGGCCGAGGTGCTGATCGACCAGCAGGACGCCTGGCGCATCGTCCGCCGGCGCCAGACCAGCGACGACCTGGTCGCGCTCGAGACCTGATCCCCGCCGATGCTGATTGCCATCGAAGGCCTCGACCAGAGCGGCAAGGAAACGCAGGCCCGCCTGCTGCGCGACCGCATCCGGGCCGCTGGCTACAAGGCCCGGGTGGTCTCGTTTCCCGACTACGGGACCGCCATCGGCGAGGAGATCGCGCGGGCGCTGCAGGGCGAGCGCGAGTACGGGCCGGAGGTGATGCAACTGCTGTACATCGCGAACCGCTACGAACGGCGGCCGGACCTCGATCGCTGGCAGGCGGCGGGCATCGCGCTGGTCTGCGACCGGTACGTCGCGTCGAGCGTGGCGTACGGCGAGGCCCACGGGCTCGACCAGGCCTGGCTCACGGAGCTCCAACGCTTCCTGCCGCAGCCCGATCTGACGATCCTCCTCGACATCGCGCCCGCGACGTCACTGAGCCGCAAGGCGGTCGGCCGCGACCGCTACGAGGACGATCTCGCCCTGCAGGGCCGGGTCAGGGAGAGCTACCTGCGCCAGGCGCGGCAGCCCGCCTGGCTGCGGGTGGACGGGGAGCGCCCCGCAGCCGACGTGGCGGCGGCGCTTGCCGCGGCGGTCGATCCGCGACTCGAGCAGCCGTGAGGCCGGCCACCTCGCGGGCGCCGGCCGCGCGCAGCACCCGCGCGCAGGCGGCCAGCGTCGCGCCGGTCGTCAGCACGTCGTCGGCCACGACGATGGCCTTGCCGGCCACCGTGGCGCGGGCCTGGAGCCAGGCCCGCGCGGTCAGCTCGAACGCGCCCTGCACGTTCGCCTGCCGCCGCCCGGCGGCCAGCGTGGCCTGCGGGGGCGTGTGCCGGACGCGAACGAGGATGTCCGCGAGCGGCGGGCCCAGCCTGGCGGCCAGATCCCGGGACTGGTTGAAGCCCCGCTCCCAGCGGCGCCGCGGATGCAGCGGCACCGGGACGACCAGGTCGGCCGCGTCGAGCAGCTCCGCGCCGGCCTCGCGCATCAGCGCGGCCAGCGGCGCCGCCAGCGACTGGCGGCCCTGGTACTTGAACGCCTGGATGATCGCGCGCAGCGCGCCGTCGTACCAGCCGGCCGCGCGGCAGCGTGCGACCGGTTGCGGCCGCATGCGTCCGGCCGGGCAGCGCCGGCAGGGGACGGCCGCGCCGCGCGGCGGCGGTTCCGCATCGAGCGGGGCGCCGCAGGCATCGCACAGCGGCGGCCCGATGCGCGCGACGCGCCGCCAGCAGTCCGCGCACACGACGGCGGCGGTCGGCTGCGGCAGCACCGTGTCGCAGGCCGCGCAGCAGGGCGCCCAGGCGACGCTGAGCAGGCCGTCCGCCAGGCGGCGCAGCGCGGCGGTCGCCGTCATGCCGCGCGCTCGCAACGCTCAGGGGATCTCGGATACCGGGATGCGCGTGGCGCTGCCCCACAGCCGCTCGAGGTCGTAGAAGCGGCGGGTGTCCGGCGTGAAGACGTGGACCACGAAGTCGAAGCAGTCCATGAGGACCCATTCGCCGTGGTCGTAGCCTTCGACATGCGAGGGTGCGTCCTGCGCTGCACGCAGTTGCAGGCGGATCTCGTCGGCGACGGCGCGCACCTGCCGCGCGCTGCGGGCCGAGCAGACGACGAAGTAGTCCGTGAAGGCGTGCGAGCCGCCGAGAAACAGGACGACCACGTCGAAGGCCTTCTTGGCCTGGGCCGCACGGACGGCGCTCCGCACCCCCTCCGGCAGCGTGTCGAACGTCCGCGCCGGCCGGGCGTCGTGCTCAACCATGCTCAACCATGCAAGCTGCTTGCCGGCGACACGCGCGCATACAGCGCGTGCTTCGCGATATGGCGGGCCACGGCATCCGGCACCAGGCCGTCGATCGACTCGCCGCCCGTCAGGCGGCGGCGCAGAACCGACGACGAGACGGTGCGGGTGGCTGCCTCGACGAGCCAGACGGCAGGCCGTTGCGAGCCGGCAGGCGCGGCGCCCGCCGGCTCGCGCATCCGTTCGCGGAGATCGGTCAGCCGCTCGCGCAGGACGGCAAGGGGACAGCCCGGCCGGGAGACCGCGACGAAGTGACTGCGATCGAGCACGGCGGGGTAGTCGTACCAGGACGCGATATCTGCAAACGCATCGGTGCCGATGATGAAGAAGAGCTGCCCGGGGCGGACGCCCCCGTGCGCCAGGCGCGCCAGCGTCACGGAGGTGAACGAGGGGCCGTCGAACGCCAGCTCGATGTCGGATGCCGCGAGCTCGTCCCGGCCGTCCGACGCCAGCGCCGCCATCGCGAAGCGATGGTAGGCCGACGCCCGGGGCGCGCGGCTGCGGTGCGGCGGGGTGCGGGCCGGAACGAGCAGCACGGTGTCGAGGCCGCACGCCCGGCGCGCGGCCTCGGCGGCGTCCAGGTGGCCGTAATGGATCGGGTCGAAGGTGCCGCCGAGCACGCCGATTCTGCCCTGCAGCTTCACGCGCGGGGTTCCTCGGGCGATGCGGATGCGGCCCCGTCTGCCGCCGCAAGCGTCCGCCAGACCGCTTCCCGCAGTTGGCCGAGGCCGGCGCCCGTCGCGGCCGAGATCGGGTGCAACGCGATCGAGCGCGGCTCGAGCCAGCCCCGCAGGCGCTCGAGCCGCGCCGCGTCGTCGAGCGCGTCGATCTTGTTCGCCGCGACGACCTGCGGCCGGGCCCCCAGGGCCTGCGCGCCCGGTGCGTCGGGGTCCGGCAGCGTACTCGCGTAGGACGCCAGCTCGCGGCACACGATCTCGAAATCCTCCACCGGATCGCGGCCTGACGCGGACGAGACGTCGATGACGTGCACGAGCACCCGGGTCCGCTCCAGGTGGCTCAGGAACCGCAGGCCGACGCCGTGCCCCTCGTGCGCGCCGGCAATGAGCCCCGGCACATCGGCCAGCACGAAGCTGCGGTCGTCGTCGAGTCGCACGACGCCGAGATGGGGCGTCAGGGTGGTGAACGGATAGTCGGCAATCCTGGGCCGGGCGGCCGAGAGACGCGCGATCAGCGTGGACTTGCCGACGTTCGGGAACCCCACCAGCCCGACGTCGGCCAGCAGCCTGAGCGAGAGCCTGAGCCGCCGCATCTCGCCCGCGGCGCCCGGCTCGGCGCGCCGGGGCGCCCGGTTCGTCGAGGTCGCGAACCGCTCGTTGCCGCGGCCGCCGCGCCCCCCCTGCGCGACGAGGACCTGCTCGCCCGCCGCCGTCAGGTCGGCGAGCGGCGCAAGCTGCTCGTCGCGCCACTCGTGGACGAGCGTCCCGAGCGGCACGTCGAGCCGCAGGTCGCGGCCTGCCCGTCCGGTGCGGCTCGACCCCTCGCCATGCGCGCCGCGCGGGGCCTGAAACTGCCGGTGGAAGCGGTAGTCGATCAGGGTGTTGCGGTGGGCGCTGGCGCGCAGGTAGACGGAGCCGCCGTGCCCGCCGTCGCCGCCGCTCGGCCCTCCCCGCGGCACGAACTTCTCCCGGCGAAAGCTCACGCAGCCGTTGCCGCCGTCCCCCGCCTGCACCTGGATGTCGACCTGGTCGACGAACATACGCTGCGCTGACGCACACGCGCGGGAGTGGGGTTTGTACCGGGTGTCAGGCGGAGCCGTCCGGCGCGCCGGCGAGGGGCTGGACGCTGATGACCCGCCCGCGCCCGCCGTGGTCCTCAAAGGTGACCCGTCCGGCGACGGTGGCAAACAGGGTGTCGTCCTTGCCCAGGCCCACGTTCAGGCCGGGACGGAACCGCCGGCCCCGCTGGCGAACGAGAATGGCGCCGCCCTTGACGATATTCCCGTCGAAGCGCTTGACGCCGAGGCGCTGGGCCTGGCTGTCGCGCCCGTTCCGTGAGCTGCCCTGTCCCTTCTTATGTGCCATGCGACGCGTCCGTTTCGATGGCGGTGATGCGCACGCGCGTCAAGGCCGTCCGGTGGCCTATCGTGCGGCGCCTTCCCTTGCGGCGCTTCTTGCGGAACACGCGGATCTTCGGCCCGCGCTCGGGGCCGTCGACGATGCCCGTCACGCGCGCGCCGCTGACGAAAGGTGCGCCGGCGACGAAGCTGCCGTCGTCATCGGCCACGAACAGCACCTGTCTGGAGGTGATCTGCTCGCCGGCCGGCAGCGCGATGTGATCGACCGTGACGACCGCCCCGGGCTCGACCCGGACCTGCCGCCCTCCGCTCTGGATGACTGCGTACACGCTTCCGTCCTCTTCCAACCCGACAGCCTACTACCGCGGCGGGTCGTCTGTAAAGCGCCCGGCCGTCCTCCCTACTTGAGGAGGACGCGGGTGCCCTTGATGCTCTCCGCGCTCAGCGTGCCCAGAAACGAGGGAATCAGGCGGTCCATCAACTCGAAGTACGACGACAGCGCCGGCGTGTTCCGCGCCGCGTCGTACAGGATCTCCTCCCGGTGGCGCTCGGTGTACAGCGTGGCGCCCGTGCGGCCGTCGATGAAGATGAATTTCGGGCTCAGCACGTAGCCGCGGCGGTCGCGATACGCGCGCACGGGGGCCACCTGCCGCCGGCCGAACTCGTCGTAGATCTCCCGTTGCCGCGTGACCATGCCGGACCGCTGGTGCGGGGTGAAGTAGACCGTCCCCGTCACGATCAGCGGGCTCTGGTACTCCTCGCCCAACTGCTGCCAGTAGCTGGTGTTGGCGAAGATGTGCTCGAGCAGCTCGAGGTCCTCTTCCGAATACCGCTCCCTGTCTTCCTCGCCCCCGTCCCCGTTGCCGTTGCCGGCCGCACCGCCGCCGTTTCCGCCGTTGCCGAAGCTCGACGAGCCGCCCTGCTCCTCGGCGACCGCGGTCAGCTCGAGCACGTCGGTGTCGATCACCTGGAACTCCGAGTTGCTCCGGAGCTGGCTCTTCAGCAGCCGCGCCGTCTCGAGATTCGTGTCCACGTCGTCGCTGCCGCCCGTCACGAAGCCGGCTACCAGCACGCGCTGGAACCCGGAGACGTCGAGCTTCGGCCGCAGCGGCGTCTCGACGGGGATCTCGTAGTAGTTCATGCAGGCGGTGGCCATGACGGCCGCCGCCGCGACGCTACCGACCGCTCTCGTTGATACGGTCATTGATTTCCCTGAAGAGATCGTAGTTCTGCTGGATCATCAGGTTGTCCGGCTCGAGATCCAGTGCCCGCTCGTAGGCCTCGCGGGCCTTGTCGAAGAGGCCTTCGTGCTCGTAGGCGATGCCCAGGTTGTTCCAGGCCGCTGCGTAGTCCGGATCGATCTCCACCGCCCGCTCCCAGCGGTAGATGGCTTCCTGCCACAGCCCCCGGTGCACGACCTCGATGCCGAACTCGACCTGCGCCCTGGCGTCGGAGCGCTCGTCGGCGGCCGCGACCGCCCCCCCGGCTGCCGCCAGCGCGCAAGCGACGACCAGCATTCTGCTGAGCATGTGGTTGATCCTCACTATAGCCAGCACGCCTGATGCACGCAAGCACGCGACGCTTCGTGCGACAATGGTGGTCAGGCGCGGGGTCGGGCCGGCCGCCGAGGGCAGGGGTGTGACCGGCTGCGACCGACGCGCTGCCCCGCCGGCCGGCCCGCCCGCCTTCCCGACCACCGGAACGTGGATCTTCTCGACGCGCTCATTCTGGCGGAGCTGCTCGCCACACCGCGCGGGCGGCGTGTCCTGCAGCCGCGCGCCGCGAGCCGGGGGGACGGCGACCAGCGCGTGCTCCCGGGTCCCGACGAGTTGCTTGCCCGCCTGGACGCGGCGGGTGCGGCGTTGCAGGACGAGCTCGGCCAGGCCGCGCGCCGGGCGGTGCGGCTGCTGCGTCGCGCCGGGGAGCACGGGGTCGCCCCGCTGGTCTTCGGCGCGCCGGACTATCCCGCGGTGCTGGCGGCGATTCCCGATCCGCCCCCGGTCCTGTGGTGCCGGGGGCGGCCGGCGGCGCTCGCGGCGCCGGCGGTCGCGATCGTCGGATCCCGCAGCGGTTCGCCCTATGCGCGGGAGGTCGCGGCGCGTCTGGGCGCCGACCTGGCCGGCCGCGGCGTGGCCGTGGTGAGCGGCCTGGCGCGGGGCGTCGACGCCGCTGCCCACCGCGGCGCCCTCGCGGCGGGCGGCGTCACCGTCGCGGTGCTGGGCTGCGGCGCCGACATCGTCTATCCGCCCGAACACGGCCCGCTGCTCGCGCAGCTTGCCGCGCAAGGGGCCGCCGTCAGCGAGCTGGCCCCCGGCGCGCCGCCGCGGCCGTTTCACTTTCCGCGGCGCAACCGCATCATCAGCGGCCTCTCGCTGGCGGTGGTGGTCGTCGAGGCGTCCGAGCGCAGCGGCTCGCTCATCACCGCCCGCTGCGCGGCCGAGCAGGGCCGCGAGGTCATGGCCGTCCCGGGCAACGTGCTGAGCGGCCGCTGCCGCGGTGGCCACGCCCTGATCAAGGACGGCGCGAAGGTGGTCGAGACCGCTGACGACATCGTGGAGGAGATCCGCCTCCAGGTCGGCGAGGGCGGCCGGCGGCCGGAGCAGCCGGACGAGGCGGGTGGCCTGCTGCGGCGCATGGATCCGGGCGAGAGCTACGATCTCGACGAGCTGGCCGGCCTGTCCGGGCTGGACCACGCGGCGCTTGCGGCGCATGTGCTGGAGCTGGAGCTGGCCGGCCGCATCACCCGCCTCGCCGGCGGGCGCTTCAGCCGGTCCTGAACCGCTCGCGGCGCAGCCCGCGTCGTACGGCATGCGGCGGGGCCTCTTGCCATAACCTGTTGAGGATGGTGGTAGGGTAGGGGAGAGAGTCGAGAGGGAGTATGGCGAAATCGCTGGTCATCGTCGAATCGCCGGCCAAGGCCCGGACGATAAACAAGTATCTGGGCTCGGGCTTCCGGGTCGTGGCCTCGATGGGACACATCCGCGACCTCCCCAAGAACAAGCTCGGCGTCGACGTCGAGGCGGGGTTCAATCCGGAGTACGTGGCGATTCCGGCGCGGAAGAAAGTGATCAAGGAGCTCCGCGACGCCGCGCGGGGCGTCAGCGACGTCTACGTGGCGACCGACCCCGACCGGGAGGGCGAGGCCATCGGCTGGCATCTGGCCCGCGAGCTCGGCGCCGGCAAGCGGCGCGTCAGCCGCCTCATGTTCAACGAGATTACGCGGGACGCGGTGCGCGCGGCGCTGGAGCACCCGGTGGAGATCGACCAGCGCATGGTCGATGCGCAGCAGGCGCGGCGGGTGCTGGACCGGCTGGTCGGGTACAAGCTGAGCCCGTTGCTGTGGGACAAGGTGCGGCGCGGCCTGTCGGCGGGCCGCGTCCAGTCCGTGGCGCTGAAGCTGGTCTGCGACCGCGAGGGCGAGATCGAGCGGTTCGTCTCCGAGGAGTACTGGCACATCAAGGCCCGGCTCGCCGGAGATGCGCCCCCGGAGTTCACCGCGCGGCTCGTCAAGAAGGGCAAGGACGCGGTCAGGATCGGCAGCGAGGCCGAGTCGAAGGCGGTGCTCGCCGAGCTGGACGGGGCTGCCTACGTGGTCGAGTCGGTGGTCACGAAGGAGCGCCGGCGGCACGCCGCGCCGCCGTTCATCACCAGCAAGCTGCAGCAGGCCTCGCGGTTTCCAGTCAAGCGGACGATGCAGATTGCCCAGCAGTTGTACGAGGGCGTCGAGCTGCCGGGCGAGGGCTCCGTCGGCCTGATCACCTACATGCGGACCGATTCCACCCGCGTGGCGGAGCAGGCGCTGGGCGAGGTGCGGGCGCACATCGCCGAGGCGTTCGGCGGCGAGTACCTGCCGGCGAAGCCGAACCGGTTCCGCACGAAGAAGGACGCCCAGGATGCGCACGAGGCGATCCGGCCGACAGCCGTCAGCCGCACTCCCGAGCAGGTGCGGCCGCACCTGAGCCGGGAGCAGCACTACCTGTACCGGCTCATCTGGAGCCGCTTCGTCGCCTCGCAGATGCCGGCGGCCACGTTCGACGACACGACGGTGGAGATCGGCGCCGCCGGCTATCGGTTCCGGGCGAAGGGTTCGGTGCCCAAGTTCAACGGCTGGATGGCGGTCTACGGCGGCACGGACCTCGAGGCCGCGCCGGCCCCGGCCGCCGCGGCAGAGGCCGAGGACGAGTCGACGTCGGGGCTGCTGCCGCCGCTCGTCGAGGGCGCGCGGCTGGCGCTGCAGGCCCTCACGCCGGAGCAGAAGTTCACGCAGCCCCCGCCGCGCTTCAGCGAGGCGTCGCTGGTCAAGGAGCTCGAGGAGAACGGCATCGGCCGCCCCAGCACCTACGCCTCGATCATCGGGGTGCTCCAGCAGCGCGAGTACGCCACGAAGACCGAGGGCCGGTTCATGCCGACCCCGCTCGGCCGGCTGGTCACCGACCTGCTGGCCAAGAGCTTCGACGCGATCATCCAGGTCGCCTACACGCGAGCGATGGAGGAGCGCCTCGATCGCATCGAGGAGGGCGCCGCCGACTACCAGGGCACGATAGACGGCTTCTACAAGACCTTCAGCACCGATCTCGAGAAGGCGGTCGAGGCGATGCCCGACGTCAAGGCGAACGGGCTGCCGAGCGACGAGACGTGCGACAAGTGCGGGAAGCCGATGCTCGTCAAGATCGGCCGGTTCGGCATGTTCCTGGCCTGCTCCGGCTATCCCGACTGCCGCAACACCCGCGAGCTCGAGAAGACGGACGAGTCGGTCGACGAGGCGGAGGCGACGTGCGACAACTGCGGGCGGCCGATGGTGGTCAAGCGCGGCCGGTTCGGCCAGTTCCTGGCCTGCTCCGGCTATCCGGAGTGCAAGACGACGCGCAAGCTGATCTCGACGTCGCAGGGGTTGGCCAAGGCCAAGCCGGACCGGCCGCTCGACGAGCCCTGTCCGCAGTGCGGCAAGCAACTGGTCGTCAAGCAGGGGCGGTTCGGCGAGTTCACGGCCTGCTCCAACTATCCGGCATGCCGCTACCTGAAGCTCGAGAGCACCGGCGTGGCCTGTCCGCGCGACGGTGGTGACATCGTGGTGCGGAAGTCGCGGCGCGGCCGGGTCTTCTACGGCTGCGCCAACTATCCCGATTGCGATTTCACCGTCTGGAACAAGCCGCTGCCGGAAGCGTGCCCCGCGTGCGGAGCGCCGTTCCTGCTCGAGAAGGTGACCAAGCGCCACGGGCGTCAGCTCCTGTGCCACAACGACGCCTGCGACTACGTCCGCAGCGAGGAGCTGGCAGCCGTCTAGCGGTCCGCGCCGTCCCCCCGTACGGCGCGCCCCGCTAGACGGCTGCCAGCTCCTCGCTGCGGACGTAGTCGCAGGCGTCGTTGTGGCACAGGAGCTGACGCC
>CAZMWA010000086.1:0-12432 GCA_964569405.1 uncultured Vicinamibacteraceae bacterium | reverse complement strand
GTGCCGCCCAGCGCCTCGATCGACCGCGAGGCGATGTCGGCCGTTCCCTGCGACACCTCGACGCCGCCGAGGTTCATCGGGTCGATGAACCGGTTTGCCTTCGAGCCGCCCCAGTAGTCGGACGTGCCGTTCGGAAAGCCGTCGATGGTCGTGCCGATCTGCGCCTCGCTGAGGGTCACCTGGAAGCCGCGCATGGCGACGTTGCTGGACCAGTCGTCGAAGCCGTACGCGTCGCCCTCCTGGACCGACACGCCGGGGAGGTTGTCCACCACCGACGTCACGGCGGTGATGTTCGACTGCTGCAGCAGCATCGGCTCGGCCACGACGTTGCGCGCGAAGATGCGTGGCTCCTCGGCCACGACGGTGATCGCTTCCATGCGCCGCTCGAGCGCCATGACGACCTCGAGCGACGCGGTCTCCCCGGGCTGGACCGCCGCGGGAATCGCCTGCGTCTCGAAGCCGGGCAGCGCGATCGCGATCACGTAGTCGCCGGCCGGCAGCATTCCGAAGGCGAAGCGTCCGTCCGGTCCGGTGACCTGCAGTGCCGGCGCCGGCAGCGAGCCGCCCGTCAGCGTGACGGTGACACCCGGCAGCGCGCCGCCCGCCGAGTCGGTGACGCTGCCCTCGATCGTCCCGGCCGGCTGCGCCGAGGACGGCGCCGCCAGGAGCACGAGCGCGGCCGCGACCAGGACGTTCCTGATCCATGTCGTTGCCTGCATGCAGGAAGGTTGGCACATGCGTTATCGGTCGACAAGCCGCGTGCCCGTCGGTACCCGGGTTGTTAACATCGGCGCATGATCTCCAGCCGGCAGAGCACGTCCGTCGCGGCGGGGCTCGTGCTTGCCGCCCTGGTCTTCGCGAGGCCGGGGGCGGCCGGCGAGGGTCCGCAGCAGGATGATGCGCAGGCCGGCGCGCAGACGGACACCGTCGCCGGGTTGCGGGTCGGCGGCCCGGCGGTTCCGGTGGCGCCGGCCGTCATCGCCCGCGACGCGGCCGGCCGGGTGACGGTCCGCGCCGTGCGCATCGCCACGCCCCTCGACATCGACGGGCGGCTGGACGAGGCGGTCTACGCGCGCGTGCCGGCCATGTCGGATTTCATCCAGACCGATCCCGACGAGGGCGCCCCGGCCACCGAGAAGACGGAGATCTGGCTGCTGTTCGACGACGACAACGTCTACGTGGTGGGCCGCTGCTGGGAGACGCAGCCCGAGCGGCTGATGGCCAACGAGATGCGCCGGGACAATCCGGCCATCGTCCGCAACGACAACCTGGCGTGGAGCTTCGACACCTTCCACGATCGCCGCAACGGCGTCATCTTCGAGGTCAATCCGATCGGCGGGCGTCTCGACGGCGAGATCACGAACGAGGAGCGCGCGAACATCGACTGGAACCCGGTCTGGGACGTCGCGGCGGGGCTGTTCGAGCAGGGCTACGTGGTCGAGGCGGCCATCCCGTTCAAGTCGCTGCGCTACCGGCCCGGCCGCGAGCAGACGTGGGGCTTCCAGGTCCGCCGCCGCAACCGCTGGAAGAACGAGATCTCCTACCTCGCGCCCATCCCCGCCGCGTGGAACGAGCGCGGGCACTTCCGAATGTCGCTGTCGGCGACCGTGATCGGGCTCGAGGCGCCGCCGGGCTCGCGCAGCATCGAGATCAAGCCGTACGCCATCGCCGACCTGACGAGCGACACGACGGCGGCGACGCCCATCTCGAACGCGCCGGGCGCCGACGCCGGCATCGACGTCAAGTACGGCATCACGCAGAACCTGACGGCCGACCTCACCGTCAACACCGACTTCGCCCAGGTGGAAGCGGACGAGCAGCAGATCAACCTGACCCGGTTCAGCCTGTTCTTCCCGGAGAAGCGGGAGTTCTTCCTGGAGAACCAGGGGCTGTTCACGTTCGGCGGCGCCGGCGCCGGCCCGTTCGGCGCGGGCGACACGCCCGTGCTGTTCTACAGCCGCCGCATCGGACTGGACGCGGCCACGGGCCGGGAAATCCCGATCGACGCCGGAGGCCGCATGACGGGGCGGGTCGGCGCGTTCAGCATCGGCCTGCTGAACATCCAGACCGGCGACGCGCCGGAGGCCGCCGCGCGGGCGACGAACTTCTCGGTCGTGCGGCTCAAGCGCGACGTGTTGCGGCGCAGCAGCGTCGGCGCCATCTTCACCCGGCGGTCGGTGTCGTCGCGCGGCCCCGGCGCGGGCGAGACATACGGCGTCGACGGCACGTTCGCCTTCCACGACGCGCTCAGCATCAACACGTACTGGGCGCGGACCCCGACGCCCGCTGCGCGCCTGCCGGCGGCGAGCCCGGCGGCGGGCGCCGCGCCGGACGACGTCAGCTACCGCGCGCAGCTCAACTACGCGGGCGACCGCTACGGCGTCGAGCTCGAGCACCTGGTCGTGGGGACCGACTTCAATCCGGAGGTGGGCTTCCTGCGCCGCGAGGACTTCGCCCGCAGCTACGGACTGTTCCGCTTCAGTCCCCGCCCGCGGGCGCTGGCCGCCATCCGCAGGCTCCTCTGGGAAGGCCGCTTCGACTACATCACGGACCGCCGGGGGGTGCTCGAGACGCGCCAGGCGTTCGGCCAGTTCGGCATCGAGTTCGAGAACAGCGACCGGCTGACGTTCGACTACACGCGCAACTACGAGTACCTCGACCGGCCGTTCCGGATCGCCCGCGACGTGGCGATCCCCGTCGGGGGCTACCGCTTCCAGGACCTGCTGGCGTCGTTCGAGCTGGGGCGGCAGCGGCGGTTCTCCGGCCTGCTCACGGCCCAGCACGGCGGCTTCTTCGGCGGCACGAAGACGTCGCTCGGCTTCGGCCTGGGAGGCGGGATCTCGAGCGGCCGCCTGGAGATCACGCGGCAGATCTCGTTCGAGCCGGGGCTGTCCATCAACCGCATCACGCTGCCCCAGGGCCGCTTCACGACGAACCTCGTGACGACCCGCACCACCTACACGGTCACGCCCCTGATGTTCTTCAGCGCGCTCGTGCAGTACAACTCCGCCAACGCCTCGCTGGGCGCCAACCTGCGGTTCCGCTGGGAGTACCAGCCGGGGAGCGAGCTGTTCGTGGTCTACAACGAGCAGCGCGACACCCTCGTGCCGCGTTTTCCCGGGCTCGAGAACCGGGCGGTGGTCGTGAAGATCAATCGCCTCTTCCGCTTCTGAGCCGGGATCCCGTCGCCGTCCCGTGCCGCCCGGCGCCGGACAGCCGCGCGGTTGCGGTACCATTCCGAACAGTCTGGCGTGCTCACGGAAGGAGGCACCATGGGAGGGAGAAAGGTCATCGTCGCGGCGAGCCTGCTCGTGCTCGCGGCCGGCGTCGTCTGGGGCGCCGCCGCGCTGCGGGGTCAGGCGCCGGCGCTGACGACGCAGGACTACATCGACATCGAGCAGCTCTACATCGCCTACACGAACGCCATCGACTTCGGCGATCCGGAAGGGCTCGACTACGCGGGCGTGTTCACGTCCGACGGGGTGTTCGCGCTGGTCATGCGGCTGGCGGACGGCGCCGGCGGTCCCGGTCCATGCCCGGCGGAGGGCCCCTGGGAGATCGTCGACCGCGAGGTCATCCGCGGCAGCATCCCCGACCGGGACGGGTCGCGGGTCTGCATCACCGTCCTCGACGGGGCCGACCGCCTGGCGAGCATGGCGTCCGGGTTTCGCGAGGTCTTCGGCACGAGCCAGCGGCATGTCTACACCAACCTGCGCATCACGCCGGCGCCGGATGGCGCGCGCGGCTTCGTCTACTTCACCCAGCTCGACGTGAGCACGCTGCCGCCCACCACGAGCGTCACCGGCATCTACGAGGACACGCTCGTGAAGACGGCGGACGGCTGGCGTTTCAAGAAGCGCGTGCACACGCACGACGCGCCGTACGGATAGGCGGCCCCGGGGGCGCACCATGCCGCAGCTTCGCGTCCGGATCGCCGCCGTCCTCGCCCTGGCTGCCGCCTCCCCGTGCCTCGCGGCGCACGCGGCCGCGCAGGGACTGCGGGGCTCCGAGCTGGAGGGACACCCACCCGCGCCGGTGGCGCCCGAGGTGATCAGGCGCGACGCGGCCGGGCGCGCCACGGTGCGGGCCGTGCGCATCACCGAGCCGCTGAGCATCGACGGCCGCCTCGACGAGGACGTCTACGAGCGCGTGCTGCCGATGTCGGACTTCATCCAGACCGATCCCGACGAGGGCGCCCCGGCCACGGAGAAGACCGAGGTCTGGCTCCTGTTCGACGACGAGAACGTCTACGTCGTCGGCCGCTGCTGGGAGACGGAGCCGGACCGCCTGGTGGCCAACGAGATGCGGCGCGACAACACGACCATCGTCCGCAACGACAACATGGCGTGGAGCTTCGACACGTTCCACGACCACCGCAACGGCGTGCTGTTCGAGGTCAACCCCATCGGCGGGCGCATCGACGGCCAGGTGACCAACGAGTCGCAGGTCAACATCGACTGGAACCCGATCTGGGACTTCGCGACCGGCTACTTCGACGACGGCTACATCGTCGAGGCCGCCATTCCGTTCAAGTCGCTCCGCTACCGTCCCGGGCGCATTCAGACGTGGGGGTTCCAGGTGCGCCGCGTCAACCGCTCGAAGAACGAGGTGTCGTATCTCACGCCGGTGCCGCCCGCCTTCATCAACAACGGTCACTTCCGCTCGTCGCTGGCGGCCGCCGTCGTCGGCCTCGAGGCGCCGCCGGCCTCGCGCCTCATCGAGCTGAAGCCGTACGCCATCGGCGACCTGTCGAGCGACCTGCGGGGCGCCGAGCCGTTCACGAACCGGCTGGGCGGCGACGGCGGCATCGACATCAAGTACGGCATCACCCAGAACCTGACGGCCGACTTCACCGTCAACACCGACTTCGCCCAGGTCGAGGCGGACGAGCAGCAGATCAACCTGACGCGCTTCTCGCTGTACTTCCCCGAGAAGCGGGAGTTCTTCCTCGAGAACCAGGGGGTGTTCACCTTCGGGGGCGCCGACTCGGGGCCGTTCAGGAGCGGCGACACGCCGGTGCTGTTCTACAGCCGCCGGATCGGCCTCGACGCGGGGCGGGAGATCCCGATCGACGCGGGCGCCCGGCTGACCGGCCGCGCCGGCGCCTTCAGCGTCGGCCTGCTCGACATCCGGACGGGGGACGCCAACGTCCCCGGCCGCGCGGCGCCCGTGCCGGCGACGAACTTCTCGGTCGTGCGCATCAAGCGCGACCTGCTGCGGCGCAGCAGCATCGGCGCCATCGCCACGCGGCGCTCGGTCTCGACGCGCGGGCTCGGCTCGGCCGAGACCTACGGCGCCGACGCCACGTTCGCCTTCTACGACGCGCTGACCATGAACGCCTACTGGGCGACCACCCGGGCTGCGGGCAACGGCCCGGACGACGTCAGCTACCGGGCGCATCTCGACTACGCGGGCGACCGCTACGGCGTGGAGCTCGAGCGGCTGGTGGTGGGCACCCACTTCAACCCCGAGGTCGGCTTCATGCGCCGCTTCGACTTCGGGCGCAACCACGGGGCGTTCCGCTTCAGCCCGCGCCCGCGGTCGATCGCCCTGATCCGCCGCTTCGTCTGGGAGGGCCGGTTCGATTCGTTCCGCAGCCGGGCAGGGCGGCTCGACACGGAACTGCTCCAGGGCAAGTTCGGCATCGAGCTCGAGAACAGCGACGTGCTCATGGCGGACTACATTCGCAGCAACGAGTACGTCGACCGGGTGTTCGACGTGGCGGGCGTGGACGTGGGGGTGGGCGGCTACCGTTTCCAGGACACCATGCTCACCTACGAGCTGGGGCAGCAGCGCCGCTTCTCCGGCATGGTCACGTTCCAGCGCGGCGGGTTCTTCGGCGGCAGGAAGACGACCATCGGCTTCGGCCGCCGGACCGGTCTGTCGGGCGGCCGGCTGGCGATCACGCCGCGCGTGTCGTTCGAGCCGGGCGTGTCCCTGAACTGGATCGAGCTGCCGGCCGGCAAGGTGACGACGACGCTGATCACGACGCGGACGACCTACACGCCCACGCCGTTCCTGTTCGTCAGCGCCCTCGTCCAGTACAACTCGGCCGCGAACGACGCGAGCGCCAACGTCCGCCTGCGCTGGGAGTACCAGCCGGGCAGCGAGCTGTTCATCGTCTACAACGAGCAACGCGACACGCTCGTCCGCGATCGCCGTTTCCCGGAGCTGTACAACCGCGCGCTCATCATCAAGTTCAACCGCCTGTTCCGATTTTGACGGGGCTGCGCCCCGACCCCCCGGCGTCCGTTTGCGGGGACCCCTTCGCCCCGCGCCACTCCCGCCGAGGCGCGCCGTGCGCGCCTTCGCCGGCTGCGCCGGCGCTTCCATCAGGCGGGGCTTTCTCCTGGATCCCCGGCGTCGGCTTGCGGGGTTCCTTCGGCCCGCGCCGCTTCCGCCGGGGCGCGCTGTGCGCGCCCTGCGGCCGGTACCACCCGGGGGCGGCCCAGTCGGACTGCGCGTCGCGGGCACACGGAGATGGGTGATATCACTATGTTTTATCAGCGTGATACTATTCCCGAGTTGAAGATCGCATCCCGTCGGTACGCCGTCAAGTCGGGGCGCTTCGTGCTCCGGATGCCGCCGGGGCTGCACGCAGCTTTGGAGAGCGCGGCGCGGGCGGCCGGCGTGTCGCTCAACGAGTACTGCGTCCGGCGGCTGGCCGCGGCGGGTACCGGCCCGGGCGACGCCGACGCGGCTGCACTGGTGTCCCATGCCGCGGCGATCGCGGGCGACGGGCTGACCGGCGTGCTCCTCCACGGGTCGTGGGCCCGCGGCGAAGCGACGCCGACGTCGGACGTCGACGCGCTGGTGGTCGTGGAGCCGCGCGTTGCGTTGCGCCGCGCGTTGTATCGTGCGTGGGACGAGCATCCCGTGCGCTGGCGGGGCCGGCGCGTGGATCCGCACTTCGTGCACCCGCCTGGCGCCGGGCTCAGCGGTCTGTGGGCCGAGGCCGCCGTCGACGGGCAGGTACTGTTCGACAGGGACGGGCGGCTGCCGGCTCTTCTGGCGCGGGTCCGCCGCGCCATCGCCGAAGGCCGCCTGGCGCGGCGGACGGTGCGCGGGCAGGCCTACTGGACCGAGGTTGCCTGATGCGCAATCGGGCACTGGCCGCCGACCACGTACGCCGGGCCGAGGTGCGTCTCCGGGCGCTCGACGTGCTGTACGAGGCGGGGAGCTGGGCGGACGTCGTGCGCGAGTCGCAGGAAGCGGTCGAGCTCGCCCTGAAGGGGTTGCTGCGGGCAGTGGGGGTCGACCCGCCGCGCGTGCACGACGTTGGGGACGTGCTGGAGGCCGAGCGAGGCCGGCTGCCCGCGGGGCTGGCCGGCGACGTCGAGCGTCTCGCGGCGGCGTCGCGCGGGCTGCGGCGCGACCGCGAGCTGGCCTTCTACGGCGCCGAGGACCTGACCCCGTCCGACTTCTACCGGGAGCCCGACGCTGCCGAGGCCCGCGCCGCCGCCCGCCTGGTCGTCGAGCGCGTGCGCCCGCACGTGCTCGGACCCTGAGCCGCCCTCGACCTGGTCATGCCCGGTGCGTGGCCAATCTCAGGCGCCGCTCTTGCCGACCTGTTGGGCGAGGTCCTCGGCTTCCCGCTGCATGGCTTCCCACTGGTTCATCAGGTCCCCGACTTCCCACATGAGCGCCTGGTGCCGGTCGATGCCCGCCTTCGCACGCGCCTCGTCGCTGTAGAAGCCGGGCTCCGACATGTCGGACTCCAGGGCCCGCACCGCCTGCTCCCGCTCCCCGATGCGCTGCTCCAGCGTCGCGATCCGCTTCTGCAGGGCGGCGAGGCGCCGCTCGAGGCGGCGGGTCGCTGCCTGCAGCCGGCGCTCCTCCGCGCCGCGGCCGCGGCGTTCGGGCGGCGGCTTCCGCTGCGGGCGCTCGCGAGCCGTGTCCGGTTGCATCCGCTGCGCGACGCTCCAGCGGAACTCCTCGTAGGTTCCCGGATAGAGCACCGCGGTCCCGTCGCCGATCTCCAGCACCCTGGTCGCGAGGCGGTCGACGAAGTAACGGTCATGGGACACGAAGATCAGCGTGCCCCCGTAGTCCGCGAGCGCGTCCAGCAGGACGTCGGTCGAGTCGATGTCGAGGTGGTTCGTCGGCTCGTCGAGCAGGAGCGTGTTCGAGGGGTGCAGCAGCATGCGGGCCACCGCGAGCCGGGTGCGCTCGCCCCCGGAGAGCACCGCGACGTGCTTGTGCACGTCGTCGCCCTCGAAGAGGAAGCCGCCCAGGATGTTCCGGATGGCCGGCACCATGTGGACGGGCGAGCCCGAGGACAGCGTCTCGTAGACGGTCAGCGCGGGATCGAGCCGGTTGGCCTCGTCCTGGGCGAAGTACTGCGCCACGACGTGCGGCCCCGCCACGCGCGCGCCGCTGTCCGGTGCCTCCGCCCCCGCCAGCATCCGCATCAACGTGGACTTGCCGGCGCCGTTGGGGCCCACTAGCGCGATCCGGTCGCCGCGCTCGATGTGCACGTTCACGCCGTCGAACACGCGCAGCGCGCCGTACGCCTTGCACACGCTCCGCAGCTCCAGCACGGTCCGGCCGCTCTTGGCGCTGGCGGGGAAGTCGAAGTGCACGCGCTTGCGCTCGGGCGGCACCTCGATCGGCGTCACCTTCTCAAGCATCTTGATCCGGCTCTGCACCTGGGCCGCCTTCGTCGCCTTGTACCGGAAGCGATCGATGAAGGCCTGCATGCGCGCCACCTCCTCGTCCTGCTGCCGCTTCTGCTCCCGCAGACGCGCCAGGCGCGCGTCGCGCTCGACGAGGTAGGCGCTGTAGCTGCCCGGATACCTGGTGAGCGTGCGCAGGCTGAGCTCCGCAATCGAGGTCACGACGCGGTCGAGGAAGAAGCGGTCGTGCGAGACCAGCACGACCGCGTGCGGGTAGCCCACGAGGAAGTCCTCGAGCCAGTTCCGGGCCTCCAGGTCGAGGTGGTTGGTCGGCTCGTCCATGAGCAGCAACCGGGGCCGGCGCAGCAGCAGCTTGGCGAGGGCAATGCGCATCTGCCAGCCGCCCGAGAACTCCTCGGTGGGGCGTGCGAGATCCGCCGCGCCGAACCCCAGTCCCCGCAGCACGGCGGTCACGCGCGCGTCGATGTCGTAGCCGCCCTGGTGCTGAAACGACTCCTGGAGCTCGCTGTAGCGGGCGAGCAGCATCCCGTCGTCGTGGTCGGCGGCGGCCATCCGGGTCTCGATCTCCCGCATCTCGGCCTCGAGCCCCAGCAGCTCGCCGAACGCCGCGCGCGCTTCGTCGAGCAGCGTCCGTCCGGCGTGGGCGATGCCGTCCTGCGGCAGGAAGCCGACCGTCAGGTCGGCCGGACGGGCCAGGGCGCCGGCGTCGGTCTCCTCCCGCCCGGCCATGATCCGCAGCAGCGTCGTCTTGCCCGCCCCGTTCGGGCCGCACAACCCGATGCGCTCGCCCGACTGCACCTGCCAGGTGACGTCGTCGAAGAGCACGCGGGCGCCGAAGGTCTTGCGGACGGCGGACAGTTGAATCATGGTGGCGGCGGTCGGCGCCTGTGATTCTGACACGACGAGGAACCGTCCGACTCTCGCCCGCGTTCGTTCGTCTAAGCTAGAGAAGCGACCGACACGGGACCTGCATGCACGGGACTGACGAGGAGCTGGTCGAGATCGCCGCCCGCGGCGACACGGATGCGTTCAACGAGCTCGTGGTGCGCTGGGAGCGGCCGATCCACGCGCTCGCCTACCGCGTCGTGGGGCGTGACGAGGACGCCCGCGAGATCTGCCAGGAGGCCTTCCTGCGCGCGTTTCGCGGACTCAAGCGTTTCAAGGGGCAGGCCAAGTTCTCGTCGTGGCTGTACCGGATCGCGCTCAACCTGTGCCACGACTGGCTCCGCCGCCAGCGCCGGGGCGGGTTCGTGCAGCCGCCCGAGGACGCCGAGCCGGGCGAGCTGGGGGTGGTGAACCCGATCAACGAGACGGTCGAGGACCTGATCGTCCGCCGCGACCTGGGCCGCGCGGTCGCCAGGGCCATGGCCCTGTTGCCGCCCGAGCAGCGAACGGTTATCGTCCTCAAGGAGTACCACGGCTTCACGTTCCGCGAGATCGCCGAGCTCGCGGAGTGCCCGCTCAGCACGGTGAAGACGCGGCTGTATCAGGGTCTGAACGTGCTGCGGAAGCATCTGGAACGCCAGGGCCTGAGCACGTCCACCGCGGTTCGCCCGGGTTGGCGGCAGGGACGCGCGGCGCGGGAGGCCTGACATGGGTGGAATTCCTCCGTGCGGCGTCCGGGACCGGGAGGCGCTCGTCGCCTATCTCTACGACGAGTGCGAGCCGGCCGAGCGCGAGCGGGTCGAGGCGCACCTGGCCGCTTGCGTCCGGTGCGCCGACGAGGTGGCGGCGTTCCGGTCCGTCCGCGGTACGCTGGATGCCTGGACGCTGCCCGAAGCGTCGCTCGGGCTGCGCGTGGTGTCGGACCGGGAGACACGGGGCAGGCCGTGGTGGGCGTTCGCCTGGCGTCCGGCCTGGGGGTTGGCGGCGGCGGCCGTCGCGGTGTTCGCGGCAGGGCTCTTCCTCGGGGGCGTGGAGGTGCAGTACCGCGACGGCGCGCTCGTGCTCCGTGCCGGACTGGTCGACTACGTTCGCTCGGCAGCCGGCGCTTCCGGCGCCGGGCCGGCCGCGGCGGAGGCGCCGGCCGCGGTCGAGCCGGCGCAGGCAGGCGCGCCCTGGCGCGCCGACCTGGTTGCGCTCGAGCAGCAGTTGCGGCGGGAGCTGGCCCCCGGCGAGGTGGCTCCGCGGCCGGGGCCCGCGACCCGTGCGCTCGATCACGATGCGCTGCTGCAGCAGTTGCAGGGCCTGATCGCGCAGAGCGAGCGCCGGCAACAGCAGGAGCGGGCGCTGTGGCTGACGGAGTTCGCCCAGGAGCTGGACGTGCAGCGGCGCGCCGACCAGCAGCAGTTGCGCCAGGAGCTGGGCGCGCTCGAGGGCGTCACCGACTATCTCGTGCGGGTCTCCCAGCGGTAGGACGCCCGTGGAACGCCTGCAAGCCTGCATCGCGCTCGTCGTCCTGGGCGGCGTGCTGTCCGTGCCGGCGCCTGCCCAGGTGCCGGAGCCGGGCGGGAACCGCGACGAGGGGGTCGTGCAGCAGGTCCGGCGCCTGGAGCAGGAGCTCGAGCGGGCCGTGAGCCGCGGCGTGACCGCGGTGGAGCGGCAACTGCCCACGCTGGTACCCGGCCCGCTCTTCTTTGCCGGCTCGATTCAGGCGCGCGGTTTCGTTCTGGACGACTACGGGGTGTTCTTCTACGTCGAGTACCCGGTCGTGCGGCGGAGCCTGCTCTGGTCGCTGGGCGTGCTGGACCCGTTCGACGCCGGCACCGGTCCCGCGCTGGCCGGCCTGCGGCGCCGCATGCTGGCCATGCAGGACGAGCCCGTCCGGGCCGCGCTGGGCCGGGCGCTGCGCGAGGTGGAGGAGCAGGTGCGCTCGACGCCCGCCGCTCCCGTCGCGGCCGGAGCGCCCCCGCCGCCGCCCGGTGCGCACGTCGACGCCGCGCCGGCGCCGCCCGTCGTGGATCCGGAGGAGCTCTACCGCACGGCGCTCAGGGAAGCGCTCACGGATGCGCTGATGACGTACGGCGGGGCCCTGCCCGCCGCGCTCGGGGACTTCGAATGGCTGACCGTCGCCGCGCGCGACGCGCGCGGGTTGCGGGTCCGTGCGGGTGAGCGCCAGACCCTGCAGATTCGGGTCCGGGGCGGCGATCTGGCGGCGCTGCGCGACGGCCGGCTGTCGCTGGCGGAGGCCCGCGGCCGAGTCGAGACGCGGTAGGTTCTGATCTACAATCCCTGCATGGGTGAAGGGCGCGGCGGAACCGCGGTCGGGGGCCGGGCGCGGCTCGGGATGCTGGGTGTTCTGGGTCTCGCGCTCGCCGGCGGGTGCGGCGGGCCGACGCTGGACATGTCCGCCACCCTGGCCGTTACCGACGTGACGACGGGCTGGCTGGACATCGGTCTCGACGACCTCGGCCGCAGCAAGCTCGTGCCCACCATCTCGTTCCAGCTCAGGAACATCTCGGACAGCCACGTGCGGACGCTGCAGTTGAACGGCGTGTTCCGCCGCTGCCAGGTGGCCATGGGCGGCGAGCCGCCCGTTTCGGAGGTTTCCCCGGCCGATCCCGAGGCAGGGACGTGCGCCGGCGAGATCCAGGAGTGGGGCAACGCGTACGTGCGCGCGGTCGGCCGCGAGGGGCTCGACCCCGGCTCTCTCGCCGGACCCTTCACGATGGAGTCCGGCCTCGGGTACACCGGGGAGCAGCCGCGCGTCGAGATGCTGGAGCACCGGGATTTCGTCGACGTCAAGGTCGAGCTCTTCATCAAGCACCGGGCGAACCCGTGGGTGAGGCTGGGCGAGCATCCGATCGATCGGCAGCTCCTCACTCAGTAACGGGTGCCCCCTGTGCCGCACCGGCCC
>CAZMWA010000085.1:0-28974 GCA_964569405.1 uncultured Vicinamibacteraceae bacterium | reverse complement strand
GGGGTTCGGGGCGCAGCTCCGTCTGATGGAAGCCGCTCAGATCTCCGAGAGATACGGCAGCCTGCCGGTGCTGTCGCCGAACTGCTCGACGGGCACGCCGAGCTTGCCGAGCACCGACACGTAGAGATTCGTCAATGGCGTGTCGTTGGCGTACCGCAGGTGCCGCCCGCCTTTCAGCGTGCCGCCGCCCCCGCCCACCATCACGACCGGCAAGTCCATGTGGAAGTGGATGTTGCCGTCGCTGATGCCCGACCCGTAGATCAGCATCGAGTGGTCCAGCAGCGTGCCGTCGCCGTCCGGCGTCGACTGCAGCTTGCCGAGGAAGTAGGCGAACTGCTGCATGTGGAAGGTGTTGATCTTCGCCAGCTTCTCCAGCTTGGCCGGGTCGTTCTGGTGGTGCGAGCAGGCGTGGTGCGCGTCGGGCACGCCGATCTCGGGATAGGCGCGGCCGCTCACCTCGCGGCTCAGCATGAACGTGCCGACGCGGGTCAGGTCGGTCTGGTACGCCAGGGCCAGCAGGTCGAACATGAGCCGCGAATGCGCCTCGAACGTGTCCGGGATGCCCACCGGCTGGTCGAAGCGCGGAATCTCCCGGTCGCTCTGCGCCTCGGCCATGCCGATGCGGCGCTCGACGTCGCGCACGGCGTCGAAATACTGATCGAGCTTCGTCCGGTCGCCGGGGCCGAGCGTCCGCTCGAGACTGGCCGCGCGGTCGCCGACGTAGTCGAGCACGCTGCGGTCCTGGCGGATGCGGGCCAGCCGGGCGGCGGCGTCGGTGCTGTCGGTCGAGCCGAACAGGCGCTCGAACACGGCCCGCGGGTCGTTCTCCATCGGCAGCGGGGTCGTCGCCGTGCGCCACGCGATGGTGTTGGTGTAGGCGCAACTGTAGCCGGCGTCGCAGGCGCCGAGGGTCTCCACGGAGTCGACGCCCAGCTCCAGCGAGGCGAGCTGCGTCTCGGCGCCCAGCGTGCGGGCCGCAATCTGGTCCATCGAGATCCCGGCGCGGATGTCGAGCCCCTCGGTCTTCTTGACGTGGACGCCGGTCAGGAACGTCGCGGAGGCGCGCGCGTGGTCGCCGATGCCCTCGCCCGGCCGCGGCACGGCCACCTTGTCGGCGAGGCCGGTCAGCACGTTGAGCTGGTCGCGGAACGGGGCGAGCGGCCCGAGAATCGGCGAGAGCTCGAAGCCGGGGCCGTCGCCGGCCGGCGTCCAGGCCCGCATCTCCATCCCGTTCGGCACGTAGAAGGCGCCCAACCGGCGCACGGGGTTGGCCGCCGTCCTGCGCAGGGCGGCGTACGCCGGCACCATGCCGTCGAGCAGAGGCAGCGCGAGCGAGGCGCCGAGGCCCCGGAGAACGGTCCGGCGCGGGATGTGCTTCTGGCTGATGAACATGGTGCGTGACCCTCTCTATTGTGCGTCCGCGGAAGCCGGGTCGGGCATGCGCCGCATCCGGAACGGCGCGCTGTTGACGATCCCCTGCACGATGGACGACCAGCGGTAGCCGGCCGTCCCGGCCTCCCGCCTGATGGCGCGGACGGCCGGCGCGTCGTGGTAGTCCAGCCCGCGTCCGACAGCATACGTCATGAGCTTCTCGATGACGGTCGCGACGAACTCCGAGGCCCACGGCTCGGCCAGCAGGCCGCGGCGGAACTCGGCCGGCGTCGTGAACGGCGTGCCGTCGGGCAGCGTGCCGGAGGCGTCGATGGGCGCGTCGGCCTCGGCGTCGGTAGACCGCCACTGGCCCACGGCGTCGAAATTCTCCAGGGCGAATCCCAGCGGGTCCATCTTGGCGTGGCACGCGGCGCACGTGGGGTTGCCGCGGTGCTGCTCCATGCGCGCCCGGACCGTGGCCGGCGCGCCGCCCTCGTCGTTCTCCACCAGTGCCGGGATGTCGGGCGGCGGCGGGGGCGGCGGCGAGCCCAGCAGGTTCTCCAGCAGCCACTTGCCTCGCACGACCGGCGAGGTGCGGTTGGGGTGCGACGTCACCGTCAGGATGCTGCCGTGGCCCAGCAGGCCTGCCCGCCGCTCGTCCGGGTAGCGGACGCGCCGGTAGTGGCTGCCGTAGACGCCCGGAATCCCGTAGTGCCGGGCGAGCCGGTCGTTGAGGAACGTGTAGTCGGCTGCCAGCAGGTCCAGGACGCTGCGGTCGGCGCGCACCTGGCTGTCGAAGAACAGCTCCGTCTCGCGCCGGAACGCTTCCCGCAGGTTGTCGTCGAACGTCGGGAACAGCACCGCGTTGGGCGCCACCGTGCGCAGGTTGCGCAGGAACAGCCACTGCCCGGCGAAGTTGGCGGTCAGCGCGCGCGAGCGCGGGTCGTTGAGCATGCGCCGGACCTGCCGCTCGAGCACGGCCGGCTCGCTCAGCCGGCCCGCCTCGGCCAGCGCCAGCAGCTCGTCGTCCGGGATGCTGCTCCAGAGGAAGAAGGAGAGGCGCGAGGCAAGATCGACGTCGGCGAGCCGGTACGGCGTCCCGGGCTCGACGTCCGGCGGGTGGCGCTCGACGCGGAAGAGGAACTCCGGCGACACCAGCAGCGCCTCGAGCGCCCACTGGATGCCGCTGTCGAAGCCGCCCGCCTCGTGTCCGGCCGCGTACGACGCCAGCAGCGGGTCGATGTCCGCGGCGGTGACGGGGCGGCGGAACGCGCGGCGGGTCAGGTTGGAGAGGATCTCCCGGGCGCAGGGCGCCTCGTCCACCTGCCGCGCCGGCGTGCACGAGAAGATCGCGCGCCGGGCGCGCGCCCCGTCGCCGGCATCCGGCGTCCGCCCGTTGTACGGGCCGACCACCTGGATGCTGAAGACGATGGGGTTGATCGGCACGCGTGAGTACTGGAAGCTCGCCACCGGCGGATGCGGGGGACGCGCGTCGAACGGGACGCTGCGGTCGAGCGCGCCGATGAACGACGCGCTGACCAGACGGGTGCCCGCCTTGACCGGGATGCGCACGTCGAGCAGCCCGCCGACCCCGGCGCCCGACCCGGCCCGCCGGTTCCCGGACCGGTCGAAGTCGAACAGCCTGACCAGGCCGTGGTCCAGGCGGAACTCGAGCTGGTGCCCGCTCCCGGCTACCGGCTGGTTGAGCGGCCGCTCCAGGCTGATGCGGAACAGGTAGTCGCCGTCGAGCGGAAAGTGGTGGCGCACGGCGAGACCGCCGCGCGAGCCGAACGGCAGGTCCTCGCTCATGCGCCCCTCCTGCAGCAGGAGGGGAGAGGTCTTGTACAGCGTGGTGCCCGGGCGGAGCGTCGGGTCGCCGACGGCGCGGCGGCTGATCTTCGCCGCCGCCGACAGGTAGCGCGCCAGCAGGCCGGGCGAGACGGTCAGCACGTCGCCGATGTTGTCGAAGCCGTAGCCGGAGTCGTCGGCCGGCAGCAGCGCGCGCGCGTCGACCTCCAGGCCGAGCAGGTCGCGCACGGCGTTGGCGTACTCGGCGCGGTTGAGGCGATGGATCTGCGCCGGCCAGCCGGGATCGGGCGCTGCTGCGGCCAAGCGGTCGAGCTCGGATTCGAGATGCGCCACCAGCGACGCGTACGTCGCGGCGTCCGGCCGGGGCCGGCCGTCCGGCGGCATCAGGCCGGTCCGCAGCTTGCGCACGACCTTTTCCCAAACATCCGGATCGCGGGCGACGTTGCCGATGTCCACCTGGTCGAGCAGCAGGTCGGCCGTCCGGAGCCGCTCGTTGTGGCAGCCGACGCAGTAGCGCCGCAGCGCCAGGCCGTGCGCCTCGATATCCGGAGCCGCGGCCGCCCCCGCCGGCGGGTTCGCGGCGGCGGCCGGCAGCGCGCCGGCCAGCACGAGGGCGGCGCCCAGGCAGCCGGCGGCCAGACTGCGCGGCGTCATGTCAGCGGCTCCCGCCCTCCGTGGCTGCATCCGTGTCGCCGTACGACGTGAGGCCGAAGTTCAGTTGCGTGCCCGCGTCGGGATCGGCGCCGAGCGACAGCAGTAGCTCCGCGGTCTCGGGATAGCTCACGTACGTGCCGCTGTAGAGATAGCCCTCGGCGAGGCGCAGCGGCGTCTGGTCGGCCCACGTCCGGGCCTCGATGTCGGCGCCCCGGTCCAGGAGAAACCGGATGACGTGGTGCGCCGCGTGGCGCGTGGCGCCGTGCAGCGCGGTCTCGCCGCGGTCGGTTGCCGCGTTGACGTCGAGGCCCAGCTCGATGGCCAGGGCGATCGCTTCGATGGCCCGGTCCTCTTCCCAGATGAAGTAGCCGACGTCCGTGGCGTGCCGCTTGGCGAGCCCGGCCGCCAGCATCAGGGCGTTCGCGCCGCCCTGCGCCGTCAGCAGCGGATCGGCCCCGTGCGCGAGGAGCAGCCGCATCATCGGCACGTCGACCGACTTGGCGGCCAGCATGAACGGCGTGGCGCCGATCTGGCTGACCCAGCCGGTGGTCAGGTACGGATCGCCCGGGATCAGGGCGTTGATGAGCCGCTGCGGCATCTGGAGCCGCGTGTCGTTCGGGTCCGCGCCTTGCGCGAGCAGCGCCTCGACGGCTGCCCGCTGCCCGGTGGCGCTCGCCACGTGCAGGGCGGTGTAGCCGGCCGCGGCCAGGTGCGGGTCGGCGCCGCGCGCCAGCAGCAAGGCCGCCACGTCCTGATGGCGGCCCCCGGGCAGCCGCCACAGGCCTTCCTCGATGCCGCGCTGCAGGGTCACGATGAGCGGGGTGGTGCCGTCGGCGGCCGTCTCGTTCACGTCGGCGCCGGCCGACACCAGCAGTCGCACGGTGTCCGCGTCGCCGGCCATGGCGGCATACAGCAGCGGCGTGAAGCCGCCCTGCGGCCGGCGCGGCTCGAGGTCGCCGTCCTGCTGCAGTTGCGACATCAGCAGCGCCTGGTTGTCGCGCAGCCGGCGGGGATTGCCGTCGTTGGCCGCGCTGCTGCGGTAGCCCATCCGGCGCGGCACGATCGACTCGGTGCGCGCCGCGAGGTCGGCGCCGGTTTCGACGAGCACCTCCGCGACGACGGCGTGTCCCTCGACCGCCGCGAACATCAGCGGGCTGAACCCGCGCGAGGTGGTTGCGTTCACGTCGGCGCCGTGCGCCACGAGAGCCCGGGCGACGTCGACCGCGCCGGCCCGCGCGGCGTGCATGAGCGCCGTCTCGCCGTTGGCGCGGGCGGCGCGCGGGTCCGCGCCCGCGTTCAGGAGCAGCGCGGCCAGCGGACCGCTACGGTTGGTCGCGGCCAGCATGAGCGGCGTCACGCCGAGCGCGTTGGCCGCGTTCGGGTCGGCGCCGGCCGCGAGCAGCAGGCCGGCGGTCTCGAGATCGTCCCAGTGCGCGGCCCAGGCCAGCGCCGTGGCGCCGTCGGCCCGGCTCGCGTTCACGTCGGTGCCGTCGCCCAACAGCTTCCGCGCCGCCTCCGTGTCACGTCGCTGCAGCGCCTCGATCAGCCGCAGATCGTCGCCGGCCGCGGCCGGAAGGGCGGCCCCGGCAACCAGGAGCACGACCAGCGTGGCGGCCGACAGCCGCGTCGCGAGTGTCATTGCAGGCGTGGGATCCCGGCCAGTATTCCGGAAAGGCGCGGCCGGCGCAAGCTGCCGGCCGCCGTCGGACAGTCGGGTTCGGGGAGCGCGGCGAGATCGATATAATGCGGGGCCTCAAGACAAATGTGGGCCTAGAGGAGGCGCGACCATGAAACGCGGCACCACCGTCTACGTGCTCGGCGGGCTCGTCGTGGCGTTCGTAGCGTTGATCTACGCGCAGCAGGCCGTCGAGGAGGCCGCGCGCGCCTCCGCGGCGCCGGCGGTCCAGGCCGAGGGCGGCTACAAGGTCGATCCGTTCTGGCCCCAGGAGCTGCCCCACAACTGGCTGATGGGCCACGTGATCGGCGTGGCGGTCGACTCGCGCGACCACATCTGGGTGCTCCACAGGCCGGGGTCGCTGAGCGCCCGGGAGCGCGGCGCGGCCGACGATCCGCCCACGTCCGACTGCTGCGTGCCCGCGCCCCCGGTCATCGAGTTCGATCCGGCGGGCAACGTCGTGCAGGCCTGGGGCGGGCCGGGCGACGGCTACGAGTGGCCGCAGAGCGAGCACGGCCTCTTCATCGACCACAAGGACAACGTCTGGATCGGCGGCAACGGCGACGACGACGGGCTGGTGCTGAAGTTCACCCGCGACGGCACGTTCCTGCTGCACCTCGGCACGCCGGGCGAGACGGGCGACAGCCACGACATCGAGCGGATGCACTCGCCGGCCGACATCGGCGTGGATCCCGACGCGAACGAGGTGTACGTCGCCGACGGCTACACGAACCGGCGCGTCATCGTGTTCGACGCGGACACGGGCGAGTACAAGCGGCACTGGGGCGCCTACGGCCGGCCGCCGGACGACGGCCCGCTGGCGCGCTACGACCAGAACGCCGACCCGTCCCCGATCTTCGGCGACACGGTCCACTGCGTGGTCCTCTCGAACGAGGGTCTGGTCTACGTCTGCGACCGGATGAACCACCGCCTGCAGATCTTCGAGAAGGACGGGACGTTCCTCTCGGAGGGCTTCATCGGCCGGGAGACCGCCGGCGCGTCGGTCTGGGACATCGACTTCTCGCACGACGACAACCAGTCGTTCCTCTACAACGCCGACGGCGGCAACCACTACCTGTGGGCCGTGCAGCGGGAGGGCCTCGAGACGGTCGACCGCCTCGGCCGGCGGGGCCGGAACGCAGGCTACTTCGAGAGCCCGCACTCGGTCGCGATCGACTCGCAGGGCAACCTGTACATCGGCGAGACGCTCGACGGCCGGCGCATGCAGAAGTTCGTCCTGACCGGGGCGCAGTAGTGGGGCGGGCGGCGGGTTCGTTCCCGCCGGGGCGCCCGCGGCCGGCGGGGTCGGGCGCGAGCCGTCGACGCCATGCAGGGGTGAATGCAGCGTTCGTGACGTCATGACTGCCACGCAGCTCACGGTGCGCAACGTCGATCCCGAATTGTCGCGGCGGTTGCGCGCCGTCAGCGCGGCGCGCGGCGAGAGCCTGAACGCCACCGTCCTGCGTCTCCTCAGGGACGCGGTCGGCCTGGAAGCACGCCGCGACCGGCTCCGCAAGTACGTCACCTGGACGACGGAGGATCTCGCGGAGTTCAGCGCGGCCTTGCGCGCTCAGAGGGTCGTCGGCGAGCGGGATTGGCGGTGATCCCGATCGACCGGCTGGCTCTCGACACCAGCGCCTGCTAACGCGCCGCCGTCAGGTGCGTGAGCCAGCGCCAGGCGATGCACGAGACCACGGCCGCGCCCAGCAGCGACCCGGCCAGCGCGCCGCCGTAGGCTTGGTCCAACCCGCGATCGATGACTTCGGGCACGGAAGGTCGCCGCCTGCCGGTAGCCGGACGACCCCCAGCCGTGGTCGTCCGCGAGCCGGCGCGCCTCGGACAGCGCCGCCGCCCGGTCCATCTCGAGGTCGAGCTCAACGATGGGCACGGCGCGCGGGAAGTCCGGAACATCTCCTAGAACATGGCGATCGGGTTCACCGGGCTTCCCGTGCCGCGCGTTGCGTTGAGGGGCAGCACCATGAGCAGGAACGCGTAACGCCCTTCCTCCGCGCACGCTTCGGCCAGCGGCTCGAGCAGGGCGTTGTCGATCAGCGCCACCCCGTAGTTGAACAGCACGCCGTGCACCGGAAAGGCGAGGCCGTACGGATCGGGCCTCGAGTCCATCATGTCCCAGCCCAGAAGGGACACGTCGTGATCCCGGATGAACCTGGCGCAGGTGACGCCCAGGCCGGGGCGGTCGCCGCCGGCGTACTGGTTGCCTGCGCGCACGTACGCCTCCCGGCCGCTGTGAACGAGGAGCGCGTCGCCGGGCTCGACCTCCACACCCTGGGCCTGCGCGATCTCCTCGAGCTCCCAGCCCTGCACCGGCCGCTCGGGCGTGACGTGGGGCTCGCCGCGGTGGCGCGGCACGTCGAGCAGCACGCCGCGGGTGATGATGCCGTCGCCCCAGGCGGCGACCGCGCCGAACGCGGCGCCCTGCGTGGTCACCTCGGCCTCGGGATCGCGGCCCTGCCACATCCCGTCGCTGTCCCACATGTGGCACAGCGCGTCGACGTGGGTCATGGTCTGCCCGTGGTAGATGAAGCCGTAGTAGTCGGAGACGGCGCCGGCGCCGCCCGGGCGCGGGCTGATGCGGAGGAAGTGCTGCTCCGGCTCGAAGGGGCGGCTCAGCGACACCTTGCGCCCATTCGCGACGAGCCCGGCCGCCGCGGCGCTCTTCTCCGGCGTGATGAGGTTGACGGCGCCCTTATGGTCGTCGTCTCCCCAGCGGCCCCAGTTGCGGCGGTCGGTGTACCACGACTCGACCTCGGCCTGCGAGGGCATGCGCGGGTCCGTCTGCGCGGCGGTCGGCGCCGCGGTGCCGGGCGGCGCCGTGCCGGCTGCGGCCGCTGCCCGCGCGTGCCGCGCGAGGAGCTCCGACGGCGAGAACGCGTCGGCGGCCTGTGCGCCGCGGGCGCTCAATTCCTGCGACCCGCTCGACGCCAGAGTCCGCGTGCCGCCCGCGATCCCCGCGCTGCCCGCCGCCGCACCGACCGCCGCCAGAAACCGTCGTCTCGAAGTGGCCATGGTCTGCCGTCCTTTCCTGCCTTGTCCCTGCGCCGCTCCCGCCGCGGCGCGCCGTGCGGGCTTCCATCGGACGGGGCTGCGCCCCGAACCCCCGGCGTCCGCTTGCGGGGACCCCTTCGCCCCGCGCCGCTACCGCCGCGGCGCGCCGTGCGCGCCGTGCGCGCCGTGCGCGCCATGCTACCGCAGCCGGGTGCGGGTTGCCACGGCCGGGTTCGGCCGCGCCCGCAACGCCGTGCGGATCGGCCGCGGGGCGCATACAATAGGGGCACGACGAACCGGGAGGAGGCAACATGAGCGGACGCACACATGCGCCACGGCGGAGGCGTTCAGGGCTTTGGCTGGCGGTGGCGGGGCTCGGCGCCGCGCTGGCCGCGGGCGCGGCCATGCCGGCGGCGGAAGTCGCGGCGCAGGATGCCGAGGGCTACATCAGCGGCGTCGTCGAGAGCGCGGCGGGTCCCGAAGCCGGGGTCTGGGTCATCGCGGAGACGAACGGCCTCGGCACGAAGCTCGCGAAGATCGTCGTGACCGACGACGACGGCCGCTTCGTGCTGCCGCAGTTGCCCGACGCCACCTACGACGTCTGGGTGCGCGGCTACGGTCTCGTCGATTCCGCGAAGGTGCAGCTCGCCCCGCCGCTCGACGACGTCACGCTGGAAGCCGTCGTGGCGCCCGACGAGGCGGCCGCCGCGGAGTACTACCCCGGCAACTACTGGTACTCGCTGATCGAGCCGCCGGCTCCGAGCGAGTTTCCGGGTACCGGGCCCGAGGGCAACGGCATCTCGCCGGCGATGAAGAGCCAGGCGGCGTGGGTCGACAACATGAAGCAGGGCTGCCAGCTCTGCCATCAGCTCGGCAACACCGCCACGCGCGTGGTGCAGCGCCGCGACGACTTCGACTCCGCCGCGGAGGCGTGGGACCACCGCGTGCAGACGGGGCAGCGCGGCAACCAGATGAGCGCCGCCATGGATCGCTTCGGGCGCGCGCGCGGCGTCGCCATGTTCGCCGACTGGACGGACCGGATCGCCGCCGGCGAGCTGCCGCCGCGGCCGCCGCGGCCGAAGGGCGTCGAGCGCAACCTGGTCGTGACGCTGTGGGACTGGGGCACCGACAGCTCCTTCATCCACGACGAGATCACGACCGACAAGCGCAACCCCACCCTCAACGGCGGCGGGCCGGTGTACGGCGTCTCGGCCGGGCACGGCACGCTGACCGTCGTCGATCCGAACGAGAACACTGCCGTCGAGCTCAAGATTCCGGTGCGGCCGGAGGATCAGGACAGCGTGACGTCCCGCTTCCCGCAGATGCAGGTGGAGCCCTCCTACTACTGGGGTGAGCAGCTCCTGTGGGGGCGCGGCGGTCCCGACGGCCACGAGAACGCCTCCGACCCGCACAATCCGATGATGGACGGCGAGGGGCGCGTGTGGATGACGTCGAAGGTACGCAACCGGCCGAACCCGGACTGGTGCCGGGAAGGCTCGTCGAACAAGTTCGCCGAGTACTGGCCGATCGACGCGAGCGGCCGGCAGGCGTCGTACTACGACCCCGAGACCGGGTCGTTCGAGCTGATCGACACCTGCTACGGCACGCACCACCTGCAGTTCGGCGAGGACGCGGACGACACGCTCTGGTTCAGCGGGGACGCCAACACCATCGGCTGGATCGACACGAAGCGGTACGACGAGACCGGCGACGAGCAGGCCTCGCAGGGCTGGTGCCCGACCGTCATCGACACGAACGGCGACGGCGTGATCACCAAGCCGTGGAACGAGCCGGGGCAGGAGGATCACGATCCGGCCCGCGACACGCGGATCAACGGGTTCGGCTACGGCATCATCGCCAGCTCGATCGACGACTCGGTCTGGATCACGCGCACGGGGCCGTTCCCCGGCCGGCTGGTGCGTCTCGAGCGCGGCGACAATCCGCCTGCGAGCTGCATCGCCGAGGTGTACGAGCCGCCTTCCATCGAGAACCCCGCCATCGACGCGGCGCAGTCCGGCTCGGCCCCGCGCGGCATCGACGTGGATCGCAACGGCGTCATCTGGACGGCGCTGTCGGGCAGCAGCCACATGGCGAGCTTCGACCGGCGCAAGTGCGCTGTGACGGGCGGACCCGAGGCCACGGGGCAGCACTGCCCGGAGGGCTGGACGCTCTACCCGGTGCCCGGCCCGCAGATGAAGGGGGTCGAGACGCCCGGGAGCGCCGACTTCCACTACTACAGTTGGGTGGACCAGTACAACACGCTCGGGTTGGGCGCCAACATGCCCATCGCGAACGGCTCGACCTCGGATTCCCTGCTCGTCCTCGACCCGGACAGCGGCGAGTGGACGATTCTGCGCGTCCCGTACCCGATGGCGTTCTACTCGCGCGGGCTCGACGGGCGGATCGACGATCCGGACGCCGGCTGGAAGGGCCGCGGCCTGTGGGCCAACTACGGCTCGAACTACATCTGGCACACGGAGGGCGGCAAGGGCACGCGCAGCAAGATGGTGCACTTCCAGCTCCGGCCCGACCCGCTGGCCCGCTAGAGGTGGAGCCATGAACAGCGTGGCAACCCGGCGGCGGTGGGACGGCGGCAGGTGCCTGTTGGCGGCGCTGGCGGCGGGCGCGCTCGCGGCCTGCGTGGAGGAGATGCCCTCCGCGGACCCGCCGCACGAGGCCGCGTCGGCGCCGCCGGCGCCGTACCACGTCTACGTCACGAACGAGTACTCGGGCGACATGACCGTCATCGCCGGCGGCACGAACGAGGTGGTCGCGACGATCCCGCTCGGCAAGCGCCCCCGCGGCATCAAGGTGGCGCCGGACGGCTCGCGCCTGTTCATCGCGCTGAGCGGGTCGCCGCCGTCGCCGCCGGGGACCGACGAGAGCACGCTGCCGCCGCCCGACCGGTCCGCGGACGGCATCGGCATGGTCGACCTCGCGTCCGGCGAGATGATCGGGATGGTGCGCGCGGGCACGGATCCCGAGCAGGTCGCCGTCAGCGCGGACGGCACCCGCCTGTATGTCGCGAACGAGGACGCGGGCGAGGCGACGGTCGTCGACATCGCGAGCGGCGAGGTGCTGGCGGCGCTGCCGGTCGGCGAGGAGCCCGAGGGGGTGCGCATCAGCCCCGACGGCAGCGTCGTCTACGTCACGTCCGAGAACGAGAACCGGGTGTCGGTCATCGATACGGCCGCCAACGAGGTGGTGGCCGGCTTCGAGGTGGGCGCGCGGCCGCGGGCCTCGGCGTTCACGCCGGACGGCAGTCGGGCCTACGTGACCGCCGAGAACGGCGCCACGGTCCACGTGGTCGACACGGCGGTCCACGAGGTGCTGCACACCATCGAGCTCAGCGGCGAGCTGGTGCGGCCGATGGGCGTGGTCGTCGCGCCGGACGGAGCACGCGTCTACGTGACCACCGGCCGCGGCAGGCACGTGGTCGCGATCGACGCGGCGACGCACGAGCCGGTCGCCTCGGTGGAGGTGGGCGACCGGCCCTGGGGCATCGGGGTGACCCCGGACGGCCGCTATCTCTACACGGCGAACGGCCCGTCGCACGACGTCAGCGTGGTGGACACCGCATCGATGACGGTCGTGGCCACGGTGCCGGCCGGCGAGCGCCCCTGGGGCATCGCCATCGTCGGCGAGTGATTCGGTTGCGGCGCGGCGGACCGCCCGACATCGCAACTGCACGGCGCGAAGCAGGATGACCGGCGGGAGGCGCGGCCAGTGAGCGAATCCGACCTCGACGTGACGCTGGGTATCGAGGAGGAGTTCTTTCTCGTCGATCCCGAGACGCGCGATCTGCTGTCGGACCCGGACCGCGGCATCTTCGAGATGTGCGAGCGGAACCGGGGACCGCACAAGGTGGTCGTCGAGTTTCTCCGATCCCAGATCGAGACCAACACGGCCGTCTGCCGCTCGGTGGGCGAGGTGCGCGACGCCCTGCGCGCGGCGCGGAGGGTGGTGGTCGACGCGGCGACCGCGCACGGCGCCGCGGTGTTGGCGGCCGCCACGCATCCCTTCGCGGCGTGGGAGGAGCAGATGCCCACGCCCAAGGAGCGCTACGAGCGTTTTGCGGTCACGTTCCAGGAAAGCGTGCGGCGGCTGATCGTCGGCGGCATGCACATCCATGCGGGCTTTGGCAGTGCGGATGAGCGGGTCCGCGTCATGACGGCGCTGCGCCGCCACCTGCCGCTGCTCCACGCGCTGTCGGGCTCCTCGCCTTTCAACGCCGGCCGCGAGACCGGATTCAAGTCGTACCGGCTGACCATGATGGGCGCGCTGCCACGCACCAGCGTACCCGGCCCGCTGCTCTCCGTGGCGGACTACGAGCGGGTCGTCGCTTCCTATCAGCGCATGAACTTCATCCAGGACAGCAGCGAGCTGTGGTGGGACATCCGCCCGTCCCGCGCCCATCCGACGGTGGAGCTGCGCGTCTGCGACGTCTGCCCGCGCATCGACGACGCGGTGAGCATCGCGGCGCTCTACGCGGCGCTCGTCCGCTGGCTGCTGCGGCACGTGCGCGAGGACCGGCTGCCGCCCGAGCCGCTCACGGAGATCATCATCGAGAACCGCTGGCTGGCCCAGCGCTACGGCGTGCTGGCGTTCCTGGGGGACACGATCGGCGGCGGGCGGCTGGACATCCGCGACTACGCGGCGGCGCTCGTCGAGACCCTGGCGGCGGACGCCCAGGCCCTCGGCTGCGAGGACGAGATGCGGCACGCGCTGACCATCATCGACGAGGGCAGCGGCGCCGATCGGCAGATCGACCACTTCCGCCTCCGGCGGCTGGACGGCGCCAGCGCCGAGGAGGCCCTGCGCGCCGTGGTCGATCTGGTGGTGGCGGAGACCCGCACGGGCCTCGAGGCCGATGCGTAGCGGGTGAGAAGCATCTCGGCCTGACACTGCCGCCGCTGCGCGACCCGGCCACGGGCGCGGAGACCCAGAGGCCCGCGCACGATCCCTGCGACGTCGAGATCGGGGGCGTCAGCTATCCGACCTTCTTACCGATGGGCCAGCTCCGCAGCGTTGGATCGGTACGTCGCCAGGACACGAGCCGTGGCGACCCGGGCTGTCACCCTCGTCCAGGTTCGCCTGTTGTACGCTGGACCAGGAACTGGTTGGTGCTGACCATCGCCGAGCTGCGCGCGTTGATCACGGATCGGGAGTCCGATCGTGTGGAGTTCACCGTCTCGACGAGGAATACCGACAAGTTCGGCGAGGCGATCTGCGCGTTTGCCAACGACTTCCCCAATCATCGACAGTCCGGTTATCTCGTCGTCGGCGTGGGGGATGACGGAAAGGTCGGCGGTCTGGAGGTGACCGACGCCCTGCTGAAGGATCTCGGAGCGCTGCGTTCCAACGTCAACATCGAACCGCTTCCGGCCATGACCGTGCAGAAGTACACGCTGCCGGAGGGTGAGGTGGCCGTCGTCGAAGTCGTGCCCTCCGATCTGCCGCCCGTGCGGTACAAGGGGAGGGTTTGGATACGTGTCGGTCCGTCGCGTCGCAGCGCGAACCAGCAGGAGGAGCGGATTCTAATCGAGAAACGAACCGCCCTGCAGCGGACCTTCGATGTCCGTCCTTGCGCGGGCTGCACGATGGATGACCTCATCCCGAACCTGTTTCTTGTGACGTACCTGCCGCATGCCGTTGAGCGCGCGGTGATCGAGGAAAACGATCGGGCGATCGACGAACAGATGGCTTCGCTGCGGTTCTATGACCTGGCCGCCGATTGCCCGACGAACGCCGGCGCGCTGTTGTTCGCCAGGGATCCACTCCGCTGGCTGCCCGGCGCGAGCGTTCAATTCGTCCGCTGGGCGGGTACGACGATGGCGGACGACCCGGTCGGCGAGATCCGTTTCAGGGGTGACCTGATCACGGTTCTAGGAGAATTGCAGAGGTTCGTTTCGTTACCCGTGCAGTCGCGTCCGGTGGCAGCAAACGCTTTGCGTGAGCGAACCGTGACCGATTATCCGCCGGTGGCGATTCGGGAATTGCTGTCGAACGCGATCATGCACCGTTCGTACGAGTCGAATGCGCCGGTGCGGTTCTACTGGTACGACGATCGCATAGAGATCCAGAGCCCCGGTGGACTGTACGGCATGGCGTCTCCGGACAACTTTCCGCGGCAGACGGATTATCGTAACCCCGTCGTATCCGAAGCGCTCGCGACCCTCGGCTACGTCAATGCCTTTGGGCGCGGTGTCATCCGGGCACAGGACGCGCTACGCGGGAACGGTAACCCGGAGGCGGAATTCACGTTCGAAGCCACGCACGTGCTGGCGACCATCCGGAGGGCGCCGTGAAGACGATAGCCTTCTTCAACAACAAGGGAGGCGTCGGCAAGACCACGCTGGTGTACCACCTGGCCTGGATGTACGCGGAGCTTGGCTTCTCCGTAGTGGCGGTGGATCTCGACCCGCAGGCGAACCTCAGTGCCGTGTTTCTCAGCGAGGAGCGCCTCGAGCAGTTGTGGCCGGACAACGGCCATGACGACAGCATTCTCGGCGCGGTATCACCCATCTTGCGTGGTCTCGGCGACCTCCGGGAGCCGCATGTCGAGGAGATAGGCACCAATCTGGGCTTGATCGTCGGCGACCTGGGTCTGTCGAGCTACGAGGCGAGGTTGTCCGCGGCCTGGCCGGCCTGTCTCAGTCGCGACGAGTCGGCGTTTCGAACGGAATCCGCATTCCATCGCGCAATCCTTGCCGCCGCGCGCAAGCGGGACGCGGACCTGGTGCTGATCGACGTGGGTCCCAACCTGGGGGCCATCAACCGCGCGGCGATCATTGCCGCGGATTTCGTCGTCTTTCCGCTGGCTCCCGACCTCTTCTCACTGCAGGCGCTGCGGAACGTGGGACCGACGCTCCGGGAATGGCGTGCCGAATGGCGCGATCGCCTGGATCGTCGCCCACAGGCGCAGGATCTGGAGTTGCCGTCCGCGCGCATCGAGCCGGCGGGGTACATCGTGATGCAGCACGCGGTGCGCGAGGGGCGTCCGGTACAGGCCTATGAGAAATGGATCACGCGGATTCCGGAGGTCTATCGCAAGCAAGCGCTCGATGATGGAGAGATCGATCCGTCGTCGACGGAGGGCGATGCCGAGTGTCTCGCCACGCTCAAGCACTACCGGAGCCTGATGGCCATGGCCCACGAGTCCCGCAAGCCGATGTTTCACCTCAGGGCCGCGGACGGCGCGCTCGGCGGTCACATCTACGCGGTGCGGGACTGCTACGCGGACTTCGAGCGGTTGGCGCGACGGATAGCAGCCAGGTGCGGCGTGCACGCGGCTTGACGGCATCCGTCGGCGAGATCCTGTCTGCAGAGTCGGCGCACGCGGGCGCCCGTTGCGGTAACCTGGACGCTCACCTTCAAACACGACTTTCGAGGGGGTTTCGATGACGTCCGTTGCCCACGCGTGGAGGATCAGGATCGTTGCGGCCGGAATCGCGGTTGCGGCCTCGCTGGCGGCGGCGCCCGCCGGCGTCGCGCAGGAGGGCGGCTACGCGCCCCCGCGCACGGCGTGGGGCGCCCCGGACCTGACGGGGGCCTGGTCGAACAAGACGACGACGCCGCTCGAGCGGCCCGCGGAGCTCGCGGGTCAAGCGTTCCTGACGGAGGAGGAGCGGGCCGCCCGGAATCCGGAATCGGGCGTCTCGACGGAGGAGCGGTCCGCGTTCATGCCGACCGGCGCGTACAACGACTTCTGGCTCGAGCAGGGTGAGCTCAACCTGCGCACGTCGCTGGTCGTCGATCCGCCGGACGGGCGGCTCCCGCCGCTCACGGGTCCGGAGCGGCTGCGGCAGCGGGTGCTGCCCAACTCGTTCAGCCCGACCGCGCAGTTCGATTCCTGGCTCGACTTCAATACCTACGACCGCTGCATCACGCGCGGCATGCCCGGCGCGATGATGCCCGGCTTCTACAACCACAACTACCAGATCGTGCAGACCGAGGACCACGTCGCCATCCTGGTCGAGATGATCCACGACGCGCGCATCATCCCGCTCGACGACAGCGCGCATCCCGCGCCCTCGCTGCGACAGTGGCTCGGCGACTCGCGCGGCCGCTGGGACGGGGACACGCTGGTGATCGAGACGACCAACTTCACCGACAAGGTCACCACCCGCGGCGGGGTGATGATTGCCGGCTCCGGACACCTGCGTACGGTCGAGCGGCTGACGCGGGTGAGCGACGACACGATCGCCTACGAGATCACCGTCACCGATCCGACGGTATGGTCGGCGCCGTGGACCGTGGCGGTGCCGATGACCGCGATGGACGATCCGGTGTTCGAGTACGCCTGCCACGAGGGCAACTACGCGCTGCCCAACATCCTGTCGGGCCAGCGGGCCACGGACGCGGCCGGCGCCGCGTCCCGCTAGGAACGCCATGGGCACGCTGAGGGCGACGGCGCGGATGTGGCCGCTCGTGCTGGGCGCCGCGGCCCTGGCCGTGGCCGCGCAGCCGGCGGCCGAGCAGTCGATCACGCCGGAGGAGCTCGCGGCGCTGACGGCGATCCGGCCGGTGCCGGGCAAGAACGGGCTGTACGTGATCCCGGGCTACGACGGCGGCGTTACCGGGGGCAACGTGGCCGTCCGCGTCACCAACGACGGCGTCATCCTGGTCGACAACAAGTTTCCGCACAGCTTCCGGATGATCTCGGACGAGGTGCGGAAAGTCACGTCGCTGCCGGTCCGCTACGTCCTCGATACGCACCACCACGGCGATCACGCCGGCAGCAACGCCGACTTCATGGCGGTCGGCGAGGTGATCGCGCACAGGAACGCCCGCGCCAACATGATTCGCGGCAACCAGCCAGGAGCGCCGCGCATCGTGTTCGGCAGCGAGACATCGGTGTTCCTGGGCGGCGTCGAGACGCGCGCCCACCACTTCGGGCGGGGCCACACGGACGGCGACGCCGTCATCCACTTCCCGGACCTGCGGACGATCCACACCGGCGACCTCTTCATCTGGGGGCAGCGCACGGATGGGAGCACGCTGGCGCCGTTCATGGACTACGGCAACGGCGGCAGCGGGCTGGCGTGGATCGCGACGCTGGACGGGGCGCTCGCGCTCGACTTCGACACCGTGATCCCGGGTCACGGGCCCATCCTGGGCCGGGACGAGGTGCGCACCTTCCGCGACCGGATGCAAACGCTGGCGGACCGCATGCGCGCCGCGATCGAGGCCGGCGTCGACCGCGACGACGTGGCGGACCACGTGCAGACCGCCGATCTCGACTGGCCGCTGAGCGCCGCGGCGCTGCAGGCGTTCCACGACGAGGTGGCCGCCAGCCGGGTGGAGTCGGCGCCGTAGCCGGTCGCCGGCTCGTGGCGTGATATAAAGGGGCTGCCCAGGGGGGGAACGATGAACGACATCTACTGTTGCGCCTATGCGCGCCGGGCCGCGCGCCTGGGGCTGATCGCCGCGGCCGCGGCGGCGCTGCTGGCCGTGGCGGGCGCCGCGCTCGCGCAGACGGCGGAGACGGAGCCCACGTTCAGCCGCGACGTGCTGCCGATCCTGCAGCGCGCGTGCCAGCAGTGTCATCGTCCCGGAGCGGTCGCGCCCATGTCGCTGCTGACCTACGAGGAGGTGCGGCCGTGGGCCCGCGCCATCCGCGACCGGACGGCGCAGCGCGAGATGCCGCCCTGGTACATCGAGCGCAACGTCGGGGTGCGGGCCTTCAAGGAGGACCCGTCGCTGTCGGACGAGGAGATCGACACCATCGGACGCTGGGTGGCGGCCGGGTCGCCGCGGGGCAATCCCGCGGACGCGCCGCCGCCCCTCGAGTTCGCGGCCTTCGACGAGTGGCGCATCGGCACGCCCGAGTGGGTCGTCGAGCTGCCCGAGGAGCAGACCATCGGCGCGGTGGACGCCGACCGCTGGCTCGACGTCTGGGCCGACTCGCGGCTCACCGAGGACCGCTACATCAGGGCGGTCGAGACGAAGCCCTCGCCCGACGCCTACCGGGTGGTGCACCACGTGGCGACGACGATGCTGTGGGAGGACGAGGACGGCGAGGAGGGCGGCGGGTTCCTCAACGAGTACGCCATGGGCAAGAACGGGGACATCTTCCCCGAGGGCACCGGCCGGCTCATCAGGGCGGGGACGCAGATCCGCTTCAACATGCACTACAGCTCGGTCGGCGAGGAGATCAGGGACCGCACGCGGGTCGGCTTCCAGTTCTACCCGCGGGGAGAGGTGCCGGATCTCGTCCTCATCTCGCGCCACGTCGGCGACAGCTTCGACACGCTCGACATCCGCGCCGGCGAGGACAACGCGCGCAGCGACGGCTACTACGTACTCCCGGAGCCGACCCAGGTCACCGGCTTCCAGCCGCACATGCACATTCGCGGCGACCGGATGTGCGTGGAGGCCATCCATCCGAGCGGCCGCATCGAGACGCTGAGCTGCACGAAGCACAACTTCGGCTGGCACATCGTCTACAACTACGCCGACCACGAGGCGCCCCTGCTGCCGGCCGGCACCATCCTCCACGTGATTGGCTGGCACAACAACACCGCCTCGAACCGCTACAACCCCGACCCGAAGAACTGGGTGGGCTTCGGCAACCGCTCGATCGACGACATGAGCTTCGCCTGGATGAGCTTCTTCCACATGTCGGAGGCGGAGTTCGAGCGCAGGGTCGCGGAGCGCGCGAGCCGCTCGAACGACGACTGATGCGGGGCAGGGGACCGGCCGCGGGGCGCGTCGTCCGTCTCGTCTGCGCGCTCGCGCTGGGCGCGGCGTCCGCGGCGGCGGGGCAGACGTACCACAGCGGCCAGAATCTCCAGCCGGTCTTCGAAGGCTGGGAGCAGAACGCCGACGGCAGCTTCAACATGGTGTTCGGCTACCTGAACCGCAACTACGAGGAGCACCTCGACGTTCCCATCGGTCCCGACAACCACTTCGAGCCCGGTCCCGCCGATCGGGGGCAGCCGACCTTCTTCTATCCGCGGCGGCAGCGGTTCAGCTTCCGCGTGCGCGTGCCGGCCGACTGGGGCGCGAAGGAGCTGATCTGGACGGTCACGGCGCACGGCCGGACCGACCGGGCGGTGGGCTGGCTGGTGCCCGAGCAGATCATCGACGAGCAGGTGGTCGCGATGAACCGGAGCGGCGGCGGCGTGCCGGAAATCGCCAACGCGGCGCCGTCAATCAGGCTGGTCGAGCCCGCGCAGCGGTCGGTGCGCGTGGGCGAGCCGCTCACGCTGACCGCGGTCATCGGAGACGACGGCACGCCCGCGGTGCGACCGGCGCGCCAGAGCCGGCCGCCGGGACGCCGCAACGCGCTCGGGCTGCGGATAGCCTGGATTCAGTACCGCGGACCCGGCGGCGGGGTCACGTTCGACCCCTGGACGGCCCCGATGGAGGACCACACGCCGGGCTGGACGCCGCCCGCGGTGCCCGACGACGGCCGCATCGTGACGACCGCGCACTTCAGCGAGCCGGGGACGTACGTGCTCCGCGGGCTGGCCGACGACGGGTACCTCTACGCCACGGCCCACGTCACGGTGACCGTGTCACCATAGACCGTGTGACCACAAGCAGGATCAGGGACGAGATGATGCACGCGCCATTGAAGGGACGGAGGTTCTCACCGCGGGCCGCGAAGGCCGCGCTGCTCGCGCTGTGCGGGCTGGTTGCGGTGGGCGCGCAGCCGACGGCGGCGGAGGTCCAGGACGACCGGGTGACCGTGTGGGACGGCGTCTACACCGCCGCCCAGGCCGCGCGCGGCAAGGCGGTCTACGACAGCCACTGCGCCGCGTGCCACGGCTCCGACCTCAGCGGCTCGTCGGAGGCGCGCCCGCTGGCCGGCGAGCGCTTCATGCAGGACTGGCGCGAGGACAACGTCAGCAGCCTGTTCACGCGCATCCAGCGTCTGATGCCGTTCGACGAGCCGGCCACGCTCAGCGACGCCGCTTATCTCGACAGCGTGGCCTACATCCTCGAGTTCAACGGCTTCCCGCCGGGGTCCCGGGAGTTGCGCGCCGACGGCCTGGCGGACATCCGGATCGAGGGCCGGGACGGGCCGGGACCGGTGCCGAGCTTCGCGCTGGTGCAGGTGATGGGCTGCCTGAGCCGGGGGCCGGACGGCGACTGGATGCTGACTCGCAGCACGGCCGCCGCCCGCACGCGCGACCCGTCCGGATCCGGCCCGGACGAGCTGGCCGGGCTCGCCGCGCAGGCGCTCGGCGATCGCACGTTCACGCTGATGAGCGCCTACCCCGACCCGTCCGCGCACGCCGGCCACAGGATGGAGGCCAAGGGCTTCCTCATCAGGAACCCGGACGGCGACCGGATCAACCTCAGCTCGCTGGCGATGATCGCGCCCGACCCCGCGTGCGAGCCGTAGCCGGCTACCGGCCGGCCGGCTTGACCACCGCGACGCTGTTGACGTCGACGAGGCGTTCTACGGCGCAGGCTTCCGCGCCGGTTCCTGCGCCGCCGCGAGACGGTCGAGATGATCGAGGAACGGGCGCCCGTCGTGGGTTGGGTAGCCGTCGACGGCGGCGGTGGTCAGGTCGTCGAAGAAGCGGTCGTAGACGGTCGAGCGCTCGTGCCGGAGCGGCGGCTCGCAATAGCACACCGAGCTCCACTCGATGCTGCCGTCGTCCCTGACGACGGCGCGGCCCATCGAGTCGACGATCTCCTGCCCGTCGGGTTGCCGGGCGGCGATCGTGCCGTCGCGCAAGACCCGCTGGAACTCGCCGGCCGTCTCTTCCCGGAACCGCGCGCGAACTCGGTAGTACACGGATTCACCTCCCGTTCCGATGCCCATCGTGGCCCGGCAATCGTCGCCTCCGGCTCCCGGTTGCCGCCCAACCGACCCTCGCTGGAAGTCTACGCCGTTCCACGGCGCAGACTTCCAGCCGACTTCCGGCGCGCGGTGCGCCCGCGGTGTTGCGCGGATGGCCCGCATCGGCGATGATGCGCGGGTTCGGAGTGCCGGTATCGAGCAGCACGAGGTTCGCATGAAGACGAGGCGTTGCGCACGGACTCGCGGGTCACGGTGTCTCACGTTGATTCCGATGGTACTGGCCGCCGCTGCGGTCGCAGCCGGCTGGGTGCCGCGGGCTGCGGGTGCGCCGCCGCCTCGCCCGGCCGCGGCGCCCCAGGCGGTGCTGGAAGGCGCCTTCACGGCGGCCCAGGCGGCGCGCGGCGAGCGGACCTTCGACGAGGTCTGCGCCGGCTGCCACGATACCGGCGAGTTCTCGGGCGCGCGCTTCCGCCTGGGCTGGGTCGACCGGAGCGTCGGCGAGCTGTTCGACATCATCTCGACCCTGATGCCCGAGGGCGATCCGGGGAGCCTCAGCCCCGGCGAGTACGCCGCGGTGGTGGCCTACCTGCTCCAGCTCAACGGCTACCCGGCGGGCGAGACGCCGCTGCCGGCCAACCTGTCGGCGCTGCAGGCGCTCCAGATCGTCGAGGCCCCATAGGCGCCCGCGCCGTAGAAGGAAGGAAGCAGCAAATGAACGGCTCGATTCCGCGGTTCCGCCGGCGCAGGTCTGCGCCCTGTCTACTCGTTGCCGTCGCGCTCGGCGCCGCCCTGCTGGCGCCGGCTCCTGCCGCCGGGCAGGGCGGCGGCGCGCCGCAGGGCGAGTGGCGCTACCACGGCGGGGACGCCGCGCACACCCGCTACCTGGACGTGGACCAGATAACCGCCGAGAATTTCGAGGACCTCGAGCTCGCGTGGCTCTGGCGGGGGGACAACTTCGGCCCCGGCGCCCTCGGCGTGTCGCGCTCCACCCCCCTCTACGTCGACGGCGTCCTGTACACCGTCGCCGGCGAGCGCCGCGCGGTGGTCGCCATCGATCCGGCCACCGGTGAGACGCTCTGGATCTACCGCGAGCCGCATACGACGCGCTTCGACCGGGGCATGCGCAACGGCTACGGCAAGGGCGTGGCCTACGCCGAGGTGGACGGGCGCGGCGTCATCTACATCATCAGCCCCGCCTTCTTCCTGCACGCGCTCGACGCGCGGACCGGCCTGCCGCTCGAGAACTGGGGCGCGCCGGTGCCGCTGCCGGGCTTCCCGCAGACCGGGGTGATCGATCTGCTGCCCGACCTGATCGCGGACTGGGGCCCCTGGCAGAGCTGGGACGGGCCCTACGACCCGGACTTCGGCATCCCGCGCGAGCTCGGCTACATCACCAGCTCGTCGCCGCCGATCGTCGTCGACGGCGTGGTGGTCGTCGGGAACTCGGCGGAGCAGGGCTACCACCAGACGCGCATCGAGAACGTGCCGGGCGACATCATGGGCTACGACGCCCGCACCGGCGAGTTCAAGTGGAAGTTCCATGTCATTCCCCGCCCCGGCGAGTTCGGTCACGAGACGTGGGAGAACGACGCCTGGGAGTGGACCGGCGACATCTCGTCGTGGGCGCCGCTGTCGGCCGATCCGGAGCACGGGCTCGTCTACGTCCCGACCAACCCGCCGACGATCGACTTCTACGGGGGCTTCCGGCCCGGCGACGGGCTGTACGGGACGAGCGTCATCGCCCTGGACGTCCAGACCGGCGAGCGCGCGTGGCACTTCCAGACCGTGCACCACGACATCTGGAACTTCGACAACCCGACGGCGCCCGTGGCGCTCGACGTGACCGTGGACGGCGTCCCGCGCGAGATCGTCGTCCAGACCACCAAGCAGGGCTGGGCCTTCACGTTCGATCGGGTGACCGGCGAGCCCATCTGGCCGATCGAGGAGCGGCCGGTGCCGCCCTCCGAGGTGCCCGGCGAGCGCCTGTCGCCGACCCAGCCTATGCCGACGCATCCGGCGGCGTTCGAGATGCAGGGACTGACCGAGGACGACCTGATCGACTTCACCCCCGAGCTGCGCGCCGCGGCGCTGGAGATCATCGAGGACTACCGGCTCGGGCCGATCTTCAACCCGCCGATTCAGCGCGGCCATCCCTCGGGCCTGCGGTCGTTCGTGAGCTGCCCGAGCGGGGCGTCGAACATCTTCGGGCCGACGTCGGCCGATCCCGAGACTGGCATTCTGTACGTCTCGACGCGGCGCGGCTGCCGCTCCGAGAACATCGTGCCGGGCGCCGTCATCGATCAGCCGGACGACATCAAGACGACCGGCCGCACCTTTGCCGACTTCGCGGTCCTCAACCGCGGCGACTTCCGGGGCCCGCAGGGCCTGCCGATCTTCAAGCCGCCCTACAGCCGCATCGTCGCCATCGACATGAACACGGGCGATCACCTCTGGGAGACGCCCAACGGCGATACCCCCGAGCGCATCCGCGACCATCCGGCGCTCGAGGGCGTGGCGCTTCCGAACACCGGCCGCCTGTCGCACCCCGTCACGATGGTGACCAGGACGCTGGTGATCACCGCCGAAGGCGTCGGCGGCGCCCCGCGGCTGCACGCGCTGGACAAGCGGACCGGCGCCAGGCTGGGCACGGTGGCGCTGCCCGCGTCCGGGCAGTACGGCATGATGGGCTACCTGCACGACGGCCGGCAGTACATCGTGGTGCAGGTGGCGGGCCCGGATCTGCCCGGCTCGCTGGCGGCGCTGCGGCTGCCGTGACGGAGATCCCCGTTTCGAAGATCCATGATGATCCTCACTTCAAGTGGTGTTTTTCATGGATCGCGATGCCTCGCCGCGCGATGCTGCGCAGCAGGCCGTTGAACAGCAGGACGTGAATCGGATACAGCGCATGCCAGTAGCCGCGCCCCAGGAGGCCGGCCGGGTCGAAGACGGCGGTCTGCCGGACCGTGCAGGCGTCCTCGCCCCGCGGCGTGACGTCGAACTCCAGCCAGCCGCGTCCGGGTAGCTTCATCTCGGCGGCGAGCCGCAGCCGGGCGTCCGGCTGGCAGATGTCGACGCGCCAGCAGTCGAGGATGTCGCCGGCCGCCAGGTGCTCGGCGTCGCGCCGGCCCCGCCGCATGCCGACCCCGCCGAGCAGGCGGTCGACGAGACCGCGCAGCCGCCACAGCCAGTCGCCGTAGTACCAGCCGTTGGCGCCGCCGATGCGGCGAATGGGTGCGAAGGCCGCCGCGGCGGGGATGGGCAGATCGACGGAGCGCGAATACAGCAGCCGGCCGCGGACGCGAACGCCGCCCCAGCGCAGCGCCGTCCCGGCCGCCAGGGCGGCGTCGGACCAGGGCGCCGCCGCGAGCTCGGCGTCCTCGTTCCGCAGCGTGCGTGCGATGGCTTCCCGCAGCGCGAGCGGGCGAACAGGAAAGGCGGCCCGCGTGTCATCGTCGTTGGCGACGGTCGCCGTCCGGAGCCCGTCGACGAGCTCGCGGCCGACGCGCGCATAGACCGGCGTGGTCAGGCCGAGCCAGAGGCTCGACAGGCGCGGGGTGAGCAGCGGCACCGGGACGAGCCGGCGCCCGAGACCCCGTTGCCGCGCGTACTCGCGCATGATGGCGCCGTACGACACGACGTCCGCGCCGCCGACCTCGAACACGCGGCTGTCGCCGTGGGGCAGGTCGAGCACGGCCGCGAGATAGGCCACCAGATCGTCGAGCGCGATGGGCTGCGTCGGCGTGCGGACCCAGGCCGGGCAGATCATGATCGGGAGCCGCTCGACGAGCGCGCGGATCAGCTCGAACGACAGGCTGCCGCTGCCGATCACGATGCCGCTCCGCAGCTCGATGACCGGCACGCCGGACGCACGCAGCACGACGCCGGTCTCGTGCCGGCTGCGCAGATGCCGGGAGAGGCCGGCCGCGGCGCCGAGCCCGCCGACGTACACGATGCGGCGGACGCCGGCGGCGCGGGCGGCGGCGCCGAAGTGGTGTGCCGCGGCGCGATCCTGGGTCTCGAAATCGCGGGCGCCGCCCAGCGAGTGGACCAGATAGTAGGCCGTCTCGATCCCGGCCAGCGGCGCGGGCAGCGCGTCCGGATCCAGGCAGTCGCCGTAGACCACGCTCGTGTTCGGCCCGACCCGGCCCTCGAGGGCGGCGGGCCGCCGCGTCATGCATCGCACGGCGTGGCCGTGCGACTCCAGGGCGGCCAGCAGCCGCCCGCCGATGCAGCCGGTGGCGCCGGTCAGCAGGATCGAGGGCCCGCGCGCCGTTGCGTCGACCGGGTTCATGATCGGAGCTGTCGCCCGCGGCGGCGGGGCGCCCGGGGGAGCGGGCCGGACCGGCGGCGCTCGGGATTCCGGGAGGGTACGGCGGCCTCCGGCGCCGGGGCGACTGGCGCCGGAGGCCGTCCGCGGCAGAGCGTGGTCTACTTCGAGTTCTGCGCGGCGGCCGCCTCGGCCGCCTGCCGTTCCAGATTGCGGTTGATCTCGAGGATGTGACGGATGTCGTGATTGCCCTCGTGGCAGCCGTACTCGTACAGCGGCCCTTCCGTCTTCACCAGCGGCACCTCCGCGCTCCAGCGGCTCGTCCAGGTGGTCGGATCATCGACCGTGAACTCGTAGTGGATGCGGTCCTCGGCGACGCGCGTGAAGCGCTCTTCGACGCGCATGTGCCCGCTGGCGCCCCGATAGCGCCGCCGCTCGGCGTAGTTGCGCGTCTCGATGACGAGCGTATCCTCCTCCCACCGGGCGCGCGAGTCGCCGGGGAACTGGCGAATCCGCTCGTCGATGTGCGGGCGCCCGTCGAGCGGGATGATGCGCGGGATGGTGGTCGACATCTCCGTGAAGATGACGACGTGATCGGGCGTCTGCATGATCTGGTGGATGTCGTTGTAGGACGGCGGGAGCATGGGCGGGCCCTCGTGGCGCCAGACGACGCACCGCTCGGAAAGGGGCCGCGTCTCGTACCCGTCGAACACGGTGGCGTTCATCACGCGCTCGGCCTCTATGCGCTCGGCGGCCTGCGGCGTGTAGGGCGGGAACCGCCCGTTGCGGGGATAGGTGAGCAGCGACGTGCGCCGGCTCGACAGCCCCTTCGGCACCGGCGTGCGCAGCCAGACCTGGTTGTCGTAGTGGACGTACGACCGGTCGCGGTTCTCCTGATAGAGCGCCTCTTCGCGGACCTCCGCATCCGCGATCTCGAGCGCGTCACGCCGCAGGGGGTCGACGCCCTCGGCCGTGAGCTGCTCCTGCAGCGCGGCGGCCTCCTCTTCGGAGAAGAACTCCTGCTCGCCCAAGTGCGCCGGCCGCTCGATGGGCGTGAACGTCTGGGTCGTCCAGTAGCCCTGGAGGTCGGGCCGACCGTCGGGAGTGCGCGGCAGCGTCCACTCCTCCGACCCCGCCGCCCCGCCCGCGGCCGCACTCTGGCCGGCGGCGGGCGCCGGCACCAGGAACGCGATTGCGACAACCGTTGCCAAAGCTGTCCGACTTGCGTGGTTCATCGGATCCTCCCTCCGCGCATGTCCGCCGCACGCGGGATGCTCAATCATCACTCACGAACGACTTTTTTTCAACGCAGCCGTGTCCGTTCGCGCTGTTGCGCCCGCCGCGCGCATCGGCGATGATGCCCGGGTCCGGTGTTGCGCCGGCGCGGCGACGTCCTGCTGCGGGGCGTCGGGAAGGAGACAGATCGATGCGAGCTTTCGGACACGGCCTGTTCGTTGGGGCGTTCCTCGTCGGTTTCCAGTTGCTGCAGGCCGGCGCCGCGCTCGGCCAACCGGAGCAGCGCGACTGGGAGCCGGTCACCGACGAGCGGTTGCTCAATCCGCGGGACGGCGACTGGATGAGCTTCCGGCGGACCTACGACGTGACCGGGTTCAGTCCGCTCGATCAGATCAATCGCGAGACGGTCGGCGACCTGCAGCTCGTCTGGGCCTACTCGATGCGCGACGGGAGCCGCTGGGTGCCGACGCCGGTCGTCGCCAACGGGTTGATGTACGTCGCCGAAGGGAGCGGCCGGGTCACCGCGTTCGACGTCGTGTCCGGTGACGTCGTGTGGGTGCACACGCGGAACTACCCGGACGACATCGAGAAGTCGCAGGCCCTCAACCGCCACCGCGGCGTGTCCATCTACGGCGACGCGATCTACTGGGGCACGGCGGACGCCGCGCTGGTCGTGCTGGATGCCCGCACCGGCGAGCAGCGCTGGGAGGTCAGCACGGGCGACTACACCACCGGGCTGGGGCATGCGCACCCCGCGCTGATCGCGGACGGCAAGGTGGTGCTGGGCTTCGCCGGGGGCGACCGCAGCGCGCGCGGCGCCGTGGTGGCGCACGACGCCGAGACCGGCGAGCGGCTGTGGATCACCTACACGGTGCCGGCGCGCGGCGAGCCGGGCTACGAGACGTGGAGCGAGCACGAGATCGAGCCGCTCGGCGGCCTCACCTGGAACACGATCAGCTACGACCCCGAGCTGCGCTGGGTCTACCTCGGCACGGGTCAGCCGACGCCCTGGTCCTCCACCCTGCGGGGCCCGGGCGACGCGCTCTACACGAATTCGATCCTGGCCATCGACATCGACACCGGCGAGCTGCAGTGGCACTTCCAGGTGGTGCCTTCGGACAACTGGGACCTGGACGCGACGCACGAGAGCATGCTGGTCGACCTGGTCATCGGCGGCGTCGAGCGCAAGGCGCTCATCGAGACCAGCAAGATCGGCTGGGGCGTCGTGCTCGATCGCGTCACCGGCCAGTTCCTGGGCTCGTTCCGGACGGGCTACGACAACCTCGTGACCGGCTGGACCGACATCGGGGTCCCGATCTACAACCCCGCGCTCATCCCCACCCTCGACGACGTCGACTCGGACCGGGTGTTCGAGGTGTGCCCGCACTACCACGGCGCACGCAACCTGAACTCGCCGAGCTACAGCCCGGAGACGGGTCTCTACTACGTGGGCATCAACAACAGTTGCATGGACGTCACGTTCGTCTCCGAGGAGTACCGGCCGGGCCGCGTCTACCGCGGCATGGCGGGTCGGGTCAAGCGGGTCCCCGACTACGACTACATCGGCGAGTTCGTGGCGTTCAACCCGCTCACCGGCCAGCGCGCGTGGGAGCACCGCTTCCCCGGCGGGGCGGCAATGACGGCGGCGGCGCTGTCGACGGCCGGCGGCCTGGTGTTCGGGGGCACGGCGGACCGCCGCCTGTTCGCGCTCGACGCCGAGACGGGCGCGCTGCTGTGGGAGCGGCGGCTGAACGGCGACATCTCGGGCGCGCCGATCACCTTCGAGGTCGATGGGCGCCAGTACCTGGCGGTCGGCGCCGGCGGCCGCATCGGCCAGACCACGTCGTACGCGCGGCTGACCAACACGAGGATTCCGCAGGGGACCGGGGTGATGTGGGTGTTCGCGCTGCCTTAACAGCCAATCATGTTCCGGTAGAATCCAGCCTCGTGCTGTCTAGACCATAAATCACTGAATAGTAAACACTTACGTTTCGTCAACGCGGACTGAGGCGGTCGGGAGGTATTGCGGAATCCCGCCCAATCCCGCATATAATGTGGGAATGGATGTTGTAGCCAAACCCGCTCCCAAGCCCCGCAGAACCAAGCGCCGAGGTCGCCATCCCGACAAGGCACTCTCGGCCGCCTTCGTCCGTTCCGCGCCCCCCGGCCGGCACGCGGACGGCCACGGCTTGTACC
>CAZMWA010000084.1:0-2822 GCA_964569405.1 uncultured Vicinamibacteraceae bacterium | reverse complement strand
TTGCCGCCCAACCAACCCTAACTGGGAGTCTGCGCCGTTTTGCGGCGCAGACTCCCAGTCTCCAGGAAGCCCCGCAGCTTCCGGAACGCCTGGCCGCGGTGGCTGACGGCGTCCTTCTCGGCGGGCGACAGCTCGGCCAGCGTGCGCCCGTACGGCGGGTAGAAGAAGATGGGGTCGTAGCCGAACCCGCCGCCGCCGGCCGGCGCGCGCGCGATGCGTCCCTCGACGACGCCGCGGGCCTCGAAGACGATGCGCTCGCCGTCGGCCACGGCCAGCGCGCAGACGAAGCGCGCGGCGCTCCCGGCGGCGCCGCGGGCACGCAGCAGCTCGTAGATGGCGGCGAACTTCTGCGCGTAGCTCGCGCCGTTGAAGCGGGCCGAGCGCACGCCCGGCGCGCCGTCGAGCGCGTCGATCTCGAGCCCCGAGTCGTCGGCCACGGCGCGCAGTCCGCTGCGGCTGGCGTAGTGGGCGGCCTTCAGGCGCGCGTTCGCGGCGAACGTCGTCCCGGTCTCGTCCGGCGCGCCGAGCGCGGGGTGCGCGGCCAGGGTCTCGACGCGGACCGGCAGGCCCGCCAGCAGCGCCCGGATCTCGGCCAGCTTGTGCGGGTTGGTGGTGGCGGCGAGCAGGTTCATCCGCGGCGGGGGCTCAGGATCCCGCCGACGACGTCGCGCTGGTGGCCGACCAGCCTGGCGATGGCGTCGTCCGCGAGGCGCAGGAGCTCGGCGAGCGCGCCGTGTCCGAACGGCGACCCCTCGGCCGTGCCCTGGACCTCGATGAAGCGGCCGTCGCCGGTCTTCACGACGTTCATGTCGACGTCGGCCGCGGCGTCCTCCGCGTACGCGAGGTCGACCACCGGCATGCCGCCCACGATGCCGACGCTGATGGCGGCGACGTAGTCGTCGACGGGGATTGCCTTGATCTTGCCGGCCTGCCGCAGCTTGTCGAGGGCCAGCACGAGCGCGACGAACCCGCCGGTGATCGACGCGGTGCGCGTGCCGCCGTCGGCCTGGATGACGTCGCAGTCGATCCAGAGGGTGCGCTCGCCCAGCTCGGGGAGCCGGGTGACCGCGCGCAGCGAGCGGCCGATGAGGCGCTGAATCTCCTGCGTCCGGCCGCCGGGCCGCCCGGCCGCGGCCTCGCGCGTGTTGCGCGTCGACGTGGCGCGCGGCAGCATGCCGTACTCGGCGGTGACCCAGCCCTTGCCGCTGCCGCGCAGGAACGGCGGAACCCGGTCCTCGGCGCTCGCCGTGCAGATGATGCGGGTGCTGCCGGCCTCGATGAGCACGGACCCCTCCGCGTGCATCGAGTAGTGGGGAGTCAGGCGCAACGGCCGCAGATCGGTCGGGCCGCGCTGGTCGGTGCGTCCGCGTTCGGGCGAGGCGGGCGAGACGGTCATCAGGGCCCGGCGGGCGCCTCCTCGTAGCCGGCGGCGGAGCCGATCCCGCCGACCCACTGCATGGCGAGCCCGAGCGGCCGCCGCAGGTCGACGTGGCCGGCCAGCGTATCGACCTCGCGGCCCTCGATCAGGATCTGGACCGCCGCAATCTCCTGCACGTTGCTGACCAGCGCGTTGACCAGCGCGTAGACGGTGAACAGCTCGTCGAGCGAGCCGCCCGGGTGCGCGGCGGACACGTCCCCGGACAGGTCGACGAAGGCGTTGCCCTCGGCCGTCAGGTAGATGCCGCGCAGCCGGGTCCCGGCGGGAAACGCCGACCTCAACGGCAGGCCCGGCGGTACCAGTTGCTGCTCGGCGACGATCCGCGCGCGCGTCAGCGGGTCGCCCTCGGCCGGGATCTCGACGGTGCGGGTGACGAGCGCGGTGCCGTCCTCCGCCACGTGGAAGAGGACCGCGGTGTTCGACGTCGCCCCCGCCGGCACGCCGCCGCCCCCGGCGCCGCGCGCCGGCTCGTCCGGGACGCGGGCGGCGCGATCGAGCACGAGGGTGACGGCGACCGCGAGGCCGACCGCCACGAGCGCCGCCACGATGCCCTTGAGCAGCGGCATGGCGTCACCCGCCCGGCAGCACGCCGGCCGGCTCCTCGCGCTCGAGCTCGCCGCGCTCGAGTGCGAGGCCGAAGCGCTGGATGCCCGCCAGCAGCGCCTCGGCGACCGCGTTCGCGAACGGCGCGCTGGTGAGCCGCTGCTCGTTCTCGGGATGCGCCAGCGAGCCGAGCTCGACGAGCACGGCCGGCATGTTGGCGCCGACCAGGACGCGGAACGGGGCCTGCTGCACCGGCCGCGGGCTCATGACGACGCGCTGGCGCAGCTCGGCGTCGACGATGCCGGCCAGCAGCGCCGAGCGGTCGACGTACAGGATCTGCGCCATCTCCCACAGCACCGGATCGATGCGGCGGCTGCCGCCGCCGACCACCGGGATGGGCTCGACCTCGCTGTCGGCGAGCGCCTGCGCCTCGGCGCCGTACTCGTCGATGCCGAGGTAGAACACCTCCGCGCCGGTCGCCGCCGGGCGGGTCGACGCGTTCGCGTGCAGGCTGATGAACAGATCGGCGCCGTTGTTGTTCGCGATGGCCGCGCGGGCGTCGAGGTCGACCGTCTCGTCGCGCGTGCGGGTGAGGATGACCCGCAGCCCGAGGCGGCTCTCGATGACGGCGCGCAGCCGCTGCGCCACGCCCAGCGTGATGTCCTTCTCCAGGGCGCCGTCGGAACCCTGGCTGCCGGCGTCGCCGCCGCCGTGCCCGGGATCGATGGCGACGACGCGCAGGGCCGACCCGGTGGCGAAGTCGGGCAGCGGGTCGACCGGCGCCGGGCACGCGGGCGCACCCGGTCACCGGCCGATGCGTAACGGCCGCCGCCGGGCCCGC
>CAZMWA010000083.1:0-9960 GCA_964569405.1 uncultured Vicinamibacteraceae bacterium | reverse complement strand
GGCGCCAGCGTGGAAGCCGGCGTCGCCGTCTGCTGCTTCAGCGGCGACAAGCTGCTCGGCGGGCCCCAGGCCGGCCTCCTCGTCGGGCGGCGCGACCACCTGCAGCCGATCCGCCGGCATCCGCTGATGCGGGCCCTGCGCGCCGACAAGCTGGCGTACGCCGCGCTGGAGGCCACGCTGCTGGAACATGCAACCGGCCGCGCGGCGCGTTCGGTCCCGGTGCTGGCGATGATCCGGGCGACGGTGGATGCCCTGGACGTCCGGGCGCGCCGGATTGCCGCGAGCCTGACGCACGCCGCCGGCCTGGCCCTCGCCGTGGGCACCGGCGAGTCGACCATCGGCGGCGGCACCACCCCCGGCCTGACGCTCCCCAGCCGCGTCCTGCGCGTGCGGCTCGACGGCTGCAGCGCGGCTCGCCTCGAGGCGCGGCTCCGCGGCGCGGCGCCGCCCGTCATCGGCCGCATCGAGCGCGACGAGGTCGTGCTCGACCTGCGCACCGTGCAGCCCGGAGAAGACGACGCGCTGATCGCCGTGCTGGCGCGGGTCGCGTCAGGCCGGGCCGCCGGCTGACTTGCGCCGGGGACAGGCGGCGCAGCGGAGCGATTCGCCGTCCGGCCCCACGACGTCCGGGCCGCCGCAGGAGCCGCGCAGGCAGGGGTAGTTGAAGAGGACGCCGACGGCCATCACCAGCATGGCCGCCGCGATCACGGCCACGGAGAGCAGGAACAACGCCATCCTGGGTCCATCTTATCAGCCGCGGGCGTCAGGGCGCCGCAGCCAGCGCGGCGAAGGCCGGGGTCTCGCGCTCGTGCAGCGTGCCGTCGTCGCGGCGGACGATGAGCAGCGCGGCCCAACCCTGGGCGACGGCCAGCTCGTAGCCCGCGTCGGGGCCCAGGACGCCCAGGGCCGTGGCGATGGCGTCGGCACGGACGCACAGCGGCTCGACGACGCTGACCGACGCGAGCCCGTGCTCCACCGGCCGGCCGCTGCGCGGATCGATCGTGTGCGAGACGCGCCGGCCGTCGACCTCGTAGTAGTTGCGGTAGTCGCCCGAGGTCGCCAGCGCGCGGTCGCGCAGGCGGACGCGACGCTGGACGGCCGGGGGGCCCGGGGCGGGCCGCTCGATGCCGACGCGCCACGCGTCGCCGCGCGGGCTGAGGCCGCCGGCGCGCACCTCCCCGCCCACCTCGACCAGATACGAGCCCAGCCCTTCCGCCTGCAGCCGCTCGGCCACCCGATCCACCGCGTAGCCTTTCGCGAGCGCGGACAGGTCGCAGGCGAGGCTCGGGGCGAGCTTGCGGATCGACGACGTGGCGGGCTCGATCCGCAGCTTCCTGAAGCCGACCTGCCGCCGCAGGCGGTCGATGTCGCTCTCGGTCGGCGGCGCGGGCGGGTCCCCCGCCGGCCCGAAGCCCCAGGCGTCGACCAGCGGGCCGACGGTGACGTCGAAGGCGCCGCCGGTCAGCTCGCTGATCTCGAGGGCGTGCCGCAGCACCGCCAGCGTGTCGGCCGACACCGGGAACGGGTCGGTGGTGCGGGCGCGGTTGAAACGGCTGATCTCCGACTCCGGCCGGTAGGTCGACATGCGCTCGTCGACGCCGGCCAGGGTCTGCTCGATGGCCGCCCGCAGCCCGGCCCGCCGCTCGTCGCCGAGGTCGTCCGCGACGACCCGCACGGCGAACGTCGTGCCCATGGTCGGGCCCTCGAAGACGTGGACCGCGGGCCCGTCGCCGGCCGGCAGGCACGCGCCGGCCCAGAGCAGGACGGGCAGGAGCGCGCAGGCTCGTCGCACGGCGGCCAACTCTCCGGCGCGCCCTATCCGAAGTCGTCGAACAGGATGTTCTCGGGCTCGACGCCCAGCCCGTCCAGCATCTCCATGCACGCCTTGAGCATGAGCGGCGGGCCGCACAGGTAGTACTCGACGTCCTCGGGCGCGGGGTGGTCCTTGAGGTAGTTGTTGTAGACGACCTGGTGGATGAAGCCGGTGTCGCCCGTCCACTTGTCCTCGGGCAGCGGCTCGGACAGGGCCAGGTGCCATTCAAAGTTGTCGTGCTCGGCCGCGACGGTGTCGAAGTCGTCGATGTAGAACGCCTCGCGCAGGCTGCGGGCGCCGTACCAGAAGCTCACCTTGCGCCGCGTGCCGAGGCGGCGGAACTGGTCGAAGATGTGCGAGCGCATGGGCGCCATGCCCGCGCCGCCCCCGATGAAGAGCATCTCCGCGTCGGTGTCCCGGGCGAAGAACTCCCCGAAGGGCCCGGAGATCGTCACCTCGTCGCCCGGCTTGAGGCCGAACAGGTACGCCGTCATCTTGCCCGGCGGCGTGCCCTCCGGCGCGCGCGGCGGCGGAGAGGCGATGCGCACGTTGAGCATGATGACGCCCTTCTCCTCGGGGTAGTTCGCCATCGAGTACGCGCGCGTCACCGGCTCGTCGAGCTCCGCCGTGTACTTCCACAGGTTGAACTTGTCCCAGTCTTCGCGGTACTCGTCCTCGACGTCGATGCCCTGGTACGGGTAGCTTCCCACCGGGGCCTCGATCTGGATGTATCCGCCGGCCCGGAACGGCACCGCCTCGCCGGGCGGCAGCTCCAGCAGCAGCTCCTTGATGAACGTGGCGACGTTGTGGTTCGAGCGGACCTTGCACTGCCAACGGCGGATGTCGAAGATCTCGGCCGGTATCTCGATGCGCATGTCCTGCTTGACCTTCACCTGGCAGGACAGCCGCACCCCGTCGCGCACCTCGCCGCGGTCGAGGTGGCTGAGCTCGGTCGGCAGCACGGCGCCGCCGCCGTCGAGCACCTTCACCTTGCAGACGCCGCAGCTCCCCTTCCCGCCGCAGGCGGACGGCACGAACAGGCGGTTCGCGGCCAGCGTGCCGAGCAGGTTGCCGCCGCTGGCGCAATGCAGCGCCCGATCGGCCTCGTCGTTCACCGTGATGGCGACGCTGCCGGTCGCGACGAGCTGCCGCCGGGCCACCATCAGCAGGCCCACCAGCGACACGATCGTGAACGTGAACATCGCCACGCCGAGTGTGACCGTGAGCATGCCGCGCTCCTACAACTGCACGCCGGCGAACGCCATGAAGCCGATCGCCATCAGCCCGACCAGGATGAACGTCAGCCCCAGGCCCCGCAGCCCCGCCGGCGGGTTGCTGTAGCGCAGGCGCTCGCGGATGCCGGCCAGGGCGACGATGGCCAGCGCCCAGCCGACGCCCGACCCGAACCCGAAGACGGTGCTCTCGGCCAGGGTGTAGCTGCGCTCCACCATGAACAGCGACGCCCCCAGAATGGCGCAGTTCACCGCGATGAGCGGCAGGAAGATGCCGAGCGCCGCGTACAGCTTCGGGACGAAGCGGTCGAGCGTCATCTCCACGATCTGCACCATGGCGGCGATGGTGCCGATGTAGGTGAGGAAGCCGAGGAACGTCAGGTCCTGCTCCGCCAGGCCGGGGTGCAGCCAGCCCAGCGCGCCGGGCTGCAGCAGGCGGGCGTAGATGACGTTGTTCATCGGGACGGTGATGGTCAGGACGAAGATGACCGCCACGCCGAGGCCCAGCGCGGTCTTCACCTGCCGCGACACGGCCAGGAAGGAGCACATGCCCAGGAAGAACGCGAGCGCCATGTTCTCGACGAAGACGGCCTTGACGGCCAGGTTGACGTAGTGCTCCATCACTCGCTCTCGTTCTGCTCCGGCTTCCAGGCCCGCAGCGCCCAGATGAAGAAGCCGATGATGAAGAACGCGCCCGGCGAGAGCACCATGAGCCCGTTCGGCGAGTACCACCCGCCCTCGCTCGCGAGCGGCAGGAGCTGCGTGCCGAACAGGGTGCCGAAGCCGAGCAGCTCGCGCAGGAACGCGGTGCCCATCAGGATGGCGCCGTAACCGAGGCCGTTGCCGATGCCGTCGATGAGGCTCATGGCCGGCGGGTTCTGCATGGCGTACGCCTCGGCGCGGCCCATGATGATGCAGTTGGTGATGATGAGGCCCACGAAGACGGAGAGCTGCTGCGAGATCTCGAACAGGTAGGCCTTGAGGATCTGGTCGACCACGATGACCAGCGAGGCGATGATCGTGAGCTGCACGATGATCCGGATGTTCGTCGGAATGTGCTCGCGCAGCGCGCTCACGAAGAAGTTCGAGGACATCATCACCCCGATGACCGCGGCGCTCATCACCAGGGCGGTGTCCATCCGCGTCGTCACGGCCAGGGCCGAACAGATGCCCAGCACCTGCAGCGTGATCGGGTTGTTGTTGAAGATCGGGTCGACGAGCGCTTCACGCGTCTTCGTCTGCACGGCCATCAGGCGCCCCCTCCCGCCCGCAACCGCTCCAGGTACGGGCGAAACCCTTCCCCGCCGAGCCAGAAGCGCAGCATGTTGGTGACGCCGCGGCTCGTCATCGTCGCCCCGGCGAGGCCGTCCACCCGGTACGGATCGGCCTCGGCCGGGCCGGCCCGGCCGCGAATGACCTCGATGCGCACCTCGTCGTCGTCGCCGAACGCCCGGCGGCCCGGCCACAGCGCCTTCCAGCGCGGGTTGTCGACCTCGCCGCCGAGGCCCGGCGTCTCAAGGTGCTCATAGTAGGTGATGCCGCGGATGGTCTGCAGGTCGGCGTCGAAGGCGACGAACCCGTAGAGCGTCGACCACAGGCCCATCCCGCTGATCGGCAGGATGACGAGATCGAGCACGCCGCCGGCGTCGCGCAGCTCGTAGACGACGGTGTGGTGCGCCACCCGCGCGATGCCCGCCGGGTTATCGGCCGCGGGGCGGCTGGTGTCCTGGTCGGCCGCGGCCGCGCGGTCGTCGAACGCGTCGGGGTCGATGTCCGCGACCTCCTCCCCCGTCGCGACGTCGATGACCACGGCGCGAATCGCCTCGAAGCGGGCGTCGATCTCCTCGGCCGGCGGCCGCTCGTCGCTCTCGGCCAGGCCCGCCGCCACGAGCACGTTGCGGCGCTTCTCGAGCGCCGCGTTCGCCGCCTGCAGATCCTGGAGCGCCACCGCCGAGGTCGAGACGACGATGGCGCAGACGACGCAGACGGCGGCCGCGAACGCGAGATTGTAGGCCACGCTAGCGTGCATTCCGGGCCCTCCTGCGTCTGATGTTCGCCTGCACGGCGAAGTAGTCGATGAGGGGCGCGAACAGGTTCATGAACAGGATGGCGAGCATCATGCCCTCGGGGTAGGCCGGGTTGACCACGCGGATCAGCACGGCCAGCACCCCGATGAGGAACCCGTAGACGTACTGCCCCCGCAGCGCCGTCGGCGCCGAGACCGGGTCGGTCGCCATGTAGACCGTGCCGAACGCCCAGCCCCCGAGCAGGAAGTGCCAGGTCGGCGACACGTCGAAGAACGGGTTGGTCGCCGAGCCGATGCCGTTCAGGGCCAGGGCCATCACCGCCGTCCCGGCGGCCACGCTGAGCATGATGCGCCACGACCCGACGCCGGTCACCACCAGCACCGCCGCCCCGAGCAGGCAGGCGATGAACGAGGTCTCGCCCATCGAGCCCGGGATGAAGCCGACGAACGCGCTCCACGGCTCGACCGCCCCGGCGACCGCCGACGTGCCGCCCAGCGTCGCCTGCGCCAGCGAGGTGGCGCCGCTCACGCCGTCGGTCGTGGTCTGCGCCGCAATCCACACCGTGTCTCCCGAGATATCGGCCGGATAGGCGAAGAAGAGGAACGCGCGGCCGACGAGCGCCGGGTTCAGGACGTTCATGCCGGTGCCGCCGAAGATCTCCTTGCCCACGACGATGCCGAACGACACGCCGAGCGCGACCTGCCAGAGCGGGATGGTCGGCGGCAGGATCAGCGGGAACAGCATCCCGCTCACCAGGAACCCCTCGTTCACGTCGTGCTTGCGCACCGAGGCGAACAGCATCTCCCAGAACCCGCCCACCGCGAACGTCACGGCCAGCACCGGCAGGTAGTACAGCCCGCCGTGCACGACGCAGGCCGCCCAGCTCTCCGGCGCGAAGCCGATCCCGAGCAGCTCGACCACGCTGGTCTGCCAGGTCTCGAGCGGTGGGGCGCCCCGGGCAATCGCCAGGTTCGCCTGGTAGCCGGTGTTGTGGAAGGCCATGTAGATGCAACCGGCCAGCGCCACCACCACCGTCACCATCATCCGCTTCAGATCGAGGCCGTCGCGGACGTGGGACGGGCCCCCGGTCACGTGGCCGGGGGTGTAGAGGAACGTGTCCTGAGCCTCCCAGAGGGCGTACAGCTTCTCGAGCCGACCGCCCGGCTCGAAGTGGTGCGCCTGCCGGTCGAGGAGACGGCGCAGAAACTTCACCTAGCCTTCCTTTTCGAGCGTGTCGAGCACATGACGCAATCGCGGTCCGTAGTCGTTCTTGCCGGCGCAGACGAACGTGCAGAGCGCCAGGTCCTCCTCGTCCAGCTCGAGGCACCCGAGCTCCTCGGCGCGGTCGACGTCGTCCATGAGCAGCGCCCGCAGCAGGGGTGTCGCCATCAGGTCGAGCGGCATGACGCGCTCGAACGTGCCGAGCGGCACGATGGCCCGCTGCGAGCCGTTGGTGGAGGTCGTCAGGCGGAGCTGCCGGCGCGGCAGCAGGGCGGAAACGAACGTCCGGATCGCGGAGAACTTGTCGAGGCCGGGCCCCAGCCAGCCGAGGAACTCCCGCTCGCGCCCCTCGGCGAGCACGGAGATCTGCTGGTGGTAGCGTCCCAGATAGCCGTGCACCGGACCGGCGGCCGTGCGCCCGGACAGCACCGAGCCGGAGATGGCGCGCATCTCCCCGTCTTCGAGCTCGCCGCGGAGCACGTCGTCGAGGGCGGCGCCCAGCCGGGTGCGCAGCAGCCGCGGCCGCAGAACGGGCGGCCCGCCGAGCGCGACGACCCGGGCCACATCCAGCGACCCGGTGCGCAGCAGCGTGCCGACCGCCGCGACGTCCTGCGCGCCGAGGTGCCAGACCGTCTTGCTGCGATCGACCGGATCCAGCGTGTGGATGTGCAGGCCGACGGTGCCCGCCGGATGCGGGCCGGCGAATTGCTCGTGACGCACGCGCTCGCCGGCCGGGATCGGGATGGCGGTCTCGGGAGCGGTGCACACGAAGACGGGGCCGTCGGTGAGGCGGCCGAGCGCCGCCACGCCCCACTCGAAGGCGGTCGCATCCGTCACCGCCACGTCCAGCGACGGCGCGAGCGGCTGCGTGTCGATGGCCGTGACGAAGATGGAATGCGGCCGGGCTCCCGGCTTCGCGACGCGTCCGAAGGGGCGCGCCCGCAGCGCGACCCACAGGCCGGACTCGACGAGCAGCTCCCGCACCTCGTCCGGGCTCAGCCCGGTCGGATGCCGACCCGTGAACGCCCGGTAGCTCTCCTGCTCCGGCTCGCGGCCCTCGCGCTCCGCGCGGCTCAGCTCGATGACGACGGACTGCAGCGCGCGCCGGTCGCCGCGGTTGACCGCCGTCACGGTGCCGGCGGCCGGCGCGGTGTAGCGCACCCCGGCCGTCTTCTTGTCATCGAGCAGGAGCTGGCCGCGGCGCACGCTGTCGCCCACCGCGACGTGCATGGTCGGACGCAGCCCGACGAAGTCGGCCGCCACGAGCGCCACGCGCCGCGGCGCGGGCGCCCGCTCGACCGCCTGAACCGGTGCGCCCGCTAGCGGCAGCCGAAGACCCTTCCGGAACCGGTGGAGAGGCATCGAGGTTGTGAATGTTTTCTCAAGCGTGGTCGAAAAAATACGGGGCGACCGCCCCGCGCATGGCCAGCTTGTGACAAAAATATCAAACTATGCAACCATCGTACTGCCGCCTCGGAAGCAAGTCAATGCTCGCGCCGGCACCGGGCCCCTCGCAAGGTTCTAACCTCCCATTGCACAAGGGCTTAGCCTTGACTTGCGCCGCGTGCGCGAGTACGCTTTCAGCCGCTTGAGAATCATGCTCAACGGTGACCCCTGCGAAATCGCGGGCCCGCTGACCGTGGGCCAGTTGCTCGCCAGGCTCGAAATCGATTCGCGGCGCGTCGCCGTGGAGCACAATCTCGCGATCGTGAAGCGCGCGGCGTACGACACGGTGGTCGTGAGCGACGGCGATCAGGTGGAGGTGGTCAACTTCGTCGGGGGCGGTTCGGATGCCCGCTGATCCGCTGACGCTGGCCGGCCGGACGTTCGGCTCGCGCCTCATCGTCGGGACGGGCAAGTACCCGTCGAACCCGGTGATGGCGCAGGCGCACGCGGCCTCGGGCACGGAGATGGTGACCGTGGCCGTGCGGCGGGTCAACCTCACCGACCGCTCCCGGGAATCGCTGCTCGACTTCATCGACGCCGACAAGTACTTCCTGCTGCCCAACACGGCGGGCTGCTACACGGCGGATGACGCCGTTCGAACCGCCCACCTGGCGCGCGAGGTCGGCCTGTCGAACTGGGTGAAGCTCGAGGTGATCGGCGACGAGCGCACCCTCTTTCCGGACAACGAGGCCCTGCTCGAGGCGACCCGCAGGCTGGTCCGCGACGACTTCGTCGTGCTGCCCTACACCAACGACGACCCGGTGGCGTGCCGCAAGCTCGAAGACGCCGGGGCCGCGGCCGTGATGCCGCTCGGCGCGCCCATCGGCTCCGGGCTGGGCATCCAGAACGCCAACAACATCCGCATCATCAAGGACGCGGCCGGCGTGCCCGTCATCGTGGACGCCGGCGTCGGCACGCCGTCGGACGCCGCCCTGGCCATGGAGCTCGGGGCCGACGGCGTCCTGATGAACACCGGCATCGCCGGCGCGCGGGACCCGGTCGTCATGGCGCGGGCGATGCGCCTCGCCGTGGAAGCCGGACGCGCCGGATTCCTCGCCGGGCGCATTCCGCGCAAGCCGTACGCCACCGCCAGCAGCCCGCTCGAGGGCGTGGTAGGCTCGGGCTAACGGCCGGCGGTGGCGGTCGGGGCCGGTTCGCCCGCGTCCGACAGCCGCTGCAGGTCGGCGTCGACCATCGTGCGGACGAGGGTCCGGAAGTCCACCGACGGCTGCCAGCCCAGCATGGCGCGGGCCTTCGACGCGTCGCCGACCAGGTGCTCGATGTCGGCCGGCCGCAGGAACCTCGCGTCGGTCCGCACGTGGTCGCGCCAGTCGAGGCCGACGCGCGAGAACGCGGTCTCGACCAGGTCCCGCACGGAGTGGCTGACGCCCGTCGCGACCACGTAGTCCGACGGCGCGTCCTGCTGCAGCATGGACCACATCGCGCGCACGTAGTCGCCTGCGAACCCCCAGTCCCGGCGCGCGTCGAGGTTGCCGAGAACCAGCGTGCGGGCGCGGCCGAGCTTGATGCGCGCCACCCCGTCGCTGACCTTGCGCGTCACGAACTCGAGCCCCCGCCGGGGCGACTCGTGGTTGAACAGGATGCCCGAGACGGCGAACAGGTCGTAGCTCTCGCGGTAGTTCACCGTGATGTGGTGGGCGAACGCCTTCGCGACGCCGTAGGGACTGCGGGGATAGAACGGCGTCCGCTCGTTCTGCGGCGTCTCGCGAACCTTGCCGAACATCTCGCTCGACGACGCCTGATAGTAGCGGATCGACGTGTCGACCTGGCGGATCGCCTCGAGCAGGCGCGTTACGCCCTGGGCGTTGTACTCGCCGGTCAGCATGGGCTGGTCCCAGGACGCCGGGACGAACGACATGGCGGCGAGGTTGTAGATCTCGTGCGGCCGCACCTCGTCCACGAGCCGGATCAGCGAGAGCTGATCCAGCAGATCGCCCGGGCGCAGGTCGATGCGCTCGAGGAGGTGCTCGATGCGCCAGTGGTTCGGGGCGCTGAGGCGGCGCACGACGCCGACGACCTCGTACCCCCTGTCGAGCAGCAGCTCCGCCAGGTACGAACCGTCCTGCCCGCTGACGCCGGTGATGATGGCCCGTTTCGACATGCCGTCCAGCGCCCGCGACCCAGCCGACGCCGACTCCCGGAAGGGGCCACCGGAGCGATCGTCGCGGTGGCCCCTTCCGGGAGTCGGCGTCGGCTGGGT
>CAZMWA010000082.1:0-9473 GCA_964569405.1 uncultured Vicinamibacteraceae bacterium | reverse complement strand
TGGGAGGGGCAGGATCCGGACGGGCAGTCCATCCTGCTCTACGGCGAGCAGGGGCTGGGCGACGTCATCCAGTTCGCCCGCTTCGCGCCGCTGCTGGCGCGGCGCGGCGCGGCGGTCTCGCTCTGTTGCGCGGCGCGGCTCGTCCCCCTCCTGCGGCGGCTCCCCGACGTGCGCCAGGTCGTGGCCGGCAGCCGGCCCCATCCCCCGGCGGACTGGGTCTGCGCCCTGGCGGACGTGCCCGGGCTGCTGGGAACCGACCTCGACTCCATCCCCAACGCGTGTCCCTATCTGCCCGCCCGCGAGCGGCCGCGCCCCGTGCTGCCGCCGGCGCGGCAGTTCCGGGTCGCGGTCGCCTGGGCGGGCAACCCGGCGCACCAGCGCGACCGCCTGCGCTCCTGCCGCCTGGACGACTTCGCGCCGCTGTTCGACGTGCCGGGCACGGAGTTCGTCAGCTTCCAGGCGGGTCGTCAGGCCCGCGAGCCGCGCGCCTGGCGCGGGCTGATCCACGCCGCGGGCGATGCGCTGACCGACCTGGAGGCGGCGGCCGACGCGCTGCTGGAGGTGGACCTCGTCATCACCGTCGACACGATGCTGGCGCACCTGGCCGGCGCCGTCGGCCGGCCCGTCTGGACGCTGCTGGCGTTCGCCCACGACTGGCGCTGGGTGCTCGGGCGCGCCGACACCCCGTGGTACCCCACCATGCGCCTGTTCCGCCAGCCCGCCCCCAACGACTGGGCCAGCGTCTTCGGCGAGGTGCGGCGCGAGCTGGCGGCCCTGGCTGCCCGGCCGCCCGGCGGCACGGCGGCGGCGGCGACCGGCGGCGACCCCGCGCCGGCGCTCGCGCAGGAGCCGCCGGGATGAGGAAGCTCATCGGCGGCCGCGGCTTCAACCACCTGGTCGAGGCGCGCCACGGCTACGTGCTCTACAACGTCAACGACTGGTACATCGGCCGCAGCGTCGAGCACTACGGCGAGTGGAGCCCGGGCGAGACCGCGCTGTTCGACCAGCTCTGCCGGCCGGGCCACTACGTCGTCGACGTCGGCGCCCACATCGGAACCCACACGCTCACCTTCGCCCGCCGCGTCGGCGAGCAGGGGCGGGTGTTCGCCTTCGAGCCGCAGCGCATGGTGGCGCAGGTGCTGGCCGCGAACGTCGCGCTCAACAGCCTGACCAACGTCCATACCTACCACCTGGGGGTCGGGGCCGAGGCCGGCGTCCGCCGGCTCTCCGACATCGACTACTCGCGCAAGGGCAACTTCGGCGGCGCCTCCCTGGACGCGCTCGTCCGGCCCGACGGCGACCCGCGGGCGAAGTACCGGGTCGCCGTGGTACGGCTGGACGATTTCTACGACCAGCCCCGGCTGGACCTCGTCAAGATCGACGTGCAGGGCATGGAGGCCGACGTGCTGCGGGGAGCCGGCGCCCTGATCGGGCGCCACAGGCCCGTCATCTACGCGGAGAACGACTACGCGCAGAAGTCGGCCGAGCTCGTCGGGCTCATCCGAAGCCACGGCTACCGGCTCTTCTGGCACCGCCCGCCGCTGTACTCCCCGGACAACTTCGCCGAGAGCACGAGGAACATCTTCGAAGGCCGGGTCGTGTCGCTCAACATGCTCTGCGTCCACGCGGAGGCGCGCCTGGAAGTCCGGGGGCTGGAGGAAATCACGGACGACGACGCGCATCCCCTGGCGCCGCGCCCGGTTCGCCGCCCGGACGGCGACGTCACTCCTCGCGCAGCGCGCGTCCCAGGCTCTCCACGATCGGCGTGAGCAGGTAGTCGATGGGCGTGCGCGCGCCGGTGACGATCATCACCTCGGCCGGCATGCCGGGCACCAGCGCCAGGCTCGACAGGCCGGGCTGGTCGGGGTCGAGGGCCACGCGCGCCTCGTACCACGACATGCCGGTGCGCGCATCGGCCAGGCGGTCGGCCGAGACGCGGACGACGCGACCGCTGAGGCGCGGGGCGCCGAGCTGCGAGTAGGCCGTCAGCCGCACCTGCGCCTCCAGACCCAGCTCGATGGTCTCGATGTCGTTGGGCGCCACGCGCGCCTCGATGATCAGCCGGTCGTTGGCGGGCACCACGTCCATCAGCCGCTGGCCGGCGGCCACCACGCCGCCCCGCGTGAAGACCTGCAGGTCCATGACCGTGCCGGCCACGGGGGCCGCGACGCGCGTGCGCTCCACCACGTCGCGCTGCGCGGCCAGCCGCTCGCGCAGGTCGGACAGGCGCGTCTCCACCTCGCGCAGCTCGGCCACCACCTCGGCCAGCCGCACGTTGCCCAGCTCGTCGATGACCAGGCGCGTCTCGTCGATGGTCTGCGCGATGCTCGCGATGCGCGCCTGGTTGCGGACGCGGGCGCCGACAATCTCGGTCTCGGCGCGCTCCATCTCCAGCAGCCGCGGCCTGGGCTCGAGCCCGCGCTCGACCAGCTCGCGCACCCCTTCGAGCTCCTCGGCCAGCAGGGCGCGGCGGCGGTCCTGCGCCTCGAGCTCGCCCGCGAGCCCGGCCGACTCCTCGCGGAGCTGCTCGATGCGCCGCTGGTGGATGGCGCGCTGGTTGGCCAGCGAGACGGCGCGCGCCCGGAAGATGCGCTCCTGCGTGGCCATGACCTCAGCCGCCTCGCCGTCGTCCACGGCCGCGTCTTCCAGCCAGTCGGGAAAGCGGATGGCCGGGCGGTTGTCGCGCTCGGCCTCCAGCCGCGCGTTGAGCGCGACGGCCGAGCGGTGCTGCCCCTCGAGCAGGTCGAGCGCGGCGCGCGGCGTGGTGTCGTCGAGGACGATGAGCGTCTGCCCGGCATCCACCTGGTCGCCGTCGGCCACCAGGATCTCCGCGACGATGCCCCCCTCGAGGTGCTGCACGGTGCGGCGCTCGGTGCTCACGCCGATGATGCCCGGCGCGATGGCCGCGCTCTCGAGCGGGGCCACCGCCGCCCACGTGCCGAAGCCGCCCACGAACACGCCCACGATGACCAGCCCGGCGGTCATGCTGGTGCGGATGCCCATGTCGCGGCGCCCCCCGGGCGGGCCCTCCGGCGCGGGCGGGGAGACGAGCACGGTGCGGGTGGGCCGGGCGACGATCTCTTCGCGCATATATAGATGATAGCGCCGCTCGACCTCGCCCCGTCAGCGACAGGGCCCTCGAACCGGTTGCGCGACGAATGAAGCGACGCCAGAATGAAAGGGAGACGACGAAATGCTCGAGTACCTGACAGCGGCAGCCGCCGTGATCGCGGCTGCGGCCTCACTGTGGAACACCTACCAGTCCGCGCGGTCCGCGGCGGCTGCGAGAGCCGTTTGCCGCGCGCACTCTTCGGCGAAGCCCTCGGAGCGAGTATCCGGCACCCAGATTTGTACGGGGCGAAGCCCCAGCGCTCTGAGGGCATCACGATGCTTCTGTACGCGTTCACCCGCGGTTCGGCGCGGCATGTTTCGCTCCCGGCTACGGGCAGGTCAGCAGCCCTTTCAGCGTTACATGTAACACACTTCAGGCCCCGCCTCCACTGTTTCCGGGCTACGATAGAGGTTCTGTCCTGAGTTCCACGTGTCCGACGTGTCCATCTGCCACTACCGCCTGAGCCGCGTCGAGTACGACCGCGCCGTGGAAGCCGGCGTGTTCGAGGCGGACGCCAGACTGGAGCTCATCGACGGCGATCTCCACGCCATGACGCCGGAGGGAAGCCGCCACTCGCTCGCCATGGACCTCGCGGCCGACTGCCTGCGGGCGGCGTTCGGTCCCGGGTTCTACATACGGATACAGCACCCGCTCGCAACCGACGACTACTCGGAGCCCGAACCGGACGTGGCCGTCGTCACCGGCCCGATGCGCGACTACCGGGACGCCCATCCGACGTCAGCCGTGCTGGTCGTCGAGGTGTCGAACGAGTCGCTGCACCACGACCGGACCGTCAAGCAGCGCCTGTACGCGCGCTGCGGGATTCCCGAGTACTGGATCCTCGCGCTCCCCGACGCCCGTCTCGAGATCTACCGCGATCCTGATGGCGACGGCTATCGCAGCGTCACCAAGTATGCAACCGGCGACCGCGTCGCGCCGCTCGCTCGCCCCGACGCACGGATCGTTGTCGACGATCTGCTTCCGTGATGGCAGACGCCGGTGCCGGCCACCAACGTGAGCACCGAGCCCTGCTGGCCGAGGAGCTCGACGGGGTGCGCGAGGGTGATCAGGATGAGCCAGTGGGACGAGACTCAGCCGACGAGGCGCAAGAAGAACATGGCTGACTTCAGTTTAGCCTTTTCGGAATCAGGGGAGCAGATCGTCGACGAGGATCAGTGCATCGGGGCGAGCGAGTGGCGCGATGCGGTCGCCGGCTGGGTGCTGGGTGACGCTCTGGTAGCCGTCCGTCGCCGGGTTGCGGTAGACCTCGAGACGGTGATCGGGCAGGGCGACGATCCAATACTCCGGAATGGCGCTCGCGGCGTACAGACGCTGCTTCAAGGTCCGGTCCCGGTGGAGCGACTCGTTCGACACCTCGACGACCAGCACGGCCGAGGTTGGGTGGGCGTCCATGTAGTCGCGGATCGTGCCCGGCACCACGGCGACGTCCGGTTCGGGCTCCGAGTAATCGGCCGCGGCAAGCGGGTGCTGGACCCGGACGTCGAATCCGGAATCGAACACTTGCCGCAAGCGTGCAGCCACGAGCTGAATCACAGCCGCGTGGCGGCTTCCCTCGGGTGTCATCGCGAGCAACTCTCCGTCAATGAGCTCCAGCTTGGCGTCCGGCTCGAACGCGCCGGCTTCCACGGCCCGGTCGTACTCGACCCGGCTCAGGCGGTAGACATCGGATGCTGTGGCTCCCATGACGGCGCGTCTATCTTGGCCGATCCCGCTGCCCCTGCCGCCCGGGCGGGCTCTCCGGCCGGCAGGTCGCGCACAGGCCGTAGGGGCGTTCGACCGGCCGCGCCCGGCAGCCGCGGCAGGTGTGGCGGGCGCACAGCCAGCGATCGGCGACCCGCAGCACCTGCTCCTTGCTGCCGCACAGGTCGCAGCGCTCCAGCCCGGTGTGGACGTAGCGCTTCACCCGCATCGTCCGACTTCCTCCCGGCCGCTCCATGGGACTTCGCTGCGGTCTGGACGGCGCGGGGTCAGGCCCCCGCCTGGACGGCCCGGCCCGGGCTGTCCGGCTTGACCGGCGCCAGGTTGGCACGGCGCAGGCTGCGCAGGATCTCGTCGCGCGGACCGAAGGCCTCCACGCCGCCGGCGCGGAGCACCAGCACCTTGTCGGCCAGCGCCATGATGCCGGCGCGCTGGGCGATGAGCACGATGGTGCAGCCGCGCTCGCGCAGCCGGCGCACGGTGTCGGCCAGGGCCAGCTCGCCGTCGCCGTCGAGGTGCGCGTTCGGCTCGTCGAGCACCAGCAGCGCCGGGTTGCCGAACACCGCGCGCGCCAGCGCCACCCGCTGGCGCTGGCCGCCGGAGATGGGCACGCCGCCCACCCCGATCGGCGTGTCGTAGCCGCGCGGCAGGCTCAGGATGATGTCGTGCGCGCCGGCGAGCTGCGCGGCCGCCACCACGTCCTCGTCGCTGGCCGCCCCCAGCCGCGCGATGTTGTCGCGCACGGTGCCGCGGAACAGCTCGACGCTCTGCGGCACGTAGCCCACGTGGCGCCCGCGGTCGGCGTCGGGCCAGGCCGTCACGTCGGCCCCGTCGAGCCGCACGTGCCCGGTGGAGGGCTCGAGCGAGCCCACCAGCAGGCGCACCAGCGTGGTCTTGCCGGCGCCCGAGGGGCCCACGACGCCCAGCACCTCGCCGGCCGCGATGCGCAGCGAGATCTGGCGGATGATGGGCAGGCGCACGCCCGGCGGGACGTAGTTCACCTTGTCGAAGATGACGTTGCCGGCGGGCCGCGGCAGCACCGTGCCGCCCGCGTCGGCCGGGGCGCGCTCGAGCAGCTCGGCCAGCCGCTGGTAGGCCGCGCGGGCGCCGACGAAGAGGCGCCAGGAGCTGATGAGCTGCTCCAGCGGGGCCAGCCCGCGCGCGGCGATCACGGCGGAAGCGACGATGCTGCCCGCCGACATCTGGTTGCCGATGACCAGGTAGCCGCCCACGCCCAGCATGGACGCCTGCAGGCCGAAGCGCAGCGCCTTGGCGGTGGCCGTGATGCCGCCCGAGGCGTCGGTCGCCGAGGTCTGCTGGTCGAGGCTGTGCGCGGTGCTCTCCTGCCAGCGCCGCGCCAGGTCGGGCAGCATGCCCATGGCCGTGATGGCGTCGGCGTTGCGGATGGCCGCGTCGGCGTCGTTGAGCGTGCGCACCGACGCGCTGTTGGCCTCGGTGAGCCGCTTGCGCGTGACCAGGTCGTTGAGCGCGGCGCAGGCGAACAGCGCCACCGCGCCGAGCAGGCCGATCCAGCCCAGCACCGGGTGGATGACGAAGACGATGGCCAGGAAGACCGGCGCCCAGGGCGCGTCGAACAGCGGCATGATGCCCTGGCCGGCGAAGTAGCCGCGCACGGTGGCGAGGTCGCGCAGCCCCTGCGCCGAGGCGCGCCGCCCAGGATGGGGCTGCCCAGCTCGCGCTCGAACCAGGCCCCCACGCGCGCCAGGATGCGGTGGCGCACCGCGTCGAGCAGGGCGAAGGTGGCCAGCCCCACGGCCACCATGGCGCTGAGCGCCAGCAGCGTGTCGATGTTGCTGGTCGTCAGCACCCGGTCGTAGACCTGCATCATGTACATGGGCACGGTCAGCATCAGCAGGTTGACGCAGGCGCTGAACAGGGCCACGCCCACCCAGGCGCGCCGGCACGCCGCCATGGCCTGCTGCAGGGGGCCGAGCTGTCTGGCTTCCATGCGCGTCCTCAGGAGGCGGCCGCCGGCACCTCGCGGCCGGCGCCGGCGGGCCGGTCGGCGGTCACGGCGCCGCCCTCGAGCCGCACCACGCGGTTGCAGACGCGCTCGATGAGCCGCTCGTTGTGCGAGGCCAGCACGAGGATGCCCACGTCGTCGAGCAGGGCGTGCAGCCGGGCGTTGACCTTCTCGAGGAAGGCGGCGTCGCCCGCGCCGATCCACTCGTCCATCAGCAGGATCTCGGGCTGCGCGGCGGTGGAGATGGCGAACGCCAGGCGCGCCTTCATGCCGGCCGAGTAGCAGAACAGCGGCAGGTCGAGGTAGTCGCCCAGCTCGGTGAACTCGGCGATGCCGGCCGTGCGGCGCTCGATCTCCTGGCGCGTGAGGCCGGCGGCCAGGCCGCAGATGCGGATGTTCTCCAGACCGGTGGCGTCGCCCTCCATGCCCAGCTTCAGGCTGAAGAGCGTGGTGACGCGGCCCGCCACCCGGACCTGCCCGCGGACCGGCTCGTAGACGCCCGCGATGGTGCGCAGCAGGGTCGACTTGCCGGCGCCGTTGGGGCCCGTCAGCCCCACCCGGTCGCCCCGCCGCAGGCGCAGCGAGACGTCGCGCAGCGCGTGGACGGTGACGGTGTGGCGCGTGCCGTAGCTGACGTGCGCCCCGATGCGCCGCCCCAGCAGCCGCTTCTTCAGCGAGCGGCTCTCGGCCCCGTAGATGGGGAAGTCGACGGCGACGTTCTCGAGATCGACGGCGAGCATGGCTTGGCTACACCCAGTAGGGCACACGGCTCCGGTAGCGCGCGAAGACGAGCCAGGTCAGCGTCCAGCCGGCGGCCGTGACCGCCAGCACCAGCACCCAGGTGACCGCGGGCAACCCCTGGCCCAGCAGCGGCGCGCGGACGAGGTCGATGAAGTAGGTGAAGGGATTGTACAGCGCCAGATGCGCGCGCGGGCCGAGCTGGTCGGGAATCCAGATGACCGGCGTGACGAAGAAGACCACCCGCATGACGCTGCCGACGATCTGCGCCACGTCGCGGAAGCGGGCGCAGACGGTGCCCAGCAGCAGGCCCACCCAGACGGCGTTGGCGACCACCAGCGCCAGCCCCGGCACGAGCAGCAGCGCGTGCAGCCCGGCGGCCACCCCGAAGATGACGGCCACGCCCACGTACACCAGCCCGTTGTGGGCCATCGTCAGGAGGTTCTCCCAGACATCCTTGAAGACGAACATCGCCAGCGGCCGCTTCGCGTTCGTGATCCACACCTTGTGCCGCACGAACACGGTGCAGCTCCGGTTGACGGCGGCCTGCACGAACTGCCAGGCGATGAAGCCCAGCGCCACGTGCGGCAGGTAGCGCTCGAGGGGCATGTTGAACAGCCGCCCGTAGAGCAGCCCCAGCGCCGTGACGAGGACGGCCAGCGAGATGGTCAGCCAGAGCGGGCCGAGGATGGACCGGCGGTAGCCGCGGCGCAGGCCCTGCAGCCCCATGGCGCCCCACAGCTCCCAGCAGCGCAGGCCGTCGAGCAGGTCGCGGGCCGCCAGCGCCGCGGTGGACACTTCCGCGCTCACGCCGCGTCACCCGACACGCGCCGACCCGTCACCGCCTCGCGCAGCCCCTCCAGCAGCCCCTCGAGCCTCGCCAGCCGCTCGCGGAGCTGCATCTGCCCGGTCTCGAGCTGCGCCAGGCGGTCGCCCAGCTCCTTCTGGCCCAGCGCCAGTTGCGTCTGCCCCTCATCGAGCCGCCCCACACGCGCGGCGAGCTCCCGCTGCCCGGTCTCGAGCGCCGCCAGCCGGTTCTCCACCTTCGTCAGGCGGTCGGCGAGCTGCACGTGGCCCGCTTCCAGACGCGCCTGGCCCGCCTCCAGCCGGGCCTGACGGTCGTCAACCCCCGCCAGGCGGTCCTCCACCTTCGTCAGGCGCTCCCGCACCTCCCCGATATCGCCGCGGATATTGTTTCGCAGGTTGCGCTGCGAAGTGATCACCAGGCCCGCCAGCCCCACCCCCACGGCAAGGATGGCGATCAGCTCCGGCGACATGCGAACTCCTCCCGGCGCGGCATGGTGTGCTGCGGCCGATTGTATACCGCCGCCCCCCGGCGGGCGGCGCCGCAACGGCGCCTGGAACGAGCCCGATCGGGAGGCGGCCTGCCGAGTACGGCAACGTGAATCGTCCCGTCTGGCGCTTGCCGCTTCGACACCCGCACCGAGCGCGGGCGGCGCGGTCGGGGGCGCAGCCCCGTCAGATGGGAGCTGGCCCGCCCGCGGCGGGCGGCGCCCACAGCACGTCGATCGCGTAGCCGATGTCGAGCCGCCCGCCGCCGTCCGGCGGGGACGCCGCGCCCGGCCCGATGCGGATGCCGGCCGCGCGCAGCCGCTCGGCGGCCGGCGCCAGCGCCGGCCCCGTCCACGCCTCGGCGCGCGGCGCTGCCGGCAGCGGGCGCCCGTCCGGCCAGCGGAACTCGGCCGCGCCGTCCGGCCCCAGCCGCACGCGGCGCCGGGCTGCCGCGCCTGCCTCTCCAGCCGTTCGACATCGGCCCGGGCGCACGGAGCATCCGACTCGGGCGCCGCGGCCCGCAGGGCCTCCGCCTCGACGTGCAGCACCACCTGATAGCGGTCGCCCGCCGTCCCCCGGTCCAGCCCGCCGGCCAGCGCGCTCTCGGCCACCAGCCCCAGCGCGTCC
>CAZMWA010000081.1:0-3008 GCA_964569405.1 uncultured Vicinamibacteraceae bacterium | reverse complement strand
GCTGCGGCCAGCGCCGCCGGGTCCGACGCGCCCCAGATGCAGACCCGGGCGCCGGCGGCCCGGAGCGTCCGCGCGATCGCCAGGCCGATGTTCCGGCTGCCGCCGGTCACCAGCGCCACTTCGGCGCCAAGATCGGGGAATTGGCTCATGCCGGCTTCCGGGGCTTGCGCGCCGCTCAGTTCGGGCGTAGCAGGTCGTGGTACTCCAGCGCCGCGCCGAGCACCATGGCGCCGCCGCGGTCGTCGGCGCCGTTGACGGCCGGGCGGTCGAGGTAGTGCCGGCGGGTCGGGCCGGCCCCGGTGCTGAAGCAGACGTCGACCAGCGCGCCGTCCATGAGGACATGGGCGAGCAGCGCGCGCCAGGCGCGGTCGACGACCGGCCGGTAGCCCTCGTCGAGCCACCCGCGGCGAAGGCCGCGGGCCATGGCGGTCAGCGTCATCGCGGTGACGCTGGTCTCGCGGTAGCTGCCGGGCACGTCGATGATCTGCCGCCACATGCCGTCCGGCGCCTGGTGCGCGCGCATCGCCGCGAGGTGCCGGCGGTGGGTGTCGAGCACGGCCTCGCGGTCCGGATGGTCCGGCGGCAGGACCGTCAGCAGCTCGGCGAGACCGAGCGCACCGAAGCCGTTCCCGCGGCCCCAGGCGGTCGGTGCGCCGGCGTCGTGGTGGTACAGGCCGCTCGGCTGCTGCAGGCGGGCCGCCGTGGCCGTGACCAGTCGCGCGGCGGCGGCGATTGCCTCCGCGTCCCCGGCGCGGACGGCGGCGATCGTGCCGAGGTAGAAGTCGTCGCTCCAGCCGGACGCGTAACGCGGCGTGCCCGGTGCGGTCTCCGCCGCCGCGAGCGCGACGCCTGCGGCTGCCAGACGGGCCGCCGCTGCGCCGTCGGCGCCTGGAGAGCGGGCAATGTCGCTGAAGATCATGGTGCCCGCGATCGCGGCGAAGGAGATCCGGTCGCCGAACAGCGGCCGGTCTCCGGACAGCCACGGGCCGACGTCCTCCAGCACGGCGTCCCGGAGGGACGCGTCGCCGCCCATCTCCGAGAGGCGCAGCGCGTGGACCCAGGCGAGGGCCGGGATGTAGCTGATACCAGGCGCGGCAGGGTAGCGCTGGGCCAGCAGCCGCGCGACATCGAGGGGCTCGCGCGCCATCCGTCGTTCCAGCGCGGCGCGCAGCGGGGACCGGGGGGCTGCGCGCTCGTCGGCGAGACGCAGCACCTCGCGCATGACCGCGGCGCCGTCCGCCGCCCGCGCGCTGACGAGCATCGTGTCGACCGGGCCGAGGCCGGTGTGGTTTGCCGCGTCGGCCAGCGCGGCCGCCAGCGAGCCTGCCGGCTGCCCGCGGGACGATGCAGCGCCGGCCGGGCTCGCGGCGCCCGCGGCGCCGGTCGCGCCGACGGCCCGAGACCGCACCTGCAACGAATCCCCGCTGCGCACCTCGACGACGAGATCGGGCGCCTGGTAGGTGATCCACCGCCAGACGTAGCGGCTTTCGGGCCGGTCGGGATCGTCGAAGAAGCCGTCGACTGGCGGGAACGTGGCGGGGGTGCCGCTGGCGCCGGTGCCGGCGGCGGGCAGCGCCCGGGGCAGCGCGCTGACCAGCCACTGGGCGCGCTCGGCCGCGGGCGCCTCCGTCTTGAACCAGCGGACCGCGTCGAGCACGATGCGGGCGCCGTCCGCGTCGTCGTCGAGGCCGCCGACCAGCACCAGCCGCCGTTCGGGCCGGGAGGAATCGAAGGCCGCGTCGTTCTCGAGGGTGAGGAGCGGGATGTCGTCCCGCGTCATGCCCGCCGCGCTCACCGTCCGCGGCTCGCCGGGGACGGCGGCCAGCGTCTCGAGCGCCGCCCGCAGGCCGCCGGCGTCCCCGGCGGGCGCCTGGGCGCGCGTCTCCGCGGGTCCGGCGAGCAGCAGCGCCAGCCCCGTTGCCAGGCCGGCGATCACAACCCGGCGCGCGCGTCGCCGGGCCGCGTTCTTCATGGTCCGCCTCACTCTGTCGACAGCGCCGCCACGCCGCCCTCGAGCGCGTGCAGGGCGCGGACCTCGTCGTCGGTCAGCGGGCGGTCGAACAGCGACAGCTCGTCGAACAGCCCCGTGTAGTTCACGCCGAGCCGGATCGCGCCGCGGTCGACATCCCACGTGAACGGCTCGTCGATGTCGTCCGCGTCGCCGGGCACGCGTTCCCCGTCCAGGTACAGGCGGGCGGCGCCACCGGGCCGGCCGAGCCCGGTATGGGTGACCGCCACGTGCGTCCAGCGGTCGCCGGCGAACGGCCAATCGTCGACCACCGTCAGCCGGTCGTCGAACGCCGGGTTGTCGTTGGGCCCGAGGCCGTCCGGATTCCACACCTCCACGTCGCCGAAGACGCCCAGGCGGAACTGCCGGGGATTCTCCCCCGTGAAGTCGACCCAGATTGCGGCGTCGTTGTAGGCGGCATCGGTGATCTGGACCGGGTCGCAGAAGCCCGGAGCGAGGTCGGTCGCGGGATCGAGGCGGAGCCAGAACGACACGGTCCCGCTCCAGCCCTCTGGCGAGAAGCCGATGTTCCCATCTGCCCGGTAGAAGATGGCGTGCTGGTTGCGCTCCGCGAAGCGCAGCGCGTGACCGAAGCGCCCCGCATCCTCGGCCACGGACACGGCCGGGTTGCCGAGCCCCGGCTCGGCCTGATCCTGCTCCTCGTACGACGGCGCCGTGTAGAGCTGCGGGTCGCCCGCTGCCCGGTCCGCGTCGAGGCCGTTGTCGAACGAGGCGTGGAACGTGAGCGCGCCGGCCAGCGCGCCGGCAACGTCGGCCGGCGACTCGGCCGCTTCCTGCGCGGCGACGACCGGCCCGCCGCCCTCCGGCCCGGCGCCGCCGCAGCCCGCGAGGCACAGCCCGAGCGCCGCCGCCGACATCCACCCGAGCGCTGTTCTTCGCATCGTCACTCTCCCCTCAGCCGGAACATCACGGGACTTCCACGCCAGGAGTCTGCGTCGTGGAAACCGTGCAGACTCCGCGAGGCGCGCACAGCGCGCCT
>CAZMWA010000080.1:0-20180 GCA_964569405.1 uncultured Vicinamibacteraceae bacterium | reverse complement strand
GCCCGAGATCGTCGTCAAGGGGGGGTTCATCGCCTGGGCGCAGATGGGCGACGCCAACGCGTCGATTCCCACGCCGCAGCCGCAACTGATGCGACCGATGTTCGGCGCATTCGGGCGGGCCGCCGGGGCGACGTCGCTGGCGTTCGTCTCGCGTCTGTCGCTCGAGGCGGGTACGGTCGCCGGCTACGGGCTCACGAAGGCGCTGTCGGCCGTGCGCGGGTGCCGCACGATCGGCAAGCGGGACATGAAGCTCAACGACGCGCTGCCGCGCATGCACGTCGACCCGGAGACCTACGTCGTCACCGCCGACGGCGAGGTGCTGACGGCCGCGGCGGCCGACGTGTTGCCGCTCGCGCAGCGCTACTGCCTCTTCTGACAGGGCGCCCGTGGTGGCAGCGTCGGACTGGCTCGCGTGGCAGGTCGTCGACTCGGCGTTCCCGGTCGGGGTGTTCGCCCATTCGTGGGGCCTCGAGGCCGCGTGGCAGGCCGGCCACGTGGACGATGGCGCCGCGCTGCGCCGGTTCGTGACGGAGTCGATTCAGCAAGCCGGATGGGGCGCGCTGCCGCTCATGAGCGCGGCGCACGGCGCGCCGGAACGGCTGGAGGAGCTCGACGAGCTGACGCACGCGTTTCTCGTCAACGGCGTGGCCAACCGCGCCAGCCGGGTGCAGGGACGCACGCTGGCCGCCACCGCCGACCGGGTCTGGCCGTCGCCGGCCATGACTGCTCTCAATGCGCGCGTGCAGGCCACCCGGGCGCACGTGGCGCCGCTCTCGGGCGCCGTCTTCCGCACGATCGGGCTGGCGGAGGACGTCGCGCAGCGAGCTGTGCTCCACGGGGCCGCTCGCGGCGTCCTGTCGGCAGCGGTTCGTCTCGGCATCGTCGGCAGCTACCAGGCGCAGCGCCTGCAGCACGAGGCGGCGGCGTGTCTCGAGGCAACGCTCGAGACGTGCCGCGGACTGCCGCCCGAGGCGATCTGCCAGACGGCGCCGCTCATCGATCTGCTGCAGGGCGCGCACGACCGCCTGTACTCGAGACTCTTCCAATCGTAGGTTTCGGTTCGTCTGCCGAGGAGGAACGGCGATGCACGACAAGCTCAAGCAGCCGCACGAGCACGATGATCCGGCGGAGCCCGGTCTGTTCGAGGCACGGGACCAGCCGCACGAGCGCGACTACCGGCGGCGCGCGTTCACCGTGGGCATCGGCGGGCCCGTCGGCAGCGGAAAGACGGCGCTGCTCCTCGCGCTGTGCCGCAGGCTCCGCGACCGCTACAGCCTCGGCGTCGTCACGAACGACATCTTCACGCGGGAGGACGGCGAGTTCCTCGTGCGCCACGAGGCCCTCGAGGCGCAGCGCATCACGGCCGTGGAGACCGGCGGCTGTCCGCACACGGCGGTGCGCGACGACGTGAGCCAGAATCTGGACGCGCTGCAGCAGCTCATGGCGCTGGTACGGCCCGAGCTGCTGTTCGTCGAGAGCGGGGGCGACAACCTGGCGGCCCAGTTCAGCCGCGAGCTGGCCGACTTCACCATCTACGTCATCGACGTGTCGGGCGGTGACAAGATCCCGCGCAAGGGCGGGCCGGGAATCACCCAGTCCGACCTGCTGGTCATCAACAAGACCGACCTCGCCGAGCTGGTCGGCGCCGACCTCGACGTCATGGCGCGGGACTCCCGCCGCATGCGGCAGGACGGTCCGTTCGTGTTCGCCCAGGTGACCAACGGGGTGGGTGTCGACACGATCACGGACGCCGTGGTCGCAGGGCTGGACGCGGCGCGCGCCAGCGCGCCCTGAGCGCCCCGCCCCCCGGCGTCCTCCGGCTGGCCCCTAGCGCGACCCGGCCGCCGCGGCCTGCTCCTCGGCCCGGTTGCCGCTGAGGATGTTTGGGACCGAGCGGTTCCCCTCGTGGCACGCGTACTCGAAGAGCGTCTCCTCGATGGCGCGCATGGGCATGGCCGCCGTCCAGGGCCGCGTCCACACCGCGGGATTCTCGACCGTCACCCGATAGTCGATCGTGTCGGCGTCGACGCGTGTCAGGCGCTCGACCACGTGATGGCCGTGGCCGCCGAAGACGGTGCCGTTGTTCCTGACGACGCTCCCGTGCAACGCGTCGGTGAACGTCGTGGTCTCGATCACCAGCGTGTCGCCCTCCCAGCGACCGCGCGAGTTGCCCAGCCACTGGCGCAGCGGCGGCGGCAGGTGCGACCTCCCGTCGAGGGGGATGATCCGCGCATCGTGGATCATCTCCACGACGATCGCGACGTAGTCGGGCGTCTGCAGAATCTGGTAGTTGTGGTTGTAGTACCCGGGCATCATCAGGCCGGGCATGCCGCGCGTGATGCACCGATCGTAGACGTTCAGATCCTCCCACGAGTCGATCCGGGTGTTGCGGTCGATGGCCTCCACGTAGGAATCGGTTCGCCGGCTCGCGCGGGCCCGCTCGGCGGGCGTGACCGGCGGCAGCCGGCCATCGTCCGGGTCCACGATCAGCGAGGTCCGCCTGGACAACGCACCCTGCTCGAGCCAGAAGTTGTTGTACGCCCCGGTGGGCATCGTCGCCGAGCCGCGGTCGGGGGTCGACCGTCTCTGATTCCGCTCGGCCCACTGCTCCTCGGTGAGGAACTCCGTCTCGAGCTCGGCAGGCCGCTCCAGGGGCGTTCTCGTGGTGTTCGACCAGGTCCCCTGCAGATCCGGATGACCCCACGGGGTCCGCGGCGTCGACCAGGTCTCGCCCGCGGCCGTCTGCGGCTGTCCAAGGGCCGGCGTCGCGGCGAACGACATGGGCACGATCAGCACCAACAACGTTCCGAGGACACGCTGGCTCATCACGACCTCCTTCCGCGACCCTGCTCTGAATAGATGCTGCATCGGAATGCTGTCGACCGTTCGGCCGCCCGCCCCCCGCGAACCCGGAGGGAGGCCGCTGCAGGAACCGGACCCGGGGCTGGCTGCCGGTCGGGCACCGGCAGCCAGCCCCGAGCGAGCTCGTGACCGACGGGACGGCGGGGGTCTCCTGGAGAGACCTACTGCGCGTCGGCGCCGACGACGACGGTGACGTCCTCGGCGACCATGAGGCCGCCGTCGTGCGCGAGGCACCGCACCACGTAGGTGCCGGGCTCGTTGAACGTCGCCTGAACCACCCACCTGTCGTCCGCGGGCAGCGGCGGAGCCCCCCAGCCCGGCCCCCACGGCGAGTTCGCGCCGACCCTGCGGTCCTCCCACACCTGGAACTGCTCCGGCTCGAACGCGGCCTCCGAGCCGGCGCCGCGGTAGACGAACCAGGCGACCCTGAGCCCCCTGGCCCCGAACGTGGTCACGTGCGTGGGCCTGGACGGGAGCTGGAAATACTCCGGCACGCCGTCATCCGTGGCCACCGCCGTCAGCGTCAGCGGCTCGCCCACCGCTACCGTTCTGGCGGTACCGCCCAGCACCTCGAGCCTGGGGGCCTCGTTCGTGAGGAGCCAATCGGCGGTGGGCGCCCCGCTGTTCCGCTGCAGGATGATGTCGTCGATGAAGTAGTCCGGGTGCAGCGACGCGTACGCCTTCTTCGTCTCGCCGTTGGGGCTCGTCAGGGTCCAGACGAGCTCCTGGTCGCCGAAGTCGGCCGGCACGCGGACCCGGAAGAGGAACCGGTTGCGCCGCGGCAGGAAGTGCGTCGGCTGACCCTGATCCGGACCGCCCGGCTCGACGCTGTTGTGCGGTCCGATCGGGATGTCGAGCGCTTCCTCCCAGTTCCGGTTCATGGTGCCGAACACCAGGCTGAACGACCCGTCGGGATGCTGCTCCCAGCCCTCGTAGGCAGGCACGACCTCCTGCCCCGTGGCGTGCCGCACCGGCTGGGCTGCGCCTTCCCCGACCCCGGCCGCCAGAACGGCGACCGCGAGCAGCAGGCTGCCGCGCGCGGCAGCCCGGCGCCAAGCAAGTAGGCTCGTCATGCGCTGCCCCCTAGTTGTCGTTGTTGTTGCCGGACGCGGCCGGCGTCTCGTCGAACAGGCCGCAGAGCGGGCACCCGGCGACCATGTCTCCCCGCTTCAGACCGAGCTTCTCGCGCCGCTCGGCCAGCTCCACCTGGAACTCTTCGTCGGTCAGGTAGATGCCGCGGGCCAGGTTGATGAACATCTGGTCGACCGAGCGCTGCCCGTCGCCGGACCAGTTCCGCGGATCGGGCACGTTGGGATTCGACGGCGAGTTGTTGAAGTAGCCGACCAGACGCAGGATCGTGCCCTGCGGGAGGAGCGGCGCGGCGTCGTCCTCGTAGGTGTAGACCCTGACCCAGCCGTGGTCGTACCCGGCGCAGTTGATCATCTCGCGCTGCCGCCCCCAGATGGCCTCCAGGCACATCCGCACGCCGGGCGCGTGCAGGTGGGGCTCGAAGATGGTCATCTTGAGGGGCCTGGGGACCACGAAGTAGCTCTCGAGCTCCTGGTCCGGGTCCATCGCCTCGAGGTCGATGTCGACGATGGCCCAGGAGACGCCTTCCTCCTTCAGCGTCGGCTCGTAGCCCCGCGGGTGGAACTTGAAGCCGACGTTCAGGTGGGCCCGGGTCTCGGCGCCGTTCGCGTGCAGGTGGTTGTTCGGGAACACGACCGTCGCCCCCGCCGGCAGCAGTCGGCCCGCGGCGGGATTGAAGTAGTCCGCGTTGCGTCCGACCTCGTGGACCGGCCAGCCGCCCAGCCGCGCGGCTTCCTGCTCCTCCGCGGAAGCATCCGGATCGACGACGCCCATGGTGGCGTGGTGGAACACGAACAGCCCGCCGACCGTGTCACGCCCGCCGCTCCCGCGGAACTCGGTGATTTCCTTGTACTCCACCGCCGCGACGTAGCGATCTTCCGGCAGCGTGGTCTGCGTCTCGCCGATCGCGCCCCACCAGTCGGGCTGCTCGCCCTGCACGTGCACGCTCGGCGACGAGACGATCAGATCGGGCTGCCCGATCTCCCACTCGTCCACGTCGATGAACGCCACCGGGGGCGGCATGTCCGCAAGGTCGCCGCGCGGCGCGCCGTTGTCGGCCCACGCCGCGATCTTCGCGATCTCCTCCTCCGTCAGCGAGGGGTCGTTCTTGAACTCCTGAATCCCGATCTCCCGCTCGATGAACCAGGGCGGCATGACGCCCGGCTTGTCGCGCAGCCCGGTGCGCTGCTTCATGGCCCTGGCCCACGGGCGCACCTCTTCGTAGTCGATCAGGGACATCGGCGCCAGCGAGTCCGGCCGATGGCACTTCTGGCAGCTCCGCTGCAGAATCGGCGCTATGTCCTTCGTGAACGTCACCTCCGCACCGGTCGAATCCTGCGCCAGCGCAGGTGCGGGGAACGCGAGCGCCGCCGCGACGCCCGCCGCAACGGAAAGAGCAAGAAACATCCTCGTCATTATGGTCCTCCGTGAAGCCCGGTCGAGCCTGCCGGCAGGCGGGTACGCTGGCTCGTACAGGTACCCGAACGTCACTGTACCACACTCCCCGCCGGGGCGACAGTCCGCCGCCGCGCGGCCGTCAGCGGACGAAGAGCGACCCGCCGCCGAGCTCGTGGTAGACGATCGGGACGAAGTCGTTCGCGGTCCACGTCGCCTCCTGCCCCCACTGCGCGTCGTGGGCGGCCGTCGGCGCCGCGGCCATCACCTCGCCGAGGGTGCGGCCCTCGGAAATCAGCGCGCGCACCCGGTCGCGGACGTCGACGATCATGTCGAGGAACTCGACGAGGCCGTCGCGGCCCACCACCTCGAGACCGTGACCCGGAATCACCCGGGTCCGGGGTCCCGCCATGCCGATGGCCGTCTCGAGCGCCGCGATCGTGCCGGCCACGGTCCCGCCGTTGTAGACGTCGATGATCGGATAGCTCGTGGTGCGGAAGACGTCGCCCAGGTGCAGCACGTCCGAGTCCGGGAAGTGGACGAAGGCGTCGCCGTCGGTGTGGGCCGCCGGCGCGAGAAAGGCCCGCACCTCCTCGCCGTTCAAGTGGAAGCTCACCGCCGAGTCGTAGGTGATGACCGGCCGCGCGCCGGCCGGGGGCCGGGCCGCGAAGCGCCCTCCCCTGCGGGGCGTCCGCAGCCGCTCCAGCGCCCGCACGCGGAGGTTGTCGTGGGCGAGGATCAGGACATCCAGCGCGGCGAGCGGCTCGTTGCCGCCGATGTGGTCGGGGTGGACGTGCGTATTGACGAGAAAGCGGATCTCGCCGTCCGACACCCGCCGCACGGCGGCGACCAGCCGCTCGGCCAGCGGCGCGAACAGCGAATCGACGAGCAGCACGCCGTCCGGACCGGCGAAGACGCCGACGTTGCCGCCGCCGCCCGGACGCTGGATCATGTGGACCTGGCCCGCCACGGGCGCGATGGTCAGCTCCACGCCCGCGAACCGGTCGGCCGGATTCTGCCCGCCGGCCGTGACGGCGACGATCGCCATGCAGAGCGCGGCCAGGGCGAAGACGACGAAACGGGGTTGTCCGTGCATCGGGCGGCTCCTTACTTTGATGGGGCTGCGCCCCGAGCCCCCGGCGTCCGCTTGCGGGGACCCCTTCGCCCCGCGCCGCTACCGCCGAGGCGCGCTGTGCGCGCCGTTGCGCAGCCGGTCCGTGCCGAACCGCGCGACGAGGTCGAGGGTCTCGCGCACGTCGGTCCACGTCGTGGCGTGGTTGACGATGCAGATCCGGAGCGCGAACGTCCCGCGCAGGGTGGTCGACGAGATGAAGGCGTGATCGTCCCAGAACACCCTGGCCAGCACGTGCCGGTTGAGGGCCTCGAGGGCACCCTCGTCGAGGCCGCCGGGGTTCACCCGGAAGCAGACGATGCTGAGCGAGGCCGGGTGCAGCAACTCGAGAACCGGACTGCTCCGGATGTGGTCCTCGGCCCGCGCGGCCAGCTCGAGCCCCGCCTGCACGGCGTGCCGGAACGCGGCCATGCCGAACGTCTGCACCGACATCCAGAGCTTCAGCGAGCGGGTCACCCGCGTCAGTTGCAGGCCGCGATCGGCGAAGTTCGGGTGGTTCGATCCCCACACCGTGTCCTGGATGACGTCGTGCCGCAGGGCGAAGGGACGTTCGAGCGTCCGCGGATCCTTCACCAGCAGGCAGCCCGCCTCGTACGGCTGGAAGAACCACTTGTGGGCGTCCAGGCTGATGGAGTCCGCCCGTCCGATGCCCGCGAGCAGCCGCCGCCCGGTCTCCGTCACGGCCGCGAAGCCGCCGTAGGCGGCGTCCACGTGCAGCCAGATGCCCTCCGCCGCGCAGTAGTCGGCGATCTCCGCGAGGGGATCCACCGTTCCCGTGCTCGCGGTCCCGGCGTTGGCGCACACCGCGATCGGAGCCAGACCCGCGGCGCGGTCGCCGGCGACGCGCTCGGCGAGAAGCCCCAGGTCGAGACGGTACTCGCCGTCGCTCGGCACGCTGCGCACATGCGCCGGCTTCACGCCCACGGTGGCGGCCGCGCGCGCGATGCTCGCATGGGTCTGGTCGCTCATGTAGACGGTCGGACGGGCGGGTGCATCCGCCGCCTCCCGTGCGGCCACCAGGGCATGGACGCCGGCCTCCGAGCCGCCGCTCACGAACAGTCCGCCCGCGCCGTCGGGGCAGCCGAGCCAGCGCCGGATCCAGTCGATGACGGTCAGCTCGATCTGGCTCGGCCCGCTCGAGCTCAGCCACGTGCACTGGTTGATGGTCCAGGCGGACGCCATGAAGTCGGCCAGCACGCCGGGCCACGTGGGCGACACCGGCACGAACCCGAAGAAGCGGGGGTGATCGTGCTGCGCGGCGAGGGGCAGGATCTCACGGGCCACCTGCTCGATGACCTCGCCGGCCTGCCGCCCCTCTTCGGGCGGCGCCTTGTGGAGCTGCTCGGCGAGTACCTGCTGGAACTCGCCGTCCCAGGAGGGGCCGTCCCGGAGCGTCGCGGCCCGCTCCACGAGCAACTCCACGACCCGCCGCGCGCTGGCGCGCATCGCGTCGGGAGACATCTGCAGGTCGGCGGTACCCACCGGATCAGCGGACCGGGAAGAAGATGTCCGTACGCCACTTGGACCGGTCCGGCTCGGCGCCCGGATCGGTCAGGTACGATTCCCACGGCGCGCCCGCCGCCGCGAGGCCCTGCGACTGCATCCACGCCGTCAGCGCCCCCCACGTCTGCGAGAGGGTGTCGTAGGGACCGACGTGCGTGGCGGTCGCCGCCTTGCCGGCGGGCAGCTCGCCGGCCCGGACACGGCCCGCGCCGGCAATCGGGGCCGCAACGGGAATCGCGCACTCGAGGTCGACCGTGTCGCCGGGCGGCGAGTAGTAGATCGCCAGCGGCGCGCCGGCGGCCTGCTGTCCGCTCTGCCGGATGTGGCCGTGCAGCTCCCCGAACAGCGGGCCCATGACCTTCCCGATCTCGTTCATCGCAACGGTCGTCCGGATGCCCACGATCGGTTGCGCCGCGAGCTCTGTCGTGCCGAACTTCGGCTCCATCGAATCGGTCTCCTCCCTGCTCCGCGCCGATGACCATACCACGGCGCAACGCGGGGGCAGGAACCGGACGCGCGCCGGTTGACGCGAACAGCGGTTTGCCCCACTATTCGAGGCAGGAGGGAAAGATGAGCCATCGATGTCTCGCTGCGGTGTTGGCGGTGTTTGCGGTTGCGGCGCTGGCGCCAGCGTTCGCGGCCGCGCAGTCGGCGGACGCCACGGAGACGCCCCGGATGCCGTGGGGCGCGCCGGATCTGCAGGGCGTCTGGGACTTCCGTTCCATCACGCCCATGGAACGGCCCGAGGACCTGGCCGACAAGGCCTTTCTGACGCCGGAAGAGGCGGCGGAGCTCGAGCAGGCCGCCGTCGACCGGAACGACGAGCTGCTCAACCGGGAGGCCCGCAGGACGGTTGCGGGCAGGAGCGTGGACCGCGGGGAGGACGGCGCGCCGGGCCCCTACAACAACTTCTGGCTGGACCGGGGCACGACCACGGTCGGCACCGGACGCACCTCGCTGGTCGTGGATCCGCCCAACGGACGCGTGCCCGCCATGACCGCGGCCGCGGCGCGGCGCGTGGCCGAGCTGGAGCGGGCCCGCCGGGGCGTGGACCCGCACGCGCCCACCCCGGGCGGCTGGATGGAGGATCTGGGCGCCAACGGCCTGCAACTGCGCTGCATCACCGGGTTCAACTCGGGGCCGCCGATGACGCCGGGCGGCTACAACAACAACGTGCAGCTCTTCCAGACAGAGAACCACGTGGTGCTGCTCAACGAGATGAACCACAACGCGCGCATCGTGCCGCTGGACGGCCGGCCGCGCATCGACCTGCCGCAGTGGACGGGCGACTCGCGGGGCTACTGGGACGGCGACACGCTCGTCGTCGAGACCGCGAACTTCCTGCGCGAGACGAGCTTCATGCGCGGCAACGCCAGCGGGAACCTGCACCTGACGGAGCGCTTCACGCGCGTGTCGCCGGACACGCTCCTGTACCGGGCCACCATCGATGACCCCACGGTGTGGTCCAGCACCTGGACGTACGAGGTGCCGATGCAGTTGAACGACCAGCCGCTCTACGAGTACGCCTGCCACGAAGGCAACTACGGGCTGTACAACATCATGGCGGGAGCGCTCGTGGAGTACGCCGAGGAGCAGTAGCGGTAGTTTCGAGGGAGGGAGAGTTATCGGGGGGCGCCGGAGCCGGCGCCCCCCAATCGGCTGGCAGCGGGGCAAAGCCCCGTCCGATTGAAGCTACTGTCCGGCGGCACCCGGGCAGGGTCCGCGCCCACCCGGCCGGCGGACCAGCTTGCCGGCCGCGTCCCGGCACGCCAGGTCTTCCGCCGACGCGCCCGCCTTGTTCTCCATGTCGAGCTTCGCGCCGTGCTCGACCAGGAGCTCGACGACGGTCGGATACGCGAGCGTGACCGCGGCGTGCAGCGCCGTGTTCCCGGCCGGATCGGCCGCATGCACGTCGCCCCCCAGCTCCAGCGCCAGCCGGGTGGCCTCCCACGTCGAGCGCTCGCTGTTCGACACCAGCAACTGGGCTGCGTCGATGCCGATGCCCTGGTCGCGGCGGTTGCTCGAGCGGATCGTCCAGCCGGCGCCCGCGGCCACCATCAGCGAGGTCATGCCGTTGTTCGGCACCAGCAGCGGGTCCGCGCCGCTGGCCGCCAGAACGCGCATGATCTCCACCTCGGCATACTTGGCCGCCAGCCAGAACGGCGTCGCCCCGGCCAGCTTGCCGGACAGCGAGTAGAAGTTGAGGTTGCGCTGCAGCCGGCTGCCCTTCGTGAGGCGGCTGTTCGGATCGGCGCCGTGGGCGCACAGCGCCTTCACCAGCTCCGCATCGCCGCGCGACACCGCCGTATGCAGCGCCGTGTACCCCGCGTCGGCGGAATCCGGGTCCGCGCCGCGCTCCAGCAGATACGCGGCGAACCTGCCCTGGTCGCTGAAGCTGGCGAGCACCAGCGCGGACTCGCCGGTGGGCATCTGCTCGTTCACGTCGGCGCCCGCGTCGAGCAGGAGCCGCGCGTTCTCGATGCGGCCGTTCCGCGCCGCCATCAGCAGCGGCGTGGACCCCCGCTGGGGTTGCATCACGAACTGCTCGAACGGATCCCCGTCGCCGAGATTGACGGGCAGCAGATGGGTGGCGGAGCGCGCGTGGACGTCGGCGCCGTGCTCGAGCAGCACCCGCACGGCTTCCGGATTCTCCTGGGCGGCCGCCCACATCAGCGCCGTCTGCCCGTGGGACTTCTCCGTGGCGTCGACGTTGCTCGCGCCGTGCTCGAAGAGCGCTTCCAGGGCAGCCGCGCTGCCGGTGCCGGCGCACGACATGAGCGCCGTCTCGCCCATCCCGGTCGTGGCGTTCGGGTCGGCGCCGGCGCCCAGAAGCTGCTCGACCACCGCCGCGTTCCGATTGGTGCAGGCCAGCGTCAGGGGGGTCACCCCGTAGTCGTTGGCGGCGTCGACGTCGGCGCCGGCCCGCAGGAGAGACTCGACCACCTCGACATCGTCGCGCACGACGGCCCAGTGCAGCGCGGTCGCGCCGTCCCCCTCGGGGGCGTTGACGTCGACCTTCTGCGCGAGCAACGTGCGCACGGTCTCGTGGTCGCGATCCTGGATCGCCTCAATCAGGCGGAGATCCGCGTTGGACGCCGAGACGCTGGCGGCGCAGAGCATTGCCGCCGCCGCCGTAGCCGTTGACCTGCTGGCCAGCCGCATGCCGGTCTCCTCCTATGGGTTGCAGACTTCGGACGCCCGCCGTGGGGCACGCCGGGGCTTGATGGCCGGGGGGCACCCGCGCGGATGCCCCCCGGCCGCTGTGAACGCAGAGGCGACGCGCCGGAGCTAGGCGAGCGAGAGCTCGCGAATCTCCTGGCTGGTCCCCCCGAAGCTCTCCACCGGGACCCCCAGCTTCAGCAGCAGCGTGTGCTGGAGGTCGGTCAGCGGCGTGCCCTCGGGGCAGACCACGTGACGGCCGCCCGGGAGCTCCCCGCAGGCGCCGCCGGCGAGCAGGATCGGCAGGTCCTGCGTCGTGTGCCTGTTCGAGTTCCGCAGGGCGGACCCGTAGAAGATCATGCTGTGGTCCAGCAGCGAGCCGTCGCCGTCCGGCGTCGACTGCAGCTTGACCAGGAACTCGCTGAAGAGCTGCATGTGATACGCGTTGATCCGCGCCAGCTTCTCGATCTTCTCCGGGTTGTCCCGGTGGTGGCTGAGCGGGTGGTGCGGCTCGGTGACGCCGATCTGCGGGTACGTCGCGCCGCTCTCCTCGCGCCCGACCATGTACGAGATGACGCGCGTCATGTCGGTCTGATAGGCCAGGACCATCAGGTCGAACATCAGCTTGGCGTGCGCTTCCCACGACAGCGGAATCCCGGCCGGGGACGCGACGTCGGGCAGCTCGCGGTCGGCCTGCTGCTCGGCCATCTCCAGGCGCCGCTCGATGCCGCGGACGGCCTGCAGGTACTCGTCGAGCTTGCGGCGGTCGTAGGCCGCCAGATCCGTCTTCAGATCGGCCACCTTGCCCATCACCGCGTCCAGAATGCTGCGCTGCCGGCGCGCCCGCGCGAGGCGCGCGTCGGCGCTCGTGCTGTCGACGTCGCCGAACAGCCGCTCGAAGACGAGGCGCGGGTTCGTCTCGCGCGGCATCGGCGTGCTCTGATTGGCCCAGGAGTTGTTGAGATAGGCGCAACTAAAGCCGCCGTCGCAGGTGGCCACGCCGTAGACGGTGTCGTCGCCTTCCAGGGAGAGCTCGAGCGAGGGCAACTGGGTGGCGCGTCCCAGACCCTCCGCGTTGGCGGCGACCTGGTCCATCGAGACGCCCAGCTCGAGCGCCGCGCCGGTCGTGCGCTTCGGACGCGCGCCGGTCAGAAACGCCGACGCCGCCTGGGAGTGGGTGGTGCCGCGACCCGGCTCCGCGCCGACGCTGTCGAGGTTGGTCATCACGAGCAACTGCTCGCGAACCGGCTGCAGGGCCTTCAGGCTCGGCGTCCACTCGAACCCGACGCCGGCCGTCTGCGGCGTCCAGTACTCCTTGGGCGCGCCGTTCGGCACGATGACGACACCCAGGCGCCTGGTCGGCACCGCGGGCGTCTTGGCCAGCGCGGTCAGCGCCGGCACCATGCCGTCGAGGAGCGGTAGCGCCAGCGCCGTGCCTACGCCACGCAGCATCGTACGACGCGGGATCGCCGTCTTGGTCACGATCATCAGCCCATCCTCCTCGTCAGAAACGGTTCGCTTTTCACGATCGCCAGAATCATCGCCGACCAGCGAGACCCGTCCTCCGCCGCCTCGCGCTGGATCTGCCGCACCGCCGGCATGTCGACCGCCTCCAGCCGACGCCCGATGGCGTAGGTTAGCAGCCTTTCCGTCAACGTGCCGACAAATTCTCGCTGGCTCGCCAGGATCTCGCGCAACCCCTTCGCACCCTCGAACGGGGTGCCGTCCGGCGCCGTCCCGGAGGGATCGATGACCGGGCCGACCTCGCCCTCCACCCCCGTGTCCTCCGTGGTGCGCCAGCGCCCGATGCCGTCGAAGTTCTCCAGCGCGAACCCCAGCGGGTCCATCGTCCGGTGGCACGTCGCGCAGGCCGGGTTCCGCCGGTGCACCTCCATGAGCGCGCGCACCGACGTCGGCGGCGCGCCGTCCTCGCGGGTCGCGAGGTCCGGCACATCGGCCGGCGGCTCGGCCGGCGGCGCGCCCAGCAGGCTCTCGAGCACCCACTTGCCGCGGGTCACCGGCGAGGTGCGGTTCGCGTACGAGGTCAGCGTCAGGATACTCGCCTGGCCCAGGATGCCTGCCCGCGTGTCGTCGGGCAGGTGCACGCGGCGGAAGTGGTTCCCGTCCACGCCGGGAATCTCGTAGTGCTCGGCCAGGCGCTCGTTCACGAACGTGTAGTCGGCCGTCAGCAGCTCGGCCACCGGGCGATCCTCGCGCAACTGCGTCTCGAGGAAGAGCTGCGTCTCCTCCCCCATCGCGTCGCGCAGGTTCTCGTCGAACTCGGGGAACGCCGTCTTGTCCGGCGATGCGTTGCGCAGCCTGTGCAGCCCGAGCCACTGGCCGGCGAAGCTCTCGGCCAGCATCCGGCGCGCGCGCGGCTCGGCCAGCATCCGGCGCACCTGCGCCTCGAGCACCGCCGGCTCCGTGAGCCTGCCCTGCGTCGCCGCGTCGAGCAGCTCGTCGTCCGGGATGCTCCCCCACAGGAAGAACGAGAGCCGCGACGCGAGCTCGAGGTCGCTGACCCGATAGGCAATCCCCGGCTCGACCCGATCGGACCGGCGCTCCACGCGGAAAACGAACTCCGGATCGGTCAGCAGGAACTCGAGCGCCGCCTGGATGCCGGTCTCGAAGCTGCCGTCGCGCCGTCCGGCCTCGTAGAAGCTCAGCAGCGCCGTCACGTCCCTGGACGTCACGGGACGGCGGTACGCGCGCCGCGCCAGCCCGTGCAGGATCTGCTCCGCGCAGGCCGCCTCCGCCGCGGGCCCGGCCGGGCGGCAGACGAAGATCCGCTCCCGGCTCGGCGTCTCCACCGGCGTGCCGCCGGCGAACGGGCCGCGGATGGTCACGGCGGAGATGGCCGGATTCCCGTCCTGCTCGTCGTCGGTGCTGTAGCCGAACGTCGCCGGGCTCGGCCGCGGCTGCCGCACCCCTTCGTCGAGCGCCGGCCGCCGCACGAACGCCAGCCCCACCAGCCGGGTGCCGGCCCGCACCGGCACCCGGAACTGCAGGGCCTCGTCCGCGGTGACCGAGTAGTTGCCCCACTCCGGGAATCCGCCGCTGCCGGAGCCGCAGAAGCTGGTGGCGCAGCGGGCGCCCTCGAACGCGCCGCCGACCATCAGCGTCTTGACCAGCGCCTTGTCCAGCCGCACGTCCAGGCGGTGGGGCGTGTTCCCGAGCCCGCGGATGTAGTTGTAGAAGTTGCGGCGCAGGTCGACCTCGAACAGGTACTCGCCGTCGAGCGGGAAGTGATGACGCACGGCCAGGCCGCCCCGCGACCCGAACGGCAGATCCTCGCTCGTGCGATCGTCCTGCATCTCCAGGTCGGGCACCTGGTAGGTGGAGGTGCGGGTCGTCGCGGTCGGGTCGCCCACGGCGAGCTGGCTGATGCGCCGCGCCGCCGCCAGGTAGCGCTCCATGAGCGTCGTCGAGACCGACAGCACCTCCGCGTTGTTGTCGAAGCCCTCGGCGTCGGCGTCATCGGGCGGCAGCAGCGCCTCGACATCCACGTCGACCCCGATCAGGTCGCGCACCGCGTTGCGGTACTCGAGACGGTTGAGGCGATGCGCCGTCATCGGGCGCCCGCGCGGCGGCCGGGCCAGCGCGGCCCGGTCGAGCTCGGTCTCGAGCCAGTCGACCCAATCGGCGCGCGCGGCGTCGTCCGGTTGCCGGGCCGCCGGCGGCGGCATCATGCCGCTCCGCACCCTGCGCAGCACCCGCTCCCAGTGTTCGGCGTGGTCGCCGACGTGCCCGGCGTCGAGCGCCTGCAGCGAAATCGGCACCGCGCCGCGCTCGAACCGGCTGTCGCTGTGGCACGCGATGCAGTACCGATCCACGAATGCGCCCGGCGCGACCGCGCCGGTCGCCTCCTGGGCATGGCTCGCGCGGGGCGACGGTATGCCCAGCGCCACCACGACCGCCGCTCCACCCGCCGCCCTGAACAGCCACGACATGGTCACCACCCTTCCATCCGCAAGCGGGTGCTCTCCACGGCACCGCGCAAGAACCCGGGCCGATGCTACCGTACGCCCTGGCGCCCGCAATTGTCAATTCCGCGGCGCCCGTGACGGGCCGCCGCCGGCTCGAAACCCCGCACGAAGCGGGGGTCGGAAGCTCGGCCGGGCGCCGAGGAACACCCGCCGCGGCGGCGCGTAGCGGGCGCAAGGGTTCCGGGCGGGCAGCAGCAGGCCGGGCCGCCGATTGTCGGCTATGATGGCGCCGGAATGCCCGCGATCTCGCGCCGCGCGCTGCTGCACCTGCTCGCCGCGCAGGCGCTGGCGGTGCGGCCCGCGTCCGCTCAGACCCGCCTGCGCCGCGCGCCGAAGCCCCTGGCGGCCGATGCCGTCACCCACGACTGGGCCTCCTTTCTGGGTCCGTCGCACAACGCCGTGTCCACGGAGACGCATCTCAGCCGGGAGCTGCCGCCGCCGCTCGTCTGGGAGCTGCCCAAGGGCACGGGCTATGCCTCGCCGGCCGTCGCCGGCGAGCGGCTGGTCTTCATCCATCGGCTGGGCGACGCGGAGATCGTCGAGTGCCTGCATCCGGAGACCGGGCGCGCCTTCTGGCAGCATCGCTACCCCACCGCCTTCCGGGACCGCTACGGCTACAACAACGGCCCGCGCTCGAGCCCCGTGATCGACGGCGGCCGCGTCTATACGGTCGGGGCGGAGGGCCCGATCCACTGCCTCGATCTCGAATCGGGCGAGGTCGTCTGGACGCGCGACCTGCGCGCCGCATACCGCGTGCGGCAGGACTTCTTCGGCACCTCCTCGACGCCGCTCGTCGAGAACGGGCTGCTCGTGGTCAACGTCGGCGCGCCGGGCGGCCCGTGCGTGGCGGCGTTCGACACGCTGACCGGCGACGAGGTGTGGCGCGCCGGCACCGAATGGGGCGCCAGCTACGCCTCGCCGGTGCCCGCCGTCATCCACGGCCGGCGCCGCGTGCTCGTCTTCGCGGGCGGGGAGTCGTCGCCGCCGAGCGGCGGGCTGCTCTCCATCGACCCGACGAACGGCGCGGTGGACTTCGAGTTCCCGTTCCGCAGCCGCACCTTCGAATCGGCCAACGCCTGCACGCCGGTCGTCTTCGGCAACAGGGTGTTCCTCAGCTCCAGCTACCGCACGGGCAGCGTGGCGGTGGAGATCCTGCCGGACTTCACGCCCCGCGTCGCCTGGCGCACGGCCGACGTCGGCATCCACTTCAACACCGCCATCCACCGCGACGGCTACCTCTACGCGTTCGACGGACGCAACCCGGGCGACGCCTCGCTGGTCTGCATCGATGCCGCAAGCGGCGAGGTGGCCTGGCGTGCGGTGCCCGAGTGGCCGGAAGAGCTCGAGCGGAACGGCCGCAGGCAGCAGACCCTGATGAGCACCTACCGGGGCTCGCTGCTGGCGGCGGACGGCCAGTTCCTCTGCCTGGGCGAGCTGGGCCACCTGCTGTGGCTCGACCTGACCCCGCGGGGCCACGTGGAAATCTCCCGCGCCTGGCTCATGGCGGCGCGCGAGTCGTGGGCCCTCCCCGTTCTCAGCCGCGGCCTCCTCTACGTGGTGCAGAACACCCGCGACGTCTTCAACGGGACGAATCCCCGGCTGCTCTGCTACGACCTGCGGGCGTGAGTCGGACGGGGCTGCGCCGCGAACGCCCGGCGTCCGCTTGCAGGGGGCCCCGCGCCCCGCGCCGGCGGGTTGGCGGCAGGTCTCCCTGTCCGTCAGGTCGAGGTTGGCGATCCGGCCAGACGTCGGGCGGCGCGCGGCCGCTGGCCGGGAGGCGCCCGGGCAGAGGCTATGATTCGCACGGGAGATCGTATGAGAACCACTCGAGAAATCGCGGATTTCGTGGGCGGCGCGCTGCAGGGCGACGCCGACCGGCAGATCCACGGCGTGGGCAGCCTGGAGCAGGCCGGCGCCGGCGCGCTCGCGTATGCCGAGACCGGCCACCTCGACCGCGTGGCCGCCTCGGGCGCCTCGTGCGTGCTGGTCCCCGCGGGCGACTTTCCGGAGCGCACCGTGATCGTGGTCGACAATCCGCGCGTGGCGTTCGCGCGGGCCGCGCAGTGGCTGCTGCCGGCAACGCCGCCGTTTCGGGGAGTGCACCCGACCGCGCTGATACACGACGAGGCCGCGCTGGCGGTCGACGTGGCCGTCGGGGCCTGGACGCTGATCGAACGCGGTGCGCGCGTGGGCGCCCGCACAGTCGTGTATCCGGGCTGCTACATCGGCGCCGGCTGCCGGATAGGCGCCGACTGCACCGTCTATCCGCACGCCGTGCTCTATCCGGACGTGGAGCTCGGCGACCGGGTGGTCGTGCATGCCGGCGCGGTGCTGGGCGCGGACGGGTTCGGCTTCGTCTTCGACGGGTCCCGGCACGTCAAGATTCCGCAGGTCGGCCGCGTGGAGATTGGCCCGGACGTCGAGCTCGGAGCGCACACCTGCGTGGACAGGGGCACGCTGGACGAGACCGCCGTCGAGACCGGCGCCAAGCTCGACAACCTGTGCCACGTCGGGCACAACGTGCGGATCGGCGCCCATACGGTCATCGCGGCGCAGACGGGCATTGCGGGCAGCTCGCGGATCGGCAGCTACGCCACGGTCGGCGGACAGGTCGGGATCGGGGATCACTGCCGCATCGACGACCACGCGCTGATCGGCTCGCAGGGCGGCGTGGTGAGCCGCAAGCGCGTGCCGGGCGGCGAGATCTACTGGGGAACGCCGGCCCGTCCCCTCAAGGACGTCAAGTCCCAGGTAGCCCACGTCGGCCGCCTGCCGCGGATGGCGGAGGAGCTGAAGCGCCTGCAGGCCGAGGTCGAGGAACTGCGGGCCAGGCTGGACCGCCGAGACCACGACCCCGTCCCCCGTTGAAAACTCCGCAAGGGGCTTCCGCAAGCGGACGCCGGGGGTGCGGAGCGCAGCCCCGTCTAGCCCATGTTTACCAAGTTGAAGGGCGATTTTGCCCTTTTTGGGCGGTATTTCGAGGTGTACGCGCCTGCAACTTGTTGATTCTAAATGATCGGGTTTTGGTGGAACGCGATGTAGTGCCATAATCGTATCGAGTGCCTTGCGCCGCGGTAGTACGCCCCGCTATCGTGGCAGCGTGTTCATTCGGCGCACCCAGACTCGCCGGACCGCGGACGGCAAGCCCTATTTCTCACACCGCCTGGTCCACACCGAACGCCTCGGCCACACCGTGCGTCAGCGCACGCTGCTCAACCTGGGGCGCCACTTCGACATTGCCCAGGCTGACTGGCCGTTGCTGTGCACCCGTATCACCGACGTGCTCAGCGGCCAAGCGCCCCTGATGGCCGACTGTCCGCCCGCCGTCGAGGAGGAAGCGCAGCGCATCGCCGCGCAGCTGCTCGCGCGCGGTGCGCAGGCGAGCACACCGACCGGCACCACGGCCGATATCCAGCGGGTCGACGTCGACTCGTTGCGCCTGGTCCGCCCCCGCAGCGTCGGCGTCGAGCAGCTCGGTCTGTGGGCGCTCGAGCAAGTCGGCCTGCCGGACTTGTTGGCCCGCCTGGGTGTCAATGGCGCGTTGCGCACCGCGGCGGCCGGCGTCATCGTCGGGCGCATGGCCCATCCGGCCTCCGAGCGCGAGACGCATCGCTGGCTGCAGCACCAGAGCGGCCTCGGCGAGTTGCTCGGCGTCGACTTCGAGACCGTCGGCGCCATGCAGCTCTACCGCGCCTCGGACCAGTTGGTGAAACATCGCGACGCGATCGAGACGCACCTGTTCGACCGCGCCCTCGGCCTGTTGGACCTGCAGCCGACCGTCACCCTCTACGACCTGACCAACACGTATTTCGAAGGCGAGGCCAACGAGCAACCGCAGGCCAAGCGCGGGCACTCGAAAGAGAGGCGCAGCGATTGCCCCTTGCTGACCCTCGGCCTGATGCTCGATGCCAGCGGCTTCGTGCGCCGCTCGAAGGTCTTCGCCGGCAATGTCCGCGAACACCGCACCCTGGCCGGCATGCTCGACGCGCTCGCCGCGCCGGCCGGCGCCCTCGTGGTCGTCGACCGCGGCATCGCCACCGAGGCCGCCATCACCTGGCTCCGCGAGAACCACTATCGCTACCTGGTGGTCAGCCGCGAGCGGCACCGCCAGTTCGACGCCGACGCCGCCGTGTCGATCCAGACGCAATCCAAACAGACCGTGCATCTGCACAAGGTGGTCGCCACCGACCCCGACGAGGTCCGCCTCTATTGCTACTCGGAGGAGCGGGCCGACAAGGAACGCGGCATCGTCGAGCGCTTCGCCACTCGCTTCGAGGCCGCCCTGACCAAGCTCAACGACGGACTGTCACGGCCGCGCGCCCACAAGCGCGTCGACCAGGTCTGGCAGCGCATCGGGCGCCTCAAGGCCCGGCATACCCGTGTCGCCGCCCACTACCAGATCGACGTCACCGCCGACGAGACCGGCAACCAGGCCGTCGCCGTCACCTGGACCCGCCGCCCCCACGACGGCTCGATGCTCACCCATCCCGGCGTCTACTGCCTGCGCAGCAGCGAGACCGACTGGGACGAAGACACGCTCTGGCGCACCTACACCACGCTCACCGACGTCGAAGCCGTCTTCCGTTCGCTCAAGTCCGAGCTCGGCCTGCGACCCATCTACCACCGCAAGCCGCGACGCGCCGACGGCCACCTGTTGATCACCGTCATCGCCTACCAGCTCGTCCAGCTCATCCGAACCCGCCTGCGCGCCCACGGCAGCCACGCCGCTTGGACCACCCTCAGACGTCTCGTCGAAGGCCAGCAGCGCGTCACCGCCACCTTCCGACGGCCAGACGGCCGCACCCTGCACGTGCGCACCGCCACGCAACCCGAACCCGAGCAGCGCGCCGTCTACGACGCGCTCGGCGTCGACCCGCACCCGGGCGGCGTCCGCAAGACGATCGTCTGACCCATGCGGATTTCGCTGAAGTGGATCACCGATTCCGGGGAAGTGGATCACGGATTTCGGTGAAGTGGATCGCGCTCATCGGAGCGTAGCGACGTTCGTTCGGTCAGTTGCCTCCCATCGGTGTCGTAGCGTCTGGTCGATATCC
>CAZMWA010000079.1:0-3136 GCA_964569405.1 uncultured Vicinamibacteraceae bacterium | reverse complement strand
GCCACGGCGTTGGGCCGGGCTCTCGTCGATGCGCATGCGTTTCCGGCCGATGCCGCCGCCGATGCCGTTCATGCCGCCATCGCGGCCCTGAACGGAGTAGATTATCTGGTGACGTGGAACATGAGGCATCTCGCGAATCCGGTCGCGGCGGCCCGCATCGAGCGGGTGTGCCGGGATGCGGGTCGCGAGCCGCCGGTCATCTGCACGCCGAGCCAGCTCAGGGAGATGGAGCATGAGTAGCCGCATCGATGATCCGATCGTCGCGGAAGTACGGCGCGTGCGGGCGAAGATCTTCGCGAGGCACGGCAACGACATCGCGGCCCTCGTCAGGCACGCCCAGGAGCTGGAGCGTACTCTTGGCCGCCCCTGTGTGCGCTACCCGCCTCGGCCCGTCGTTCGCCCCGGCAAGGAGGGCGTGGCCCGTCGTAGAGGCGGGCAGAGCTGACGGATGCTCGCCGGCCGCTCGTGGCAGCGCAAGTACACCCCGGACGACGGCGACCTGGTCCGGCTGTTCTACGTCCCGGCGCTCGAGGACGCGGAGCGGTACGACCGCCTGACCGGCTACTTCAACGCCGGGGCGCTCGCGCTGGCCGCCCGCGGCATCGACGGGCTGGTCCGCAACCGCGGCCACATGCGTCTCGTGGTCGGCTGCACCCTGCCGCCGGCCGAGATCGAAGCCATCCAACGCGGTGCGGCGCTGCGCGAGCGGGTCGAGCGCCATCTCGCCGAGGTGCCGCTGGCGCCGCCCGACGCCGACGCCGCCGACGCGCTGGAGCTGCTGGCGTGGATGGTGGCGCGCGGCCATCTCGACGTGAAGGTCGCGGTGCCGTGCGACGCCGAGCGCCGGCCGATTCCCGAGGACGGCATCTTCCACGAGAAGGCCGGCGTCGTGGCGGACCGGGCGGGCGACCGGCTCGCCTGGAACGGCAGCCTCAACGAGACCGCGGCGGGCTGGCGCCACAACTGGGAGAGCATCAACGTCTACACGAGCTGGGGGCCGGAGCCGAAGCGCGTCGACGACGAGGAGGCCAACTTCGGACGCATCTGGGCCGACAAGGCAAAGCGGGTGATCGTGCTCGACACCCCCGAGGCGGTGCGCCGCGACCTGATGCGCTTCATGCCCGACAGCGATCTGCCGGCGCGCCTGCGAGGCGGGGGGCCGGACCCGCCGCCTGCGGTCCCGGTCGTTCCGGCTCCGGAAGGGGGCGACCAAGCCGATGAAGACCCCGAGCCCGCCGGCGATCTGCGCAGTCGGGTCTGGGCCTTCATCGGCCGGGCGCCGGCGCTGCCCGACGGGGGCGCGCGCGTCGGCGAGGCCACGGCCGCGGTCACGCCGTGGCCGCATCAGGTGCGGGCGTTCGAGCGGCTCTATTCGCACTGGCCGCCGCGGTTGCTCATCGCCGACGAGGTGGGGCTGGGCAAGACCATCCAGGCCGGCCTGCTGCTGCGGCAGGCGTGGCTCGCCGGGCGCGCGAAGCGGATTCTGATCCTGGCCCCGAAGGCGGTGCTCCGCCAGTGGCAGATCGAGCTGCGCGAGAAGTTCAACCTGAACTGGCCGATCTACGACGGGCGCCAGCTCGTCTGGTACGCATCCCCGGCTCGGCGGGGGAGCGAGCGGCGCCCCGTTGCCCCGGATGCGTGGCACGCCGAGCCGGTCGTCATCGCTTCGAGCCAGTTGATGCGGCGCCATGACCGGGCGCAGGTCCTCCTCGATGAAGCGCCGCCGTGGGACCTGGTGGTGCTCGACGAAGCCCATCACGCCCGGCGGCGAGCGGCGGGATCGGCGCAGGAAGGGGGACCGAACGCGCTGTTGCGTCTCATGCAGGGTCTGAAGGACCGCGCCGCCGGCCTGCTGCTGCTGACGGCGACGCCCATGCAGGTGCATCCCATCGAGGTCTGGGACCTGCTGAACCTGCTGGGCCTGCCGGGCGACTGGAGCGGGCCGGCGTTTCTGCGGTTCTTCGAGGACGTCGCGGCGCCGAGCCCGTCCCCCGATGCCGTCGAGCGGATGGCGCGGCTGTTCCGGGCGGCGGAGCGGGAGTTCGGACCGATCGCGGCGTCCGACGCCCGGCGGATTGCCGAGCTGTCGCCCCTGCGCGCCGACCGCGTCCTCCGCGCGCTGCGCGACCCCGCCAGCATTCCCCGCCGGCAGCTCGAAACGCCGGAGCGGCGGGCGGCGCTGGCCCTCATGCGATCGCACACGCCGGTGCGCCACTTGGTGTCGCGACACACGCGCGAGTTGCTCCGCCGGTACCACGAGAAGGGGCTGCTGGCGACGCCGATAGCCGAACGCAGGGTCGAGGACCGCTTCGTCGAGATGACCGCCGACGAGCGGGCGCTATACGACGCGGTGGAGGACTACATCGCCACCACCTACAACCAGGCGGCGGCCGACGAGCGCACCGCCGTGGGGTTCGTCATGACCATCTACCGCCGCCGGCTCGCCAGCAGCTTCCAGGCCTTGCGCACGACGCTCGAACGGCACCTCGGGGCGGTGGCCGCGGCCGGCGACAGCCATGTCGGCGCCACCGGGCCGTCCGATGCGCCGGCCGCGCTCTTACCCAGCCTGGACGAGGACGTGTCCGACGACGAGACGTCGGACGAGGCGCGGGACGTCGACGAGGTGGCGGTGCTGGAGCAGCAGGCGCTGGCCTTGGAGGAGGCCGCCGACATCCGTGGGCTGATCGACGGCATCCGCCGTCTGCCTGCGGACGGCAAGGTGCAGGAATTGAAGCGCGTGATCCTCGAGCTGCGCCGCGACGGCTTCGCCCAGGCGATGGTGTTCACGCAGTACACCGACACGATGGACTTCCTGCGCGAGGAGCTGGGCGGCTGGGACGCTGCGCCGACCGAGGCCGAGCCGGGCGTTCCCGAGTCGCGTGCGGACGGGTCGCAGAGTCCCGACCCCGCGCGAGCCGATCGGCCACGGCCGGAGTCGCCCGAGCCCACGGACCCGCATGCGGGCGCCTCGCGCCTGATGTGCTTCTCGGGCCGCGGGGGCGAGGTCCGTTCCGCCGGCGGCGCCTGGAGCACGATCGGCCGCGACGAGGTCAAGCGCCGCTTCCGGGAGGGCGAGGCCGACCTGCTGTTGTGCACCGACGCCGCCGCGGAGGGGCTGAACTTCCAGTTCTGCGGC
>CAZMWA010000078.1:0-13238 GCA_964569405.1 uncultured Vicinamibacteraceae bacterium | reverse complement strand
GGGCTTGGGGCGCAGCCCCGTCCCGTTATGGATATATGAGGCGGCCGCGGTTGCCGTAGGCGCTGTCCAGCCGGCGCTGCGGCTCGGTCACCTCGCCGGGCCGCGGCCGCAGGCCGAAGCCGTAGATGTTGTCGCCCGGATGCGGGTTGACGTTCAGGCCGTTGAGCTGCATGGCCCGCGCCCAGTCCAGCGGCGCGCGCCACCCCGGGTGGGGCACGACGCGCGCGTGGCTGCCGGCGTAGGGGTGCTGCCGCCGCCACGCGATCAGGGCGTCCACGAGCTCGTCCACGAGGCCCGGATGGGCGCCGGCCAGGTCGTCGGTCTCGCCCGGATCGGCGAACACGTCGTACAGCTCGTTGACGACGGTGAGGCTCTCGAACGTCTGGTCCACCTTCTGCACCAGCTTCATGTTGCCGCGCAGCACGCTCCACGAGAACTGCCTGCCCAGCGCGGTCTCGGAGGCGTAGAAGATGTCGTCCGCGCGCGGCGTGGCCCGCCCGCCGCTGATCTCCGCCCACAGGTCCACGCCGTCGAGCTCGCGCTCGGCCCGCACCTCGACGCCGGCGGCCGCCGCGAGGGTCGGAAAGACGTCCATGGACGTCATCACCTGCGTGCTGACGGCGCCGGGCGGCAACATGCCCGGCCAGCGGATGACCGACACCACGCGGATGCCGCCCTCGTAGGTCTCCAGCTTGTAGCCGCGCAGGGGCGCGTTGCTGCCGTTGCCGGCCGTGGCGCCGTTGTCGCTCAGGAACATCACGATCGTGTCGTCGGCGACGCCCTCGGCCTCGAGCGCGTCGAGAATCCTGCCGATGCCGTCGTCCATCGAGACCATCATCGCCGGATAGATGCCGCCGGCTTCGTCGATCAGTTCCGGCGGGGCCTGGAACGGCGAGTGCGGCGCCTTGTAGGCGACGTACAGAAAGAACGGTTTCCGCTTGTCGCGCACGTTCCGCAGCCAGTCGACGGCGGCGCCGGTGTAGACGTCGGTGTTGTATTGCCCCGCCAGCTCCGGGACGCTCTCGCCGTTGCGCTGCAGGTCGTAGCCGCCCTGGTTGCGGTGCGTGAAGTAGTCCCCGCCGGTGTTGAGCGAGCCCATGAAGTAGTCGAACCCCCGCCTGTTGGGGTGGTGCGCCGGCACCGTGTGGCCCAGGTGCCACTTGCCGATCGCCGCCGTGTCGTAGCCCTGGCTGCCGAACGACTCGCCCATGAAATGCTCGCTGACGGCGACGCCGAACGGACTCCACGGGTAGACGGTCGCGTAGGTCAGGCCGAGCTCGAGCGGGTCGCGCCCGGTCAGCAGCGCGGCACGGGTGGGCGTGCACTTCGGGTTGGTGTAGAAGCGGTCCAGCTCGACGCCCTCGGCGGCCAGCCGGTCGATGCTGGGCGTGGGTATGTCGCCCCCGTGGAACGACGCGTCGTTCCAGCCCATGTCGTCCGCGAGGATGATGAGTACGTTCGGGCGCCCGGCGGACGGCCCGGACGACTGCGCGGCGGCGTGCGGCAACTGGCCGAGCGCGAGGACGGCCAGCAGCAGGTACTTCAACCGGCGATCGGACACAATCCCACCTCCCACAGTCCGTGGCGGAGCCCCGCCACTCGCGCGCTGTGAATCGTACGGCCGGGATGGCGGCGAATCAAGGCCGCCCCGCGCGGCGCCGGACCTCCTCGAGCAGTCGCCGGGGTCCGGCGGCGGCGGGATCGAGTCGCTGCAGGGCTTCGGCATGGGCCTGCGCGCGGGCGAGGTCGCCCCTGCCGAGCAGCAGTTGCACCAGCGCCGCCAGCACGTCGGGGTCGCGGGGGGCGATCGTGTTCGCCGCGACGAGCGCGGCCTCGGCTGCGTCCATCCGGCCGAGCCGCTGGAGGACCAGCCCCTGGTTGTAGCGGACGCGGGCGTGCGCCGGCAGCATCCGGGCCGCCAGCCCCAGGCTCGCGGCGGCCGGCTCGTAGCGTTCCGCCTCGGCCAGGAGCAGACCCAGCGAGTAGTGCAGCTCGCCTTCCCCCGGGGCTCGTTCGAGGGCCTCTCGAAGGGCCGCTTCGGCCGCGTCGTTACGCCCCTGCCGGTTGAGCAGGTTGGCCAGATTGAGCGCGGCCGGGGCGAAGCCGGGATCGAGCCGCAGCGCCCGGCGGTAGGCGCGCTCCGCCTCCGCCGGGTTGCCCTGGCGCGAGTGCAGGACGCCGAGATTCAAGTGTGCCCCGGGCAGGTCCGCCGACGCCGCCTGCGCGGCGACGAGCTCCGCCAGCGCCGCCTCGAAGCGCGGCGCCTGACGCGCGTCGAACGCGCTGCGCGGAACCGACGTCAACGCCTTGGCCGCCTCGATGCGGACCGCACGGATCGGATCGTCGAGCAGGGGCGCCAGGGCCGCAATCCGCCGCCGGGGATCGACGCGCTCCAGGACGCCCGCCGCCGCGACCCGCACCAGCGGGTCCCGGTCGGCGGCCGCGGCGGCGGCGGCCTGCAGCGCGCGGGGACTGTGCGGCCGGAGGTGCTCGAGCGCGGTGGCCCGCACGATGGGCGGCTGGCTCCGATCGCTTGCGAGCGCGCGCAGACCGGTCTCGGCGGCGGGGTCGCCGCGCCTGGCCGCGGCGAGCACTTCCGCGAAGTGCGGCGATCGCGGCGCGCCCCACCAGTCGGCGGCGCGGGCCGCCGCCCACGCGTCCGTCTCGTCGGTGTGGCACAGCGTGCAGGCGTTCGGCGTGCCCAGGGCGGCGGAGAGGTCGGGTCGGGGCACGCGCAGGCTGTGGTCGCGCCGCGCGTCGACGACCATGTACGTGCGCGCCGGCATGTGGCAGCCCACGCACTGCGCGCCGGTCGACGCCGGCTCGTGGAAATGGTGCGCCGGCGTGTCGTAGCGCGCGGGCCTCAGCGTCGGGAACCGCGCGTCCGGCGTCTCGCGATGACACTGCAGGCAGAGGGCGTTGCCCTCGAAGCGCAGGTCGAGGCCGTGCGGGTCGTGGCAGCTCGAGCAGCGCACGCCGGCGCGGTACATGCTGCTCTGCGCGAACGACCCCCACACGTACACCTCGTCGCGAATCTGGCCGTCCGGGTAGTAAAGCCCGTCGCGGAGCGTGCTCGGGAGGAAGTCGTCGAGAAAGGGCCGCGCGTGGCGGTCGATCGCGCCGATCGGCTGCCGGTGCGAATGGCAGCCGGCGCAAGCCTCGATCTCCGTCTCCGCACGCGGCTGGCCGAGGTCCACGACCAGGCCGGTTGCCGCGCCGCCGCCGGCGGGCCCGGACCGCTCGCCGCGCGCCCGCTCGACGTGGCGCGCGCCCGGCCCGTGGCAGGCCTGGCAGCCGACGTCGATGGCGTCCCACACCGTGCGGTACGTGTCGCTGGCGGCGTCGTAGTTCTTCCGCACGTTGGTCGAGTGGCAGGCCGCGCACATCGCATTCCAGGTCTGGTAGCGCCCGGTCCAGTGCAGCGGGTCGCCCGGCGCGATGCGCTCGTCCGGATAGAGATGGAACCACTCGCCCCGCCGGGTGTCCCAGGCGATCGGCAGGCTCTGGAGCCGGCCGCCCGGAAACGGGGCGAGGTACTGCTGCAGCGGCTCGGCGCCGAAGGTGTGCGTCAGCTCGAAGTCGGCGAGCGCCCCGTCCGCACCCTCCGTACTGACGAAGAAGCGCCCGTCGCGAACGAAGAACCGGGACGTGACGCCGAAGCGGCTGAAGGTCGCATCGCCGAAGTCGCCGAGGACGGTCTCCGGCGTGGCCGGCTGCATGGCGAGATCGTGATGGGACCCGGTCCAGGCGCGGTGCTCGGCCTCGTGGCACGCCGCGCAGGCTGCCTCATCGACGTAGGCGACGCCGGCCGCGCCGACCCCGTGCTCCCGGCCGGGCGGGCTGCCGCCGCTGCCGCCGCCGGGCAGGCAGGCGGCCGCGAACGACAGCGCGAGGACCGCCGGGATTCCGCCGGGGACGGTCCGGCAGGCGCGCGGGGAGCTCGGGTCCGGCATCAGTGACCGGCGGGCTGCACCCCTCCGGCCCGTCAACCCAGCAGCTCGAGGAGCGCCGCCGAGACGGCGTCCGGCCGCTGCGGTGCCAGGTCGTGCCCCGCCCCCTCGACGATCCGCCGTGCGACCAGGTTCGTGAACCGGGCCTGGTCGCCGGATGGGTCGGGCGACGGCGGGCCGAAGCCGCTGTCGGCCCCGCGCAGCACGATGGCGGGCACGCCGATCGTCGGCCGCTCCGCCAATTGCCGCTCGACGTCCAGGAAGCGTTCCTCCCCGGGGGCGTAGCCGTGCCGGTGCCGGTAGGAGTGGATCACGATGTCGACGAAGTCGGGGTTGTCGAACGACGGCGCCGAGCGGTCGTACGCCTCGTCGGTGTACTCCCAGGTCGGCGACCATGTCTCCCACAGGTAGCGGACGATGGCGTGGCGGTGCGCCTCGAGTCCCGCGCGGCCGCGCTCCGTATTGAAGTACCACTGGTACCAGAGGCGCGCCTCGGCGAGGGCCGAGGGAGACGGCAGCGACGGTGAGACGGTGTCCTGCACCGAGTAGCCGCCCATGGCCACCTGGGCCCTCACGCGCTCCGGATGGAGAATCGACGTGATGCACGCCGCGCGGTTGCCCCAGTCGAATCCGGCCAGCGCGGCCTGCTCGATCCCCAGCGCGTCGGCGAAGTCGACGACGTCCTGGGCGATGGCGGCCTGCTCGGCCATGCGCGGCGCGTCGGGGTCGAGGAACCGCGTCGGGCCGTAGCCGCGCAGGTACGGCACGAGCACACGGTAGCCGGCCTCGGCGAGCGGAGGGACGACGCCGTCCCACGCGCGGATGTCGTACGGAAAGCCGTGCAGGAGGATGATGGGGACGCCGCCGCTGTCGCCGCTCTCCTCGTAGCCGATTTCGAGCACCGAGGTGCGGACCGTCCGGACGCCCGCCTGCGCCGCAGCCACCTGCGCCCGGGCCGTGCCCCCGCGCGCGGCGTTGGCCGCCACCGCCGCCGCCCCCACGACGCCCGCGCTCTTCAGAAACTCGCGCCGGCTCTGATCCAGGCTCCGCTCCATGGTGCTCTCACTTGCCAAGTTGTTGACAAACAGGATGTTGCCACTTGCAGTACGAATTCCTACAATGCCGGTATGGTATCGAGGCTCACCGCGAAGGGTCAAGTGACAATCCCGAAACCGTTGCGCGATAGCCTGGGGCTCGAGCCCGGCCACGAGCTCGAGTTCGAGGAACGAGACGGCGGGTTGCTTGTCCGGCGGCGCCCTGCCGCGGACCCGCTCCGACAGCTTGTCGGCCTCGTCGGCGAACCGGTGGACGTCGACGCCTACCTCGATGTCGCGCGGGGAGCCGGTTGGGAACGGTCTCGGGACGGCGAGGCAGGGTAACGTCGCGTGATATCGGCAATCGACAGCTCGGTACTGCTGGACGTGCTCACCGATGACTCTTCGCACGGGCCCGCGTCGCTGCGCGCACTGCATGCCGCCCGCGAACTCGGGCGCCTGGTGGTCTGTCCGGTCGTGTGGGCCGAGGTGGGCGCGTTCTTCCCGCGCACGGAAGGCATGCGGCGCGCGCTCGATGCGGCGGGTATCGTATTCGATCCGTTCGACGAGCGCGCGGCCAGCCTGGCGGCCCGCCAGTGGCGACAGTATCGGCGGCACGGCGGCCGGCGCACCCGGATGGTTGCCGACTTCCTGGTCGCGGCGCACGCGCAGACCCGCGCGCAGGCGCTCGTGACGCGGGACCGGGGCTTCTATCGACGCTACTTCGCAGAGCTGCGCGTCGTCGAACCCGAGCACGGCGGCTGAGGGGCGTCCGGAGCATGGGAGTGCTCGCCTCGAGCCGCTCCGGCATGGTATGTAACGGTTCCTGACGCTGTCAACGGCCGCGGCGGCGCGAAAGGAGAGGAGCCCGTGTCCAGCAAGCATGCAATCGTCGTCGGCGCGCTCGTGCTCGCGCCGGCCGCCGGCCTCGCGCAGTCCGCCGCCGACGGGCCGCGCACGCCGTGGGGCGACCCGGACCTGCAGGGACTCTGGACGAACACCACCACGACCCCGCTGCAACGCCCCGACGACCTCGCCGGGCAGGCGGCGCTGACCGCCGAGGAGCTGGCGCTGCGGGATCCCCGGGTGGCCGCCGAGGTCAGCTTCGACGGGCCCGACGGGCGCGGCCGGGGCGGCTACAACGAGTTCTGGGTGGAGCGCGGCCGCCTGCTGTCCCAGACGTCGCTCATCGTCGACCCGCCGCACGGCAAGCTGCCCGCCATGACCACGGCGGCGCAGCGCCGGCACGACGCGTTCATGGCCCGCTGGACGGCATCGCCCACCACCTGGGAGGACCTGAACATCCTGGACCGCTGCATCACGCGCGGCCTGCCCGGCGCCATGATCCCCGGCTTCTACAACCACAACTACCTGATTCTGCAGACGCCCGACCACGTCGTCGTGCAGATCGAGATGGTCCACGACGCGCGCATCATCCCGCTGGACGGCCGGGCGCACCTGCCGAATCGGATCCGCCAGTGGCTCGGCGACCCCCGCGGCCGGTGGGAGGGCGACACGCTGGTGGTGGAGTCGACCAACTTTTCGCCCGAGACCGAGCAGCGGCCGAACTTCTTCGGCATCTACTTCCCGGTGTTCTCCACGGGGAAGCACCTGCACTTCGTCGAACGGTTCACCCGCGTCGGCCCCGACACCATCGACTACCGGTTCACCGTGACCGATCCGACGGTGGACACCAGACCCTGGACGGCGGCGATCCCGATGACCCGGACCGGATCCCCGCTGTTCGAGTACGCTTGCCACGAGGGCAACTACGCCATGACGAACGGTCTGCGCGGCACGCGCGCCGAGCAGGCGAATCACCCAGAGCCTCGCTGACCATCTGTTCCGCGAGGCTCTGGTTGCTGACCACCGAGGCGCGCCCTACTCCGGACGCGAACTTCGACGACCGGAATGCCCTCCATGAATGGATGGAGGGACGCGGGTGATCGCCGCCGACACCAGGATTAACGATGCAACAATCACTGCTGAAACGGGCTGTCGCGGAGCTGATCGGGACGTTCGGGCTCGTCTTCGCCGGAACGGGCGCCATCGTGATCAACGCAGCGACGGGGGGCACGGTGACGCACGTGGGGATCGGCCTGACCTTCGGCCTGGTCGTCGCGGTCATGATCCTGGCCCTGGGCCACATCTCCGGCGCGCACATCAATCCCGCCGTGACCCTGGGGTTCTGGAGCACGGGGCGCTTTCCGGGACGGGAGGTGCCGTGGTACGTGGGCGCGCAGCTCCTGGGCGCCGGCGCCGCGAGCCTGGTCATCCTCGTCCTGATCGGCGACCACGGGCGTCTCGGGGCGACGCTGCCGGCGGGGTCTGCCGGGCAATCGCTGGGCCTCGAGGTCCTGCTCACCTTCTTTCTGATGTTCGTGATCATGGCGGTGGCGACGGATGCCCGCGCCAACGGCCAACTGGCGGCCATCGCCGTCGGCGGCACCGTGATGCTGGAGGCGCTGTTTGCCGGTCCCATCTCGGGTGCGTCGATGAATCCGGCCCGCTCGTTCGGCCCGGCCCTGGTCGGCGGCTACTTCGCGGCCCACTGGGTGTACTGGCTGGGGCCGATCGCGGGCGCGCTGCTCGCCGGGCGGATCTACGACTGGGTGCGTTGCGAGTCGGAGATCCAGCGGCGTCCGGTCAACGGCTGCGGCTGACCACCGGGAGGCGGCCTCGTTGCGCCCGCTGCGCCCGCGCGCCGAAACGCCGAACGACCGTCACCCGGCAACGCGGGAGCCGCCGCTCGCGCGCAAGCAGGCGTAGTTGTCGGCGGCGGTTGGCGCCTCCAGCTCCTCGTCGAACACCCGCAGGCAGTCGGCGGCGGCGAATCCGGCGCGGCGCAGCAGGTCCAGATGGGTCGCGATCTCGAACCGGCCGGGTTCGTACTCGTGCACGGCGCGGGCCGGCTTGATGAAGTCGCCGTTCAGCAGCAGCCCCCGTCGTCCGAGGACCTTCGCGCACGCCGCGTAGACGCGCTCGACATGGGCCGGGGCGCCCAGGTCGTGGAGCGCCCACGTCGAGACGACGGCGTCGACCGGGCCGGCGAGGTCCCGCCACCAGGGGTCGGCCACGAGATCCGTCCGCGAGAAGGCGACGCGGCCCGCGTGGGAACGCAGCCGTCGGGCGGCGATGTCGAGCATCGGCCGCGAGAAATCGACGCCCTGGTAGCGCACCGCGGGGAGGGCGTCGAGCAGGTAGGCGGCGAGATGGCCCGGCCCGATGCCCAGCTCGAGGATGCGCCCGTCGGGCGGCATCCCGCTCCGCAGCTCCGACAGCATCAGGTCGAACAGGGCGAGACGGCCGGGCGTCCGTTCGAAGCGTGCCCCCCAGTCCGCGGCGTACGCCGGATCGTGGAACTCGTGATCCGCGCCGACGATGGGCGTCACGGCTGCCGCCCGCCTTCGCGCCTGGGGTACTGCCGGACCTTGCCGGCGGTCATTGGGAACGCTCAGTCCCGGGGCAGCGTGTAGTTCACCATCCAACTGATGCCGAACCGGTCGGTCCACAGGCCGTAGTACGCGCCCCAGAACGTCTCCTGCAGCGGCATCTGCACCGAGCCGCCCTCCGACAGCCTCGCGAACACCTCGTCGCAGTGCTCGCGGCTCCGTCCCTCGATGGCGATCGAGAAGTTGTTGCCGGCAACCAGCGGCGGCTCGGACGCGGTCGTCCTGTCGCTCCCCATCAGGACGCTCGAGCCGACCGGCAGCGACACGTGCATCACCCGGTCCCTGTCGCCCGCCTGCAGGGGCATGTCCGGCGGGCCGTCGGCGAACGTCTGCAGCACGGAGAACTCGCCCCCGAAGACGGAGCGGTAGAGCTCGAACGCCTCACGGCAGTTGCCGTCGAACGTCAGGTACGCATTCAGCGCCATTCACGAACCTCCTCCGAGCCGGCAGCTCCCGCGCCGCAGCCCGGGGACGAAAAGACGCCGCGCCCGCGCACTCCGGCTCGATCGCGTCGAACCCCGCGGCGACGCGGGCCGCAGCCCTACCTGGACGCCGACGTGTCCGTGATCCGCCACAGGTGCGAGCGGGTGCGGATGAACAGGTTGCCGCGGGCGATCGCGGGGCTCGACATGGCGACCTCGTCGAGCGGGTTGGTGGCAATCACCCGGAACCGGTTCTCGGCATCCAGCACGTAGGTGTCGCCGTCCTCGCTGAGCACGAACACCTTGCCGTTGTACGCCCAGGGAGACGCGGTGAAGCCGTTGGCCCCGCGCGCCACGCGGCGGCGGACCTCCCGGCTCTGAATCTGCTCCTCGGTGAAGTACAGCTCCTCGCCGGTCTGCGCGTCGTGGACGGTGAAGAAGCCGCGGTCGTGCAGCGTGAAGTAGTAGTCGCCGTAGACGAGCGGCGTCGGATGGTACGGCCCGGCGTCGTCGGCGTACCACACCACGTGCTCGCTGCTGCGCGCCCCGTCCGGCAGCGTGATGTCGCCGGCCGCGCCGGGCCGGATGGCGTACACCGGCTTGACCTGGTCGCCGACGTAGCCCGACGTGACGTAGAGCAGCCCGTGGGCGCTGAACGGCTGCGGGATCGAGATCGAGTTCAGGCCGCTGAAGTGCCACAGCTCGTTGCCCTCGAGGTCGTAGGCGCGCACCCGGTCGCTGCCGGCCGTCACGAGCTCGGTCCGCTGCGCGTTCTGCCACACGAACGGCGTCGACCAGTTCGTCCCCTCTGCGCGGTGGACGCGCCAGCGCTCCGCGCCGGTCGCCGTGTCGAGCGCCACCACGAAGGACTCGTCGTCGTTGTCGTTGACGACGAACAGCGTGTCGTCGTGCAACGCCGGCGAGGCCGCGGGACCCCATCCCAGACGCGTGGGGGCTGCCTCGAAGCGCTTCTCCCAGACCAGGTTGCCCTCCATGTCGAGGGCGTAGACCCCGATGTTGCCGAAGTAGGCGTACACGCGCTCGCCGTCGGTCACCGTCGTCGCGGAGGCATACGTGTTCTTGAGGTGCCGGTCGAAGTCCGGCACGCCCGCGTGCACCTCCGTCGTCCAGAGCACGGAGCCGGTTTCGAAATCGATGGCGGTGACCAGCCAGTGGTGGACCGCCTCGGAGCGCTCCATGAGGTCGCCCGGCTCGGGATCGCGGAAGCGGCCGCCGGAGGGCATCGGCTCCGGCGAGCCGTACGGAAAGTACAGCCCCATGCGCGGCTCTTCCTCCTCACCCTCGCTGACCGCGCTGGTGAGGAAGATGCGGTCGTCCCAGATCACCGGCGACGACCAGCCCAGGCCGGCGACCGGGGTCTTCCAGACGACGTTCTCCGTGGTGCTCCAGGTGATGGGCAGCCGGGGGTCGTCGGCGGCCACCGACGCGGCGTCCGGGCCGCGGAAGGCGGGCCAGTTCTCGGACGCGGCCGAGACGAGCGTCATCGCCGTGAACAGCGTGAACACCGTCGCCGCGAGCGTTGCCGCGGCCGGCGTGCGGAATCGGGGGTGACGCATGCGGTTGTCCTCCATGATGTCGATAGAGCGTCGCGCGATTATATTCCGTCCCACCGGCGGCGACCCGGGCGGCGTCAGGACATCGCCAGCGTCCGGGTGCGCACCGTGAGGTCGTCGACGCGGTCGACGTCGACCGCCACGCCCAGTCCCGGACGGTCCGCCGGCACCGCCACCATCCCGTTCGCGTCCATGATCCACGCCGGCGTCACGATGTCGCGCTCCCAGTAGCGCGCGCTGGGGCTGACGTCGCCCGGCAGGGTGAAGTTGGGGAGCGAGGCGAGCGCCACGTTGCAGGCGCGGCCGACGCCGCTCTCGAGCATGCCGCCGCACCAGACCGGCACGGCGTGCCGGCGGCAGAGGTCGTGGATCGCCCTGGCCTGCGTGAACCCCCCTACGCGGCCCGGCTTGATGTTCACGATGCGCCCGGCGCCGAGGGCCAGCATGTCCTCGGCCGCCTCGACGTGGCGAATCGACTCGTCGAGGCAGATGGGCGTGGCCAGCCTGTCCTGGAGCCGGGCGTGGCGGAGCAGGTCGTCCTGCGCCAGCGGCTGCTCGAGCATCAGCAGCCGGTAGGCGTCCAGGTCGGCCAGGTGCTCGGCGTCGCTGGGGGCATAGGCGCTGTTGGCGTCGGCCATCAGTCCCGCCCGGGGGCCGAGCGCCTCGCGCGCGGCGCGGATGTGCTCGATGTCCGCGCCCGGCCGGATCTTGATCTTGATGCGCTGGTAGCCCGCCGCGAGGGCGGCGCGGGCCTTGTCGGCGAGCGCGTCGGGGCTGGCCTGGATGCCGATGGAGATGCCGGTCGCGATCGCGTCGCGCGTGCCGCCGAGCAGGCGCGACAGGCTGACGCCGTCGCGCTCGGCCAGCAGCGTCCAGGCGCCCATCTCGACCGCGGCCCGGGCCATCGGGTGGCCGCGAATCGCGCGCCGGAGCAGGCCGTCGAGCGCGCGTGGATGGGCAACGCCCCGGCCGAGCAGCCGCGGCACGATCCATTCGGTGAGGGCCAGCCAGGCCGTGTCGACCGTCTCGGCCGAGTAGCTCGGCTGCTCGCCGGCCACGCACTCGCTCCAGGCCGTGGTCCCGTCCGCGTCCTCGAGCTCGAGCAGCAGGATGCGCCGGTCGGTCGTGCGGCCCGACGAGATCTCGAACGGCTCGCGCAGCGCCATCCTGATCTCCCGCAACGTGACCCGTGTCAGACGGATGCTCATCGATCGGTCGTTCAGCCGGCTCGTTCGGTCGTCAGCAGGTACCCGGAGTCGTGCGGCGGCGGCAGATGGCGGAAGCCGGCCACGCGGTAGCCCCGGGCAAGATACCAGGGCAGCACGCGGCGGTGCAGTTGCTGCCACGCGCGGGCCAGCGCCGGCTCCGTCGTCTTGAGCACGTCGATCCGGGCGGGCGCCGCAACGCGCACCCAGGGGGCGGCGGGGAGCGCCGCGCCGGGCGCGGGGCCGGCGAGGTCGACCGGTGCCGCCGCGTCCGCAGCGTCCGGCAGGGGGGCGCCGCGGCCGGCCAGCAGGCGCTCGACGCGGGCCCCGGTCAGATGCCAGTCGACGATGAAACGGTCCGTGGCGAGACCCCGGTGCAGCGTGCTGCCCGTGTCGCCGTACATGTCGACGACGTACTCCACCGGCAGCGCGCCGAGGCCGTTCACGTTGAGATTGGCATTGGCGGTCACGAGCGGGTCGAAGCTCCAGCTTGCGATCTCGATGCCGTCCGCGAGCAGCCGCTCGCGTTGGTACCGCTTCAGGCGGACGCCCAGTCCCTGCCGCCGCGCGTCCGGGTGCACGGCCAGCATGTCCGACCAGTGGGCGGGCGCCCCGTCGCGGACGCCGCTGACGCCGAAGACGAAGCCGAGCAGCCGCCCGTCGGCGCCGAACGCGCCCGCGGCGACGCCGCCCACGCGCTGGCTGACCATGAGGAGGGTGGCCGGGACGACGTCGGCGAAGTCCCGGCCCCAGATCTCGCGCTGCAGCCGCACGCAGGCGGCGTAGTCGTCGCGGGAGGCCAGGGGACGCAGTGTCACCTCGAGCGGCATCGGGCCTCGCTAGGATACCGCGACCCGCCGGCGCCACGGCGCCGTGCGGGCAGCGGCGCATGTCGCGTTCACCGGACAGCGGGCGACGATGTTTGGCATCCGTTGCCCGTTCGCGAATATGATGGCGATCACGTCGTGCCGACTGGCGAACTTCCTCGCGAACGACCGCCTCATGTCTCGTGCAAGGAACGATCGCCCCGCCTCGGCGCTCGCAGGATGCGTACGCTGACGAGGAGAGCCGGACGATGAGAGCTCGCTTTCGCCGCCCAGCCGCCCGGCAGCCGGCGGCGCGCGTGGCGCTGGCGTTCGGCCTCGCGGTCGCCGGCGCGGCAGCGCTCTACGCCGCCGAGCTGAAGGAAGAGACGCTCGCGGCGTGGGAGCGGTATGTCGAGGCCACCGAGCGCCGCATGGCCCGCGAGATCGGCGACGGCGACCGGTTCCTCGTGCTGGACTTCCACGACGATGGGGAGTCGCTGCGCCGGGAGGCGCTGGCCGGCCAGCCGATCACCTGGCGGGCGGAGACGGTCGACGACGAGGGCGAATCGATCGAGGTGCCGAAGGGCAGCATCCACCACTGGTTCGGCGCCGTCCTGGTTCCCAACGCCGACGTGGACCATGTGGTCGACGGCCTGCAATACGCGATTCCGCCGCACGAGCTGCAGAACGATGTCCTCGAGTCGCGCGTCCTCTGGCGCGACGGCGACAAGCTGGGGACGTTCCTCAAGCTGAGCCGGAAGGCCATTGTCACCATGCACTACAACACCGAGCATG
>CAZMWA010000077.1:0-6401 GCA_964569405.1 uncultured Vicinamibacteraceae bacterium | reverse complement strand
CTTCGAGACGGCCGGGCAGGTCGCGCACGCGGCGATGCGGCTCGCGCTGTTCGAGCTGCCCGACGACGAGTACACGACCTTCGTATCGCGCGTGGCCGCCGTCGACGCCGCCGCCGCGGCGGACGCGGCGAGACGCCGCCTCGACCCCGACGCCCTCCGCGTGGTGGTGGTCGGACCGCCGGACGTCGGGCCGTCGCTGGCGTCGCTCGGCCTGGGGGAGCCGGTGCAGGCGACGGTGGACGAGTTTTTTCGATGACGGTTGAAACCGGAACGGGTTTTCGTTCGTTATATTTCTGAAGGCCCCCGAGCATGTCACTGGCCCGCTGGAGCATGAGCCTGGTCGGCATCGCCGGCCTGCTGGCCGCCGTACTGGCCGCGGCCACGATCTGGCTGCTGTTCACCGAGCCTGTGACGGTGGCGGATGCCGTGACCGAGGGGGACGTGACGCCGCTCGTCCGCGAGCTCGCCGGGTTGCTCTACGAGGTGGTCTGGAACCTGCTGCGCTACCTGCACATCTCAGGGTCCCCGCGGGAACCGCCGCCCGGCGCCCCGAGCGCCCGCCGGAGGAAGCGGATCAGCACGAATCCGTCCAGCCAGTTGAACGGCGCCACCCCGGTGCTGTAGTGCCCGCAGGGCAGGACGAAGACCTCCGGGTTCAGCCCGCGCCGGCGGAACCCGGCGACCAGTTGCCGGGACAGGCGGACCGGAAACGAGAGGTCGTAGCGCGCGTAGACGAGCAGCGTGCGCGTGCCGCGCATGCGGTCGAGGAACGGCGCCGGGCTGATGGGCAGCCACGCGTCGCGCAGCGCCTCCAGATCGATGGAGCCTTCGAGTCCGGCCCGCACGTGCGCCGTCGACAGCCCCTCCCAGACGACGTCGGCGAAGTACGGCGAGATGTGGTTGAGCGCCGCGGCCGAGATGCGCGGGTCGTGCGCGGCGGCGAGCATCGCCAGGCACGATCCCAGGCTCGTGCCGAGCACGCCGATCCGCTCGTATCCCCGCGACTCGAGCCAGTCGACGGCGCGCCGCGTGTCGAGGACCGCCTGGCGGCAGACCTGGACCGTGCGGCCGAGGTTGGCGCTCACGATGTAGTCGGCCCGGTGCAGCTCCGGCGGCATGCGGGCGTCGTGGTACGGCAGGCTCAGGCGGACGGCGCTGATCCCGAACCGCGCGAGCAGGCGGGCGAGCGCGAGGTGGCTGTTCGGGTCCGCGTTCCAGTGGGGGAGCACGACGACGGCGCGGCGGGACTCGCCGGGGCGGAAGGACGCGGGAAAGTACCGCCCGTGAACCGTGTCGTTGTCGGGATGCGGCGTCCGGAACGCGCTGGGAAAGCGCACCTGGCGGCCGTCGAAGCGAAAGTCGCGGCCCCGCGGCGCCGCGTAGAAGCGCTCGCTGTGGGCGGTGGCGTCCGCGGCCCATCCGCGCAACGCATCCGCCGGCGAGCGCGCGTCGCCGGCGCCGTGGTCCGTTCGCGCAACCGCCGCCCGCTCGTCCTCCGGAATCCAGTCGAGGCCCCATTCGAAGGGCCGGACGACCCGGTCGGTCGTCGTCGCGACCAGAAGGCGTTCCCACTCGTGAAAGAGCCGTGCGATCAAGTCCGTACCGGCCGGCAATGCTACTATGCGCGGGTCATGAGCGTGAAACAAGTCGGCGTCAAGGACGCCCGCACCCTGCAGACCGACGAGGGCTACACCTACGTCGACGTCCGCTCGACGCCCGAGTACGACGGCGGGCATCCGGCGGGCGCCCTCAACGTGCCGCTGCTGCACCTCGACCCGGCCACCCGCCAGATGCAGCCGAACCTCGACTTCCTGGCCGTCTTCAAGGCCACGCAGGCCGCGGACGCGAAGCTGCTGATCGGTTGCCAGATGGGCGGCCGCTCGCAGCGTGCGGCCGAGATCCTCACCGCCGCCGGCTATACCGACGTCAGCAACGTGCTCGGGGGCTTCGGCGGGGCGCGCGACCGGGCCACCGGGGCCGTGGTGCACGAGGGCTGGGCGGAGGCCGGGCTGCCGGTGGAGACCGCGGCGACCCCGGGCGGCAGCTACGACGAGCTGCGGGCGAAGGCGAAGAGCTGAGCCGAGCCAGTCGCGCGTCAGCCGCGGATGGCGCCCTCGCAGGCCGCGGCCAGGGCGAGCAGCCGCTCCGTGCGGCCGCGCCGCCCGACGAGCTGCACGCCCGCCGGCAGGCCGCCGGCCGTCCCGCACGGGATGGAGATCGCCGGGTGTCCCGTCACGTCGAAGAGCTGCGTCAGGCGCAGCGTCAGCGCCCGGGTGGTCTCGGTCGTCGCCCCGACGGCGACAGTCGCGGTGCCGAGACGCGGCGGGACGATCGGCAGCGTGGGGAGCAGCAGCGCCGCGCGGTTCTCGAGCGCCGCGTCGACCTCGGCGGTCAGGATGCGCCGTCCCCGCTGGGCCCGCACGTAGTCCTCCGCGAGCACGTAGCGGCCCAGCTCCAGCCGCAGCCGTACCCCGCGGCCGTAGGCGTCCGGGCGAGCGTCGAGATCGGCGCCATGCTGTTCCGCCGCCTCGGCGAGCTGCGTGTGCAGGTAGACGGGTCCCGTGTCGGCGGCATGCGGGATGTCCACGTCGTCGATCCGGCACCCCGCCCGCGCGAGCCGCTCGAGCGTGTCGGCGAACGCGGCTTCCACGGCCGGCTCCAGCAGGTCTAGAAAGTAGCGGCGGGGGATGCCGAGCCGCGGCCGGGAGGCGGCCGGCGGTTCGACCCGCTGCCCGCCGCCGTCGGCGCGTCGCGGGGCGCCGCACATGATGCCGTACAGCAGCGCCGCGTCACCGACGGAACGCGCGATCGGGCCGACGTGATCGAGGGACGGCGCCAGGGGCACGACGCCTGCGGCGCTCACCTCGCCGTGGGTCGGCTTCAGGCCGACGACGCCGCAGGCCGACGCGGGAATACGAATCGAGCCGCCAGTGTCGGTGCCGATCGAGGCCAGGGCCATCCCCGCGGCGACCGAGACCGCCGAGCCGCTGCTCGACCCGCCCGGCACGTGCGCCGGCGCGTGGGGATTGCCGGTCGGACCGTAGGCCGATTCTTCGCCGGTGGTGCCGAACGCGAACTCGTGCAGGTTGCACTTGCCGACGATGACGGCCCCGGCCGCCCGCAGGCGCGCGGTGACCGGCGCATCCGCCACGGCGCGGTGCCCGTCCCGCAGCCGGGAGGCGGCCGTGGTCGGGGTTCCCGCCAGATCGATGATGTCCTTGAGCGAGATCGGGATCCCGTGCAACGGGCCGCGATCGCGGCCGCGCGCCAGCTCCGCGCCCAGCGTCCGCGCCTGCCGGCGCGCGTCGTCCGCCAGCACGGTGATGAAGGCGTTGAGGGCCGGATCGCGCTCCGCGATCGCCGCCAGGCACTCTTCCACCAGCGCGCCGGTGGTGATTTCTCCGCGTCGCAGCCGGGGCCCCAGCTCGGCGATGGTCGTTGTGGGCGACACGATCATCGCGTGGTCCCGGGCGGTGCGGGCGGCGCGCCGGCCCGGCCGGCGGTCGGGTCGGCGTCCGGACCGGCAGCTCTCCCGCCGCCGGCCTCCCCTCCGTCGCCCGCCGGCCCGTGCGCCCCGGCAGCGGTCTCTGCTCGCGCCTGTGGGCGCAGCGCGGGCTGTGGTGCCGCCCCGCCGGCCCGTGCCCAGTCGGCCGCACGAAGCGCGCGGGTGGCCCGGAACAGCATGTCGAGCAACGGATCGAGGTCCGGGAGCCCCCGCCGCGCCGCGTCCCGACGTGCCTGCTCGCGCCAGTCCTCGAGTTGCATGCGGTCCCGCGATCAGATCATCGCGTCGTCCCGGAACTGCTCGCCGCGCGCGAAGCGCCCCGGGTCGAACCCGCCGATGTCGAGCCGCGCCGACGCGCCGGTCATGAGCAGCTCGGCCAGCGCCGCGCCCGTCGCCGGGGCCATCATCAGGCCGTGTCCGCTGAAGCCGTTGGCGAGGTGGAAGCCGGCCAGCGCCGGGTGCTCGCCGAGCAGCGGGTTGTGATCGGGGGTCATCTCGTACAGGCCCGCCCATCCTTCCACCAGTTCCGCCGCCTCGAGGGCCGGCAGGCGCGCCACCAGCGGCGGCCGGAAGTCGGTGGTCCAGCGGTCGGCATCGCAGGCGAAGTTCTCGCCGGCCGGCTCGTCCAGCTTCGTGCAGGCGACGATGATGCGATCCGGATCGCCGGGCGCGACCGGGTCGTCATGGCGCCAGTGGACGCCGCCCGGGTCGATCACCACCGGGAACCGGTAGGGCCAGCGGTGCGGCAGGGCGCAGCGGAACAGGTGCTGTCGGACCGGTGTTACCGGCAGATCGAGATCGGCCAGCGCCGCGAGCTTCGCGGCGAACGGACCGGCCGCGTTGACCACCGCGCGGGCGTCGAGCGTCACGCCGCCGTCGAGCGTCACGCCGCGCACGCGCCCGCCCGTCACCTCCAGGCGCCTGACCTCCCCGGTGACGTAGGTCGCCCCGGCCGCCGCCGCCGCGTGCCGGAAGCCGGCGAGCACCTCGCGCGGATTGGCGTAGCCGTCGTCCGGTCCGAAGACGCCGAAGCGGACGTCGTCGAGAAACAGGTCGGGCACGCGGGCGCGAATCGCGTCGACGTCCAGGCGTTCGACGTGCGCGCCGAGCGCGCGCTGCCGCTCGTAGCGCCGCTCGAACCGCGCCGCGTTCCCGTCGTTGGCGAGGAAGAGGTAGCCGCGCTGGCGGAACCAGGCCCGCGGCCGGTGCTCGGGTGTGCGCAGCGCCGTGTCGAACCGCTCGTAGAAGCGGACGCTGTACTGGGCGAGACGGATGTTGGCGGCCGAGCCGAACTGCTGGCGCACGCCGCCCATGGCGAGAAACGACGAGGCGCGCCGATACGTCGGGTCGCGCTCGACGACGACGACCTCGCCTGCGAAGCCGCCGGTCCGCAGGTGCCAGGCGATGCTGGAGCCCACGACCCCGCCGCCGACGATGACGATGCGGTCAGGGGCCATGAGTGGGTGCGGTCGTGACGTCGGTCGTGCTACGCGCGGCGCGGGAGATCGTCCGCGGGCCGCCGCGGGGCGGCGCCGTCCTCGATGTAGCGCTTCAGGGCTTCCAGCGACAACCTCCAGCCCGAGGTCATGTCGTCCTGGTAGCGCTTCCAGCGCGCCCCGCCGTCCGCTCCGCTCTGGCGGACCCGAACGTGGGTCGCGGGCCCGTCGACGCTGCAGGTCACCTCGAGCCCCATCGGGCCCAGCGCCTCTCCGCTGGCGGGCAGCCAGTACGCGTTGGCCACGAACAGCTCGCGGCCCGGATGATACTCCATGACCGTGCCGTGGAAGACGCCGCCGTCCAGGCCCTTCCCGTCGCCCCATTCCAGGGCGTACACGCCGAGCGGGCGCGGCGTGGTCACCGAGCGGAGGACACCCCACCAAGCCGCCAGGGCCCGCGCGTCGAAGAAAGCCGCCAGCACGCGGGTCGGCGCCCCGATGATGCGGACCGCGCGCTCGACGCGGAGCCCCTTGTTCTTCGCCATGGACCGGACCGATAATCGTATCACCGCAACACCGGCGCGCAAGGCGCGCACGAGCCGCGGAGCCGGACGGCCGGGCGGCTCAGTACAGGAGGAAGTCCCGCCGGATCGCCTCGAACGCCGCGACGGCGCCCTCCCAGCCCGAGGCGATTTCGGCGGCGGTGCGGCCGGCTTCGACCTCGCGCCGCAGCGTGGCCGAGCCGGCCAGGATGTCGATCGGCATTCGGTCGTGCTCGTACTCGTACGGCGGCTCGCGCCAGCCGAAACCGTCCCCGAGCGCTTCCCGGCACGCCGCGATCGCCGCGACCCCGGCCAGCACGGGGCGGAACGTGCGCCGGTCGGTCACGTGGATCTGGCAGCCGCCGCAGGGTCGTCCGGCGTGTTTCTGAAAGGTCGGCTCGAACGTCGCCGGCCGGAAGTGGACGCCCGGCAGGCCGAGCGCGTTCAGGGCGCCGGCCAGTCCCTCCGGATCGATGCCGGGGGCGCCCAGCAGCTCGAACGGCCGTGTGGTGCCTCGGCCCTCGGACAGCAGCGTGCCTTCCACCAACACCATGCCGGGATACACCAGCGCGCTGTCCAGGGTCGGCAGGTTCGGCGACGGGATGACCCAGGGGGCGCCGGCCTCGTCGTGGTGCATCGCGCGCGACCAGCCGTCGAGCGGCATGATCCGCAGGTCGGCGCCGATGCCGAACCGGTCGTTGAACAGCCTCGCCAGCTCGCCGATCGTCATGCCGTGGCGCAGGGGGATCGGGAACTGCCCGACGAAGGAGGCGAAGTCCGGGTCGAGGACCGGTCCCTCGACCGCCTCGCCGCCGATCGGGTTGGGCCGGTCGCACACCACCACCGGCAACCCGCACCGCCGCGCCGCCCGCAGGCAGTTGGCCAGCGTGTAGATGTACGTGTAGACGCGGGTTCCGA
>CAZMWA010000076.1:0-9567 GCA_964569405.1 uncultured Vicinamibacteraceae bacterium | reverse complement strand
CGTCGAAGCGCTCGACGAGGCGGTGGCCCTCCGGATCCCAGATGCGCACGCTGGCGGCGTCAGCTTCCCGGGCGGCCTGGCCTGGCTGCCGGGGGGCGACGGGGGCGGGCGGCTGTTCCTGGCCGACCGGCGCGCGTTGCGGGAGCTGGACCCCGAGACCGGCGCGGAGGTCCACGTGGTGACCGGCGTCGGCTCCGACCTGGGCGAGGCGCTGTCGGCGCAGCCGTACGGCTCGCAGTTGATCCTGGCCGGCGCCGCCAGCGTGCGCATCTGGGATCCGGAGGGCCACCGCCTCGTCGAGCGCTTCGACGGCTTCGAGGAGGCGCTCGACGCGCTCGCGCTGGATGACGACATCATCGTGAGCGAGTACATGACGGGCAGCGTGCTGCGCTTCGACCCCGCCGCGCCCGACGCCCGCACCGTGCTGGCGAGCGGCCTCGAGGCGCCCGCCGGCCTGGCGGCCCATGGCGGCGACCTGTACGTCGCCGACCGGAGCGGGACGATCCTGCAGATTCTCGACGACGGCGAGCGCAGCGACCCGCCCCGGGTGGTGGCCGAAGGCCTGGCCGGCCCCGAGGGTCTCGCCGCCGGCGAGGACGGCGCGTTGTACGTGGTCGAGGAGGACGCGGGCCGTGTCACGCGGGTGGACCCGGAGACGGGCGCGGCAACGCCCGTCGTGGACGGCCTCGTTCTCGACAGCCTGGAGCAGAAGAGCATCGGGGCGTCGACGTCCGTCGGGTTCCTGTCCGGCATCGCGGTCGGCGACGGCAGCCTCTACGTGTCGAGCTACGCGGAGAACCGCGTCTATCGCATCGACCCGTAGGCGGACAATCGGCTGTGCAACAATGAGCCTCGACAGTAAGGCGAGCCAGGAGTCTGCGCCGTAGAGCGGTGCAGACTCCGCAAGGCGCGCACAGCGCGCCTCGGCGGGAGCGGCGCGGGGCGAAGGGGTCCCCGCGAGCGGACGCCGGGGGTTCGGGGCGCAGCCCCGTCTGAAGCGGGAGGAGTTGCGTGAGCAAGCACAAGACGGCGATGTCGAGACGGCGGTTCCTGAAGCGGGCGGGCGTGGGCGCCGGCGCGGCCGCCGCGGTGGCCCCGGCCGGCCCGTCCGCGCTCGTGGGCGCGGCCGCCGCCGCTCCCCCCGATCCGGACATCCGGCTGGCGCCCGAGTTCGAGCCGTCCCGCGCGGCGCCGCTGCCGGAGCGCACGTGGCCGATGACGGCCGCCAACGTGTTCGCCGAGTGCTGCAAGGCCGAGGGACTTGCCGCGTTCATCCACTGTCCGGGCAACTACGCCGTGCAGAACGCGCTGGCGGAGGCCGGCATCCCGTCCTACGGCGGGCGGAACGACGGCCACATGGGGCACGCCTGCGACGCCTTCTACCGCGTCAGCGGCGAGATCGCGGCCATCAACGCGCAGTGGGGCGGCTGCCTGGCGATGGGCATGTCGCCGTTCACCATCGCCCACGGCGCCTGCTCGCCCATCCTGATCCTGAGCGGCGCGGGCCGGGTCTCCGACGAGGACACGGGCAGGCGGAAGGGGATGGTGGCCGGCACCTGGCGCGACCAGTGGATGACCACCGGCGTGACGAAGTGGGGCAAGACCATCCTGACCGCCGACCGCGTCTGGGAGCACACCGCCGAGGCGTTCCGGCAGATGAAGACCGGCGTGCCCGGGTCGACGCACCTGATCTTCCCCGCCGACATTCTCGGCGCCCGGTTCGAGTCGCCGCGGCAGTTGAGCTACTACCACGACAAGTCGAAGTACCGCACGGAAGCCAGCCCGCACCCGGAGCCCAGGGCCGTCACCGCCGCCATCGACCTGCTGCGGCAGGCGCGGCGGCCGATGATCGTGTGCGGCCAGGGCGTCTTCGCCAAGAAGGCCTGGGCCGAGCTGAAGGCCTTTGCGGAGCGGACCCAGATTCCGGTCGCGGAGGCCGCCCCGCAGAAGGGGACCTTCGCGGACGACCACCCGCTGTCCGCCAGCGCCGCGCCGGACGCCTACGGCAGCGTGGACGTGGTGCTCGTCGTGGGCCACTACCGCATGCCGACCCTCGGCCAGTGGTCCTTTCCCTTCAATGCCCGCTACATCCGGATTCACCCGGTGCCCGAGGAGATCGGCCGCGACATCCCGATCGACGTCGGCATCGTGAGCTGCGAGAAGGCCGCGCTGCAGGCGCTGACCGACGAGGCGCCGCGCATGAACCACGACACCTGGATTGCCGAGGTGCGTGCCGCCGAGGAGAAGTACAACCAGCAGCGCGACGCGATCTACGCGCGCTGCCGGCCGTACTCCGAGCCCAACGCGGTGCATCCCGCGGCCATCGCCCGGGCGGTGGGCGACCTCCAGCACGACGGCGGCATCCCGCAGGACGAGCTGACGATCGTTTCGGGCGGCTACGGCATCGCCCGCTACACGCGGCAGTACCTGCGGGCGTACCGCCCGGGGCAGATCCTGAACGGGCCGTACTGGGAGATTGTCGTCGGCCCCGACATCGCCTACACCCTGGGCGCCGGCGTCGCGATGGAGCTCGGAGCCGGCCCGCAGGCATCGCACCGGGGCAGCCCCCTGCTGACCATCACCGGCGACGCCGGCTTCGGCATCACGGGGATGGAGATGGAGACGCTGGCCAAGTACCGCATCCCGGCGATCGTGGTCGTCTACAACAACAACGCCTGGGGCACCTGGTCCTCCCAGCGCGGTCGCGCCGGGTCCGGCGAGCGGCCGCGCAAGGAGCACCTGCACCTCTTCCAGGAGAACCTGCGCTACGACAAGGTCGCCGAGGCCCTCGGCTGCCACGGCGAGTACGTCACCGAGGCGGCCGAGGTCCTGCCCGCGCTGCGGCGCGCGTACGACGTCGCGGTCAACGACCGGCTGCCGACGGTGCTGAACGTCCAGGGCCGCAAGGAGTTCTGGGACGCGTCCGTCTATCCGCCGGGGATACTGGGGAAGGTCGAGCCGGGCGTCGGGGCCTACTCCTACTGATCGGGCTGTCGGCCTGCGATGCGCAAGACGCCGGCGGCGGTCGTGCGGGACGGGCTGAAGGCCTACGCCGAGCGGGGCATCTTCCAGGACTTCCGGGAGACGCAGGCCGGGCAGGGCAGGACCCGCTTCGAGTTCCGCCTGGTCGACGCGCCCGTGACGGTCGAGCTCGCGGAACGGGACCGGACGCTGGTCATCCGCAACATGCTGCGGCAGGTGCCCGCCGGCATGTACGCGGACCTGCAGCGCTTCCTGGCCGCGCTGTTCGATCGCGGTCTGCCGCCCCACCGCCGCCTCGACCGGCGCTCGGCCGACGCGCGCTTCGTGAAGCGCAGAGGACAGGTGTCGCTCGTCGTCACGGTCAAGGGCGGCCGCTACGGGTACGCGGTGGAGAAGCTCGTCAGCCTCATCGGCTGGGTGCGGACCCACCTGCAGCAGTGGCACCCGGCGTACCTGTGGGAAGTGGTCGGGGAATCCGAAGGATAGCAGTCTGTGGTCGGCCGCAATCGGCGTGCGGCTGCCGAAGGAGGTTACCCATGAAGACGCATGCAGCCCTCGTTGCAATAGTCGTTGCCTGCGCGGTGCTCGCCGCTGCCGCGCCCGCGAACGCCCAGGGCGGCTCGGCCGCGGAGCGGGTTGAGCCGTTCACCCACCTGACCGGGCCGCGGGTCGAGCTCGGCGAGGCCACGGAGGGCGCGAGCGAGATGCGGCGGCTGTGCCCCAACCGCCTCGACGTGTGCCAGAAGTACTGGGAATACACGACCTACTTCGTCGACAAGTACACCATCCCGTTCCGCGACAAGGAGATCCTCATCCTCCGCACCGCCTGGCTCTCGCGCGGCGACTACATCTGGGGCCGGCACTACGTCCGGGGCAAGGAGTCCGGGCTGACGGACGAGGAGATCCAGCGCATCACGGAAGGACCCGGGGCAGCCGGCTGGGACGACTTCGACGCGACGCTGCTGCGGGCGGCGGACGAGCTGCACACCAGCCGCTTCGTCAGCGACGCCACCTGGGACGCGCTGTCGGCCCGCTATACCGAGGATCAGGTCCGGGAGGTCGTGATGATCATCGGCGACTACACCCAGCTCGCCATGTTCCAGAACAGCCTCGGAGCACAGTTGCCGGAGGGTTACGAAGGGCTCCCGGACTAGCTGGCGATCAAGCAGCGCATCATCAGGCCGTATCCGGACGACCAGCTGTCTTTCGCTCGGCGGTCCTCCTCAGTGCCGTCTCGAGCCGGCTGCGACTCGTTGTCAGCAGTGGCGCGTGCGGGTACGTCTCCCGGTGCACCTGGATCGCCTCGTCGAGGTCGGTGATGTTCAGTTGCTCGAGAAGCCATTCCATGTCCTCGACGTCCTCGGGCCTGCCCGCGTCGATCTTCATCGCCAGCAGATGTCTGGCCGACGCTCCAGTGACGACCAGCGACGGGCTGTTGAAGACGGTCGTCGCCTGGGTGTCGTCCTCGTGCGGCATGAACAGGGTTGCGTTCTCGTTCAACCAGTTGACCGGGAGGTCGTGTTTCCCGGCGAGTGCCTTTGCCGCTTCGCTGACGCCGCGTTTCTCGTGGACGATCCGTGCGTCGACGTCGTGCGTTGAGCGCTTGCGGCCGAAGCCGGCGATCAGGGCGGCCCCGCCCACGATGTAGATGTGACCGCGCAGTCCCTTACGTTCCAGTTCTTCGGACAGCTCGGCGAAGAGCGTCATGATGCGGCTGCGACCCAGGGACCCAGACATGACGTTCTCCTCCCCTTGCGTCGAGGCTTCTCGGGTCCGGCAGCGCCCCGTGCCGGATGAATGCCGCCGGCGCGTAGGCGGTCGCCAGGAGGTGTTCCTCGTGCGTCGCCCCGACGATCCACGCGGTTTCGCGGAACCGTTCGCGCTCCTGGCTCCAGGTCGGCAGCGGGAGGTCGTGGATTTCGCACAGGTGCTCTACCATCGCCGCGAGCAGCGCGTCCCACGGCGTTGCGGTCAGCGGCGGCCGTTCGCTCAGTAGCTCGACCTGGCGTTCCCGAGGCAGGTCGACTATCGACCGCGGGAGCTCGTGCAGGTGCAGACGCAGCAACTCGCCCTCGGTCCAGCCGTCGCGGACAGCCCCGGCGTACTCCGGCAGTCGCGTGCGTCCCATCGTCGTCGATGAGCCTCGCGCTTTCGTACCCGGCCTCGGCCCGTTTGCCGGCGAAGGCTGCGCTCCGCGTTCGGGTCCGGGAGGTCGAGATGATCGCGGGCGAGCGAGCAGGCCCGGCCGCCGGGCTCGCGTCACTCGTCGTCCGGGTACGGCTTGATGATGCGCTGCTTGATCCGCCAGCCGTCCGCGGTCTTGACGAAGACGTCCTCGTAGTGGCCTGCGGTGGCGACCGTGGGGGGCGACACCGAGATGTCGAGCAGCATGTAGTACGTGCGTCCGGTCGCGCCAGCGGCCGTCGGCGTCAGCACGACGCCGTTCGTCCAGTGCCGCCTGGTGCTCGCGCCCCCGCCCGGCACGCGCGTCGAGCGCCGGTACTCGCGGAGCCGATCGTGACCGACGAACGACTCGCCGTCGGGACGGGTCCAGGAGCCGTCGGGGGTCCACTGGGACACCCACAGGTTGCTGTCGTTGAAGTCCGCGCCCTGGTTCAGGCTGGTCAGGATGTGCCGGATCTCGGCATGGTCGGCCGGTGTGAGATCCATGGCCGTCCCGCCGTCCTGTGCGAGCGCTCGGCCGCTGCCGACGAGCACCATCCCGAGCAACGCGGCCGCCGCGATCGTTCGTGTCCGCATCACGTCTCCTCCGGCCTGCGCGTGTTCGGCTGTCATTACATCACACTCGGGCCCACCGGGAGTGGCGGCGCGGCGGGCTGTCAGCCCCGTGCAGCAGGCGCCGCCCGTACGGCGCCGGCGACGACGTCGACGAGCGCATCGAAGTCGCGGGCGTCGTTGTAGAGGTGCGGCGCGACGCGGATGGCGCCGCCGCGCAGCGACACGGACACCTGCCGCGCGGCCAGGCTCCGGCCGAGCTGCTCGATGTCCACGCCCGGCGGCAGGCGCACGCCCAGCAGGTGTCCCGCGCGCCAGCGCTCGTCCTCGATCCGGCAGCCCAGCTCGCGGAGGCGCGCGGCCGCCGCAGCGGTGAGGACGCGCGTGTGCGTCGCGACGGTCTCCGGCCCCCAGTCGCGCACCTGCTCCAGCGCGGCTTCCAGCATCGGCAGCAGGATGAAGTTCGAGCGTTCGCCGACGTCGTAGCGGATGGCGCCCGGCCGGTAGTCGTCGCGGTAGTTGACGAGCTCGTTGAAGCGGTCGCTGCCGGCGCGCGTGATCCAGTTCTCCTCGAGCGGTGCGCCGCCGTCGAAGGCGGAACCGTACCAGGCCACGCCCAGCGCGTACGGTCCGGTCAGCCACTTGTAGCCGGCGCAGGCCAGGGCGTCGGGGCGGGTGCGGCCGACGTCGAACGGCAGCGCGCCCACCGACTGCGTCCCGTCGATGACGAAGCGGGCGCCGGCGGCGCGCGCCCGGGCGCCGACGGCCTCGAGGTCGAACCGCAGGCCGTCGGTCCAGTGCAGCTCCGGCACTACGACCAGCGCCGTCCGCTCGTCGATGGCGTCGAGCAGGGCAGCGTTCCACGCCTCGGCGCGCGAGCCCGCGGCGTCCGGGGCGGCGACGGTCCGCAGCGTGGCGCCCGCCTCGCGGCAGGCGCGCCGCCAGGTGTAGGCGACGCTCGGGAACTGCTCCTCGACGACCACCACCGCCTGTCCGGGGGCGAGCGGCGTGTTGCGCGCAATCGTCGCCATGGCGTAGGAGACGGACGGAACGATCGCGACGCGATCCGGGTCGGGCGCGCCGATGATCTCCGCGAACAGCCGCCGGACCCGCGCGGCCGGCTCGAAGAAGTCGGCGACCCCGAGCCGCGCCGGTGCCTCGACGCGCTCGATGGCCCGGCGTCCCGCCGCCGCGACGCACTTCGAGGCCGGGGCCATGTACGCGCAGTTGAGGTAGTGCGATGCGGCCGGCAACGAGAAGAGCGACCGATAGTCGGCTGCTGGAGACCCCATGACTCCAGCTTAGCAGCCGCCGGCTCGTGGCTTGACGCGTGCACCCATGCGCCATACCGTCGTGCCATGGTCATTACCATCGACGGAGCCGGCAGAATCGTCGTGCCGAAGCCGCTCCGAGACAGGTTCAATCTGGTGGCCGGCACCGAGCTGGAAATCGAGACGTCCGGCGAGTGCCTGCAGTTCCGCAGGGTCGAGGGCGGGACTGCGCTCGTGAGAAAGAAGGGCGTTCTCGTGCATCACGGAGATTCCCACGCAACCCTCGACGTCGCTTCGCTCATTCGTTCGGAGCGGGATGCGCGCAGCCGTCGGATCGCTGGCGAAGGCGTCGAGTAGGTGCGCGTGTTCTTCGATACGTCGGTGCTGGTACCCGCGGTCGTGGACCAGCTTGCCAACCGCGAGGCGGCGTTCGACGCGCTGCTGAACTACACGGCCGGGTCGCCGAATATGACCGCGCAGCGCTGGAGGAACCAGAACGACGCCAGCGAGCCGATTGTGTAGGCGGGGGCGGCGCGCATCCAGGGCCTGGGACGGATCTCGAGCGTCCGCAGCGAGCCGAGCAGCGCGAGGGCGGCGGCGATGAAGGCCAGTTGGCCGGCCTCGACGCCCAGGTTGAACGACAGCAGCGCGAGCGGAATGTCCGCCGGCGGGATACCGATCTGCGACAGGGTGCCCGCGAACCCGAAGCCGTGCAGCAGGCCGAAGGCGAAGGCCACCACCCACGGCCGGCGGTAGGTGAGGCTCTCGGCGCGCCCGTCGTGCTGGGCGATCTCGACCGCGAGGAAGACGATGCTCAGCGCGACGAGCGCCTCGACGGGCGCGGGCGGGACGCGCACGAACCCGAGCGTCGCGAGGCCGAGCGTGATGCTGTGCGCCACGGTGAAGGCCGTTACGGCCTTGAGCAGGCGCCGGAATCCGGCCACGATCCACAGCACGCCGAAGACGAACAGCAGGTGGTCGATGCCCGACAGGATGTGGTCGACGCCGAGCCGGAAGTAGCCCCAGCCGTCGACCCGCCGGTTCGACTCGCCGCCCACGACGAACGACGGTTCCTGCGGCCGGAGTATCCGCGTGACGCTCGACCCGTCGGCGAAGGCGATGCGCACGAGCGCGTCCATGATCGTGACGCGCAGCCCGTCGATCGCTATCGTCTGCCCGGCCAGACCGGTCTCCCCGCAGCCGACGACCCCGTTGGTGACGACGGAACCCGGCAGCTCCACCTCCGTCGGGAGGTCGGGGACCGTGCAGTGCGCCGGCAGGACGGGAAAGATGGCGGGCGGCGGTCCCTCGACGGCGGGCACCCGCCAGATGACCGCGAACGTGCCCGGGGCCAGCTCGTTCAGGCCGAGGTAGGCGGGCAGGCTGGTGTGCGCCTGCGCCGGCGCGGACAGCAGCGCGAGCAGCAGGCCGCTGCTCGCGGCGACAGGCCGCACGGCGCGCCGCAGGCGGCGCGTCATGGCGACCGTCACCCGCCCGCCGCGCCGCCGGCCAGCGCCTCCGCGTCCACGACGATCTCGAAGCGCCGGCGCAGTCCCTCGTAGTAGGTATCGGCCGCCGATCGGAGGCGTTGCTCGCCGAGGTCGAGGACGACCCGGCTGCGAACTTCGTCCAGGCTTGGCAGCCGCGATGGAATCCGCTGCCGGATGCGGACGACGTGCATCCCGTAGCTGGAGAGCACCGGACCGCTCCATTCATCCACAGGCAGCTCGAACAGCCGGCTGGCGAAGCGCGGACCGAACAGGTCCCGGATCTGGTCGCGCGACTGCGGCGGGTACTCGTACTGCAGCATGAAGCGGTCGCCGAGCTGCGCCGCTTCCGCGGCCGCTACCGCACCTGACGCCAGCCGGGCCAGGGCCTCGCGGGCCGCGATCTCGGCGCCGCCGCCGCGGTTGCTGCCGCTGAAGTACACGTGGAAGAAGCCGACCTGCTCGGGAAAGCGGTAGCGCTCCGGGTCGTCGTCGAAGAAGGCCTGCAGCTCGGCGTCCGACGGCTCGACGGTGGAGGCGACGCTCTGCGCCAGGAACTCGACCTTCTGGGCCAGGCGGCGGCGGACGATGGTGTCGCCCTGATCGAGGCCCGAGGCGATCGCCTCGCGGTACAGCACCTCCTCGCGGATGAAGTCCTCGATGAGCCTGTCGAGCTCGCGCCCGGTCGGCGGCGCGCCCCGCTGCCGGGTCCACGTCTCGCGCAGTTGCTGGATCCGATCCGCCGTCACCTCGATGCGGTTGCCGTTGCCGCCCACCCCGAACGACTGGCCGAACAGGGTGCTCAGGACGAGCAGCACGCCGCCCGCCAGCAGGAAGTGGACGAGCGGCTCACTCCGCAGTCGCTGCCACCTCATGAGCTACGGCGCCGCCGGCGTATACCAGATGGGCGAGCTCCAGGCCCGTTCCTTCACCGTGGGCGGGTCGGACGGGGGCGGCGCCGTGCCGCGCGCCAGCGCCCGGTGCGTCGTCCAGCGGCAGGTCGGATTCTCCAGCACCCGGACATAGTAGAACGCCCGCAACGCGGGGTCGAAATCCGGGTCGCTCCAGGTCGTGCTCAGTTCCGCCGCGCC
>CAZMWA010000075.1:0-10494 GCA_964569405.1 uncultured Vicinamibacteraceae bacterium | reverse complement strand
AAGCCGACCCGACGGTTGCGGAACGCCGCGAGCTCGGCCGACGCGAGGGCGAAGGGGTCCCCGCAAGCGGACGCCGGGGGTTCGGGGCGCAGCCCCGTCTAATGAAATGACCCTGCTCACCCTGGTTCGCCACAACATCGTCCACTTCTGGAAGACCAACCTCGCGGTCGTCGCCGGCGTGGCGGTCGCGGTGGCGGTGCTCGCCGGCGCCCTGCTGGTCGGCTCGTCGGTGCGGACCAGCCTGCGGGGGCTGGCGCTCGAGCGCCTCGGCGCCGTCGACCAGGTCGTGACGAGCGCGGCCTTCGTGCGCGAGGAGCTCGCGGCCGAGCTGCTCGCGCGCGACGGCATGCAGGATGCGTTCGCCGGGGCGGTGCCCATCGTCGCGGTCGAGGGCTTCGTCACCCATCAGGAGAGCGGCCGGCGGGCCTCGGCCATCCAGGTGTACGGCGTCGACGACCGGTTCTGGGCATTTCACGGCCACGCCGGCGGCGTCGAGACGCCGGAGCGCAACCAGGTGCTCATCAGCGAGGGGCTGGCGAACGAGCTGGCCGCCGAGGTTGATCAGGCGCTCCTCGTGCGGGTGGAGAAACCGTCGGACGTGCCGATCAGCTCGCTGCACGGCCGGCGCAGCGATGTCGGCCGGACGCTGCGCCTGCAGATTGCGCGGGTGCTGCCGCCGGACGCGCTCGGCGAGTTCTCGTTCCGCCCGCAGCAGGGGCGGGCGCGCTCGGTGTTCGTCTCGCTCACGCGCCTGCAGCGCGAGCTCGAGCAGGCCGGGCGCGTCAACACGATTCTGCTGCGCACGGCAGACGGCGCCGCCGCAGCCGATCAGCGGCTCGCGGCCGCGGAGGCGGCCGTGCGCGACGCCACGGCACTGGAGGATCTCGGGCTGCGGGTCGTGCCGCTCGAGGCCGGGCGCGGGGTCGCGGTCGAGTCGGCCGCCGGCCTGATCAACGACGACACCGCGGCGGCCGTCACGGCGGCCGCCGGCGGCCTCGGGCTGCGCGAGCAGCCCATCCTGACCTACCTGGCGAACCAGATTCGGCTGCGCGATCGCGTGACGCCGTACTCCCTGATCACCGCTTTCGACCTGCGCGCCGTGACCGCCGCCGCAACGTTGCCCGCGGCGGGCGCCGAGGCGCCGATCGTGCTGAACGACTGGGCGGCCGAGGACCTCGGGGCCGAGCCCGGCGAGACACTCGAGGTCGAGTACTACGTCTGGGAGGACGAGGGCCGGTTGACCACCCGCGAGACCACGCTGCAGGTCGCCGCGGTGGTGCCGCTCGAGGGACCGGCGGACGATCGCCGGCTGGCCCCCGACTATCCCGGGATCACGGAGGCCAACGACGTCACGGAGTGGGACCCGCCTTTCGAGATCGACCTGGGGCTGATTCGTCCCAAGGACGAGGACTACTGGGACGAGCATCGGACGACGCCGAAGGCGTTCATCCCGCTGGAGGTGGGACAGCGGCTGTGGGCGACCCGCTGGGGCCAGCTCACGTCGGTGCGGATCCAGGCCGGGGCGGGGGAGGCGCAGCCTGACGCCGGCGCCTTCGCGGCCGCGCTGCGCTCGCGGCTCGATCCGCTCGCGCTCGGCCTCGTGGTCTACCCGGCCCGCGCGCTCGCGCTGGAGGCTTCGGCCGGCGTGACGGACTTCGGGCTCTACTTCCTCTACTTCAGCTTCTTCCTGGTCGTGTCCGCGCTGCTGCTGGCCAGTCTGTTCTTCCGGCTCGGGATCGAGCACCGGCTGCGGGAGGTCGGTCTCCTCAAGGCCGCCGGATACCCCGCCGCGGCGGTCCGCCGGCTGTTCTGGTGCGAGGCGCTGGTGCTGTCCGTCGCCGGCTGCCTGGTCGGCGCGGCGGGCGCCGTCGCGTACGGCGAGCTGGTCATGTTCGGGCTGCGCACGTGGTGGGTGGACGCGGTCGGCACGACCCGTCTGACGCTGCATGTGTCGCTGTCCGCCCTGGGCGGCGGGGCGGCCGGCGGCGTGCTGGCCGCGTTCGGGACCATCGCGTGGACGCTGCGCGCCATCGAACCCGCCTCCCCGCGGAGCCTGCTCTCGGGCGCGCTCGCGGAGGTGACGCAGGCTGCGGGCGCCGCCGGGGCGCCGGGGACGCGGCGCGCCGCCGCCGCGCTGTACGGGGCGCTGGCCCTGGCGGCCGCCGGCGCGCTGCTCGTGGCGGCCGCGGCCGTGGAGCTCCTGAGCGCCACGGTGGGCTTCTTCGCCGGGGGCATGCTGCTGCTGTGCGCGATGCTCGCGCTGGCGGCGGCCTGGCTCTACGGCCGGCCCGCCAGCCATGCCGGCGGGCAGTGGTCGGTCTCCCAGCTCGGCTTTCGCAACACCACCTACCGCCCCGGACGCAGCGTCCTGTGCATCGCGCTGATCGCGTCGGCCGCCTTCATCATCGTCGCGGTCGACGCCTTCCGCCGGGAGGGCGCCGCCGCGGATCTCGATCCGCGCTCGGGAACCGGCGGGTTCACGCTGCTGGCCGACACGCTGCTGCCGATTGCCGACGACACGTCCAGCCCCGGGGGGCGCGACGCGCTGAACATCGCCGATCTGTACGAACCCGGCGGCCCGCTCGAGGGCGTCGCGCTGCGGCGGTTCCGGGTGCGGCCGGGGGAGGACGCGAGCTGCCTCAACCTCTACCAGGCCAAGGACCCCCGCATCCTGGCGCCCACCGGCGACTTCGTGGCCGAAGGCCGGTTCGCGTTCGGCGCCAGCCTCGCCGAGTCCGAGGCCGAGGTCGAGAATCCCTGGCTGCTGCTCGACAGGGAGTTCGACGACGGGGCCATCCCGGCGATTGCCGACGCGACGTCGCTCGCCTACGCGCTGCACCTGTCGATTGGCGACGACTTCGTGATCAACCGCGACACCGGCCGCCCCCTGCGCCTGCGCATCGTCGCTGCCCTGTCCGACAGCATCTTCCAGCGCGAGCTGCTCATCGGCGAGCGGCACTTCGAACGGGTGTTCCGGGACTACGACGGATACCGCTTCTTCCTGATCGATGCGCTGCCGGAGCGGGCGGCGGAGGTGTCCGCGGCGCTCGAGGACCGGCTGGCCGACTACGGCTTCGACGTCGTCTCGGCCGGTGAGCGCCTGGCGGCGTTTCACCGCGTGGAGAACACCTACCTGGCGACGTTCCAGACGCTGGGCGGCCTGGGACTCATGCTCGGCACGTTCGGGCTGGGCGCCGTGCTGCTCAGGAACGTGCTGGAGCGGCACCGCGAGCTGGCCCTGCTGCGCGCCGTCGGCTACAGCGGCGGCCACGTATCGCTCATGGTGCTGGCCGAGAACGCGTTCCTGCTGCTCGCGGGCGTCCTGGCCGGCACGGTATCCGCCCTGGTTGCCATTGCGCCGGCGTGGATCGAACGCGGGGGCGGGCTGCCCGTGCTGTCTCTCGGCGCGTTGCTGGCCGTCGTGATCGCGACGGGCCTGACGGCGTCGCTGGCGGCCACGGTCGCGGTGGTGCGCGCGCCGCTGCTCGCCGCGCTCCGCGCGGAGTAGGCGCCGCGGTTGCGCAGACGAAGTGGCGGTGCCACCCGGCGCGGCGTCTGCCGCAGCGACGTCTCGTGTAGGATGGTCGGCGCGCGATCTGCGGCAGCGCGCGGCCGCGATGAATGGCCGCCTGGGCGGAGACGCCGGCCGGGCGGCGTCCGAGGTGATTGGCGGCGACTCGTGATCCGCGGGGCGAGTCGCCCGGATCGTAGAAGGGGCCAAGAGGATGCACCGTAGCAGATGCGACATGGGCGTGAGCGGATTGGCTGGTCTGGTGCTGGTCGTGGGCCTGGTCGCCCACGCGGGCGTCGCGGCGTCGGGCGGGAACGTCGCCGCGGCCCAGGATGCGCCGCGCGTCTTCTTCGTGACGCCGGCCGACGGTTCGCAGCACTCGGGGGACGACGTGATCGAGATCGAGTTCGGCGCCGAGAACTATCCGATCTCCGCCATTCCGGAGGGGTTCGATCCGGAGACCGACACGCCGCGCGAGGGGATGGGGCACTACCACCTGGGCTACGACACCGGCTGCCTGCCGGTGGGCGAGATCATTCCCGAGGGCCAGGGCTGGCAGCACTTCGGCGACGGCTCCAACACGACGATGCTCGAGAACGCGCCGGCGCGGACGTACTCGCTGACGGTGCAGATCGGCGACGACGAGCATCGGACGCAGGAGGGCCTCTGCACGACGATCAGCATCGAGGTGACCGGCGGAGGACAGTAGCGCGGCGCGGTCGTGAGCCCGGCTGCCCGCGCCGCCGTGGCAGGCCGTGCAGTCCGCGGGGGACGCCCGCATGATCACGACCGAGACTCGCGGCCACGTGGCGCTGGCGCAGCTCGTCCACGGCAAGGTCAACGCCCTGGACACCGAGCTGCTGGGCGCGTGGATTGCCGAGCTGGACCGGCTCGAGCAGGCGGACACCCGGGCTGCCGTCCTGAGCGGCGCCGGCAGGGCGTTCTCCGCCGGCGTGGATCTGCGCCGGCTGCTGGACGGGGGGCGCGAGTACGTGGAGGCCCTGCTGGCGTTGCTGGGCGAGGCCCTCTTCAGGACCTTCACCTTCCCGAAGCCGCTCGTGGCGGCGGTCAACGGCCATGCCATCGCGGGCGGCTGCCTGCTGGCCTGCGCCTGCGACTACCGCGTGATGGCCGCGGGCACGGGCCGCATCGGCACGCCGGAGCTGTCGGTCGGGGTGCCGTTCCCTACCGTCGCGATGGAGATCCTGCGTCTGGTGCTAGCCCCGCACCGGCTGCAGGCAGTGGTGTACCAGGGGCTCACCTGCGCGCCGGACGACGCGCTCGCGAGCGGCTTCGTCGACGAGCTGGCCGAGCCGGCCGCGCTGATCGACCGCGCCGTGGAGGTTGCCGCGCACCTCGGCTCGCTGCCGCCCGCCTCGTTCGCGCTCACCAAGCGCGCCATCCGCCAGCCGGGGCGCGACCGCGTCGCCCGCTACCTGCGGTCGATCGACGAGGAGGTGCTGGCCGCCTGGCTGTCGCCAGCCGTCCAGGACGCCGTCCGCGCCTACGTTGATCGCACGCTGCGCAAGTAGTCCCCACTGTCCGTCCTGCCCCCGGCTGCGCATGGGCCGCTGCCAGGTCGTCCGTCGCTCCGGGAACACGCCCCCGCTGCGGTGCCAAGGAATGGTGCGGCTGGATGTATAGTGGTGATGATCCAGGGTGGTGAGGTCTTCTGATGAGGACGACGATAAGCATCGACGAGCGCATGCTGCGGGAGCTGGTCGAGGCCACCGGGGCGCGCTCCGGAAGCGCCGCCCTCAACGAGGCCGCGGCCGAGTACCTGCGGCAGAGGAAGCTGCAGGCGCTCAAGGCCGCCTGGCAGTCCATGCGGACCGCCGACGTCAAGCGTGAGGCGGCGGTTGCCGACCGGCGCCGCGAGCGGTTCCTCGCTGGCCTGAGTTGAAAGCCGGCGGCATGGTCATCGCCGATACGTCGATCTGGATCAACGCGCAGCGGCGCCCGGAGTCCGACGACTCCGCGGAGTTCTGGCGTCTCTACGATCGGGGCGAGATCGTGATGGTCGGGCCGGTAATCGCCGAATTGCTGCACGGGTCGCGGACGCAGCGGGAGTTCGACGCGCTGGCCGGCCACGTCGACGCGCTGAGCTGCCTCGAGGTCGACCGCGAGACCTGGAAGCACGTGGGACGCATCAGGCGTGATCTGAGCCGGAGCGGGAGCCTGATCGGATTCTCGGATTCGGTCACCGCCGCGCTGGCCATTCAGCACGACTGCACGGTCTATACGCTCGACGGCGACTTCGAGCGGGTCCCCGGCCTGCACCTGCATCGACCGGCGCCGCAAGCCGCGCACGGCGCGGCTCGGCGGGAGCGGCGCGGGGCAATGGGGTCCCCGCAAGCGGACGCCGGGGGTTCGGGGCGCAGCCCCGTCTGATATTCAGGAGGCAAGATGTTGCAAAGAACTCTCATCTTCCTGGCGACCTGCGCGGTCGCGCTGGGCCTGGCGGCGCCGGCCGCGGCCCAGACGAAGCTGCTGCGCTTTCCCGACATTCACGGCGAGCGGGTGGTGTTCAGCTACGGCGGCGATCTGTGGCTGGCCTCTACCGGCGGCGGGCTGGCCACGCGGCTGACGGCCCATCCCGGGCTGGAGCTGTTTCCCCGGTTTTCGCCCGACGGCTCGCGCATCGCGTTCACCGGTCAGTACGACGGCGACGAGCAGGTCTACGTCATGCCTGCCTCCGGGGGCGTGCCGCGACAGCTCACGTACTATCCGGCCCGCGGCCCGCTCGCGCCGCGCTGGGGCTACGACAACCAGGTCTACGACTGGTCGCCGGACGGGCAGGCGGTCCTGTTCCGGTCGCTGCGCTACAGCACCGACCTGTCGGACAGCCGGCTGTTCCTGGCGTCGGCCGACGGGGGATTGCCCGTCCCGCTCCCGATGCCGGAGTCCGGGGCCGGGGACCTCTCGCCCGACGGGACGCGCGTTGTCTACTCGCCGCTGTTCCGCGACTTCCGGACGTGGAAGCGCTACGAGGGCGGCTGGGCCCAGGAGCTCTACATCTTCGACCGGGAGACCCACGCGGTCGAGCGCGTGACCGATCACCGGCGCGCCGACCGGGACCCGATGTGGATCGGCGACGCCATCTATTTCACGTCGGATCGCGACGGCACGCTCAACCTCTACGGCTACGACCTCGCCTCGCGCGAGACGACGCAGCTCACCCGCAGCGAGACGTGGGACGTCCGCTGGCCGGGCGACGACGGCGCCGGCCGCATCGTCTACGAGCTGAACGGCGAGCTGCAGATCTACTCGATCGACGAGGGCACGTCGCGCCCCATCGCGATCACGGTGCCGGACGACGGGCTCGCCATGCGGCCGTCGCGCGTGACCGCGGCCGACCTCATCGAGGACGCCGAGCTCAGCCCGCAGGGGGAGCGGGCGCTCTTCGTGGCGCGCGGCGACGTCTTCACGGCCCCGATCGAGAACGGCCCGACGCGCAACCTCACGCGCAGCTCCGGCGCGCACGACAAGTGGGCGCGCTGGTCGCCCGACGGCCGCCGCATCGCCTACGTGTCGGACGCGACCGGCGAGGACGAGATCTACCTCGTCGCGCAGGACGGCTCCGGCGAGCCGGAGCAGCTCACCAGCGGCGGGCAGGCGATGCGCTACGCGCCGGAGTGGTCGCCCACCGGGACGCACCTGGCCTTCGGCGACAAGGACGGCAGGCTGTACGTCATCGACATCGAGACGAAGGCGGTCATCGACGTCGCCGACGAGGCGCGCGGGCCCCTGCGCGACTACGTCTGGTCGCCCCGCGGCGGCTATCTGGCGTTCTCGATGAGCGATCCGACCGGGTTCGACTCCATCTACGTCTGGAGCCTCGCCAACCGCGCGCTGCACCGCATCACGGGCGAGTTCTTCCACGAGTGGAACCCCGCCTGGGACCCGGACGGCGATTTTCTCTACTACCTCTCCGACCGGCAGTTCGCGCCGCAGCTCGGCTCGTTCGAGTGGAACTACCTGGTCGACCGCGAGACCGGCATCTACGCGCTGGCGCTACGACGGGACGTCGAGCACCCGCTGCCGCCGGAGAGCGACGAGGTGGAGCTGACCGGCGGTGACGAAGAGTCCGATCCCGACGCGGAAGGCGGCGACGGTGAAGCGGACGACGATGGAGACGACGGTGACGGGGAGAGGCCGATCGTCATCGACTTCGACGACCTCGCAAGCCGTGTGGTGCGGCTGCCGGTGACGTTCGACAACTACGTGGGCCTCAGCGGAGCAGACGACGGCGTCTTCTTCATCCGCGGCGGCGCCCAGTACTACGGCCGGCGCGGCGACGTGCAGCCGGCGCTGCAGCGCTTCACGTTCGAGGACCGCGAGACGCAGACCATCGCCGACGGCATCGGCGGCTACGCCGTCTCGCGCGACGGCGAGAAGGTGCTGGTGCGCGAGGGAGGCGCGTGGAACGTCTATCCGGCGGGCGGCGGCGACGCCGCGGCGGTATCGACCCGGGGCCTGATGGCCGACCGCGTGCCGGCCGAGGAATGGACGCAGATTTTCGACGAAGTGTGGCGGCGGTTTCGCGACTTCTTCTACGTGGAGAACATGCACGGCTACGACTGGGATGCGCTGCGCGACCGCTATCGCCCGCTCCTGGCGCACGTCGCCCACCGCTCGGATCTCAACTACGTCATCGGCGAGATGGTGGCGGAGCTCAACGTGAGTCATGCCTACATCGCGGGCGGGGACTGGGAGACGCCCGACCGGCCGCAGGTCGCCCTGCCGGGCGCCGTCTTCGAGCTCGACGCGGGCGCCGGCCGCTACCGCATCGCCGAGATCTTCGCCGGCCAGAACGAGGAGCCGCGCTACCGGGCGCCGCTCACCGAGATCGGCGTCGACGCCCGCGTGGGCGACTACGTGCTCGCCATCGACGGCGAGGATCTGCGCGGGCCCGACAACCCGTACCGCGTGCTGCGCCACCGGGCCGACCGGCCGGTGCGGCTCACGCTGAACGACCGGCCGACGTTCGACGGCGCGCGCGAGGTGACGTTCACTCCCGTCACGCAGGAGCGCAGCCTGCGCTACCTGGCCGAGGTCGAGGCCAACCGGCGGAGGGTGTCGGAGCTGACCGGCGGGCGCGTCGGCTACCTGCACGTGCCCGACATGGGCGCGGACGGCATCCAGGAGTTCATCAAGTGGTTCTACGGGCAGATCCGCAAGGAGGGCCTCGTCGTCGACGTGCGCGGCAACGGCGGGGGCAACGTGTCGCAGATGCTGATCGAGCGTCTCGGGCGCCGCGTCCTCGGCACCGGCTTCGCGCGGACCTACGACACGCCGGACACCTATCCGGCCGTCGCCTTCCACGGGCACCTCGTCTGCATCCTCGACGAGGACTCGGCCTCCGACGGCGACATCTTCCCGTACCGCTTCCGCGAGGCGGGCCTCGGGCCGCTGATCGGCAAGCGCTCGTGGGGCGGCGTCATCGGCATCACCAGCCACGGCCCGCTGCTCGACGGGGGCTCGGTCAACGTCCCGCAGTTCGGCACGAACGGCGCCGACGGGAGCTGGGTAGTCGAGAACGTCGGCGTCGAGCCGGACATCGAGGTGGAGAACGATCCGCGCTCGGTCATCGCCGGCCGCGACCCGCAGCTCGAGCGGGCCGTCGAGGAGGTGCTGCGGATGATGCGGGAGGACCCGAAGTCGCTGCCCGAGCGTCCGGCGCCGCCGGTCAAGACGCCGTAGTTCGTGCGCCGTAGACTGGCGAGTGGAAACACCGTACGGCGCTGACCCCGTGCGCTTCGGGCACTCCGGGAGTCGGTGCCGCAGACACCTGGATGCGACAATTGTAGACAAGCCGACGACAAAGGGACTGGACGTCGACCACGTTCCGCCGCTACGCCCCGGAGCCGTCGTTGCGGTTGCCGCCGGAGGTCCGAGATTGGCTGGCCGAGGGTCACTTGGCGCACCAAATCAGCGATCTGGTGGACGGTCTGGATCAGACGGTCTTCTACGCGCCGTATGCGGCGGACGGTCGGCGCGACGCGCCGCATGGCCCTCGGACGATAGTGAAGGTGCTGCGCTACGCCTATGCGACGGGGGTGTTTTCGTTACGGAATGACGCAGAAGCTGGGAGAGGACGTGGCGTTTCGGGTGCTGGCGGCAAGCAACTTCCCGCAGCACCGGACGGTCTGCGAGTCTCGTCGCCGGCACTTGGTCGATTTCGGGCAGGGCTGTTCGGTGTCGCCGGGGACGATTCCGGATCTCGCTTACGATCTCGAACTCAGTATAATCATGGCATGCAGCGAGCGACCAAGAGCGAGATCGCGTTCTACTATCCGGGTCCCATCTGGCGCAGTTCCGACTGGATCAAGACCCTGATCCTTTTCTTCGATGGCTTGGGTGTCCTGTTGCCGAACTATATGAGGGGTAAACTAGAACAAGAAGATCCGGCCACCGCAATCCCTCTGATGGATAAAGGCCTGCTACATGTGCTGGAGCCGGAAAAGATCGTTGATGAGAGGGCAACCAAACGGCTTGGGGAAACCATGGGCGAAATCATAGAGTCTGGCGCCCTCGATACACTTTCCAAAGACACTCGTTTCCATGAGATATCCTATTCTCGGATGGGTGGCTATGGTGACGAAAGAATCGCTGGAGATCTCTGGAAGAGATTGAAGTCCAAGGGTCTGGCGAAGGATTCTGAGGACGGTGTTTCAATTCCTATGCATCCGATAGTTCGCGCCCTGATTTTGGTTCTGCTATCGCAGATCCTGAGACCCCATGGAGCGAATCTAGGGGCCGAGCTTTCTCCGGCGACTGATCGGCCCGATATGGTCCAAGCGTTGGAAGAATTGCTTTCGTTACCGAACACACCATCCGCAGGGGTCTTTGGTTACCGGGTCTGGGCGGAGGTGTCAATTTTTTGACTTGTACAAATTTACGAATTGTGACATAACGATGGCGTGACGAGCGTCGACCGGAAAACGCCTGAGATTGGGGAACTGCACAGCGACCTCGAACGG
>CAZMWA010000074.1:0-6205 GCA_964569405.1 uncultured Vicinamibacteraceae bacterium | reverse complement strand
CGTGGCGGTTCGCAAGCCGGGCGCCGAGCCGCGGAGCACCACGTTCTGGGGCTGCTCGTGGTACGGTGGCGGCCTGGTGAAGCTCGACAGCCGCTCCGACCTCGAAGAGATGTATCCCTTTCCGCCCGAGCATGCGGACGGGAACTGCTACGAGACGTCGGTGGACGAAGACGGCATGGTGTGGCTGCCGTTCACGCATGGCGATTCGATCGCGAAGTTCGATCCCGGCACGGAAGAATGGACCAGCTATTTCCTGCCGACGATCGGGACCAAGACCCACGGGCTGCAGGCGGTGACGGTGAATGGCCGCACCCAGATCGGCATGGGCTACCTTGGGGCCGGGAAGGTGGCGAAGCTGGAGTTCCGGTCGCGCGAGGAGCTGCAGCGACTGAAAGCGGAGACGAGACCATGAGCATGGCGCAGTACGTTCTGCGATGCCTCGGGCTGGCCGGCGCCCTCGCGGCGCTTCCGTGCTCGGCGCCGGCGCAGCCGGCCGACGAGGCGGGCCCGCCCCGTACGCCCTGGGGCGTGCCGGACCTCCAGGGGACCTGGTCGCTTCCCACGATGACGCCCCTCGAGCGACCGGCCGAACTCGAGGACAGACTTCGTCTCACGGAAGAAGAAGAGGCGGAGTTTCTCGCCACGCGGCGGAGCAGCATCCGCGAGCGGCTCGATCGGGCCCTGAGCGCCGACTTCGAGCTGGGCGATGGCGGGGTCGACCAGTCCATCTACGACCATCCGCTGCTGGACGGGCGCACGTCGCTCGTCGTCTCACCCGAGAACGGGCGGATTCCACGCACCGAGGAAGGCAGCTACCGGGTGGGCATGCCAGGTCGGCGTATGAGCGGCATCCCGGAGGGCCCCGAGGACCGGGCACTGGACGAACGCTGCCTGGTGGGCGGGATGCTGCCGCTCCGAGGGAGTGCGTTCCCGGCCCGGATCTTCCAGACCCCGGATCATGTGGTCATCCACTACGAGTTCGTCAACTCCACGATCACGGTCCCGCTGGACGACCGGCCTCAGGTGTCCAGCGCCATCCAGCAGTGGACCGGGACCTCGCGCGGCTCCTGGGACGGCGACACCCTGGTGATCGAATCGACGAACTTCGACCCGCGCTGGACCTTTGCGGGGTCCGGGGCGGGTATGCGTCTGGTGCAGCGTCTGACGCGGATCGACCAGGCCACGATGCATCAGGAGTACACCGTCTACGACCCGGACTCGTTCACGGCGCCGTGGTCGGCGGAGTACCCCCTGACCAACACCGAGGAGCCGATCTACGAGTTTGCCTGTCACGAGGGCAATCGGAGCATGACGCTGATGTTGAACGGCGCGCGGGCCACCGAGCAGATGGCCCGGTTCGTCGGCGCGTTCGGTCTCTCGTCGTTCGAGCGGGTCGGTGGGGCGGCCGCGGACGGTTCGGCGTTCACCGACGGGATGCTGTCGTATGACGCCAGCGGCCGGGTGTCGGTCCAGCTTTCAAGCCGTGAGAGCTATCTGGCCTACTACGGCCGATATGACGTGAACGTCTTTCGGAGAGTCGTCGAGCATGAGGTCGAGGCCGGGTCTCGACCGGGTGTGCGGGGCAGGACGCTGAGCTACTCGTACGACCTCGCGGACGACGGCGACACGCTGGTGCTGTCGCTGATGGGTGACGACGGAGTCGAGAGCCGCGCCACCTGGCAGCGTCATCGCTAGTCCCTCCAGACCGGGTTCGTCGCGGTTCGAGGCCGGCGAGACGTCCGACTCGACGTCGACGTCGGGTGCGTCGACTGGACGGATTGCGCCTTACCGGCCGCATTGGGGGTGCCTGAACCTCCTCGTCCTCGGTCTCCTCCTCGAAACTGCGGACGTAGCGCGAGACGGTCCACGCCGCGATACGAGGGCCTTGCCGATCTTCTTGAAGCTGAGGCCCTCGTTGCGGAACTCGAAGGTGCGCGCGACGGTGCCGACCGGGAGCGGCGGGCGCGCAGACCGCACCGCAGCGCCTCGTTCACGACCGCCGCTTCGCTCGATGGTCCCTTCCCGCTCGCTACGCACCCCCTTCGAACCCCGGCGGCGCGCCGCAGGCTATGACCCTGACTGCGGAGAGAGCAGGACCGTCACCTTGTCGCTTGTGTTCTCCGACGGGACTGCGACGTTCAATCAGGTAACGCGAACCGCCGAGTGTGGAGACTTCACCGTCAGCGCGACGATGACGAGACAGTGAGGGTTCGCAGTGGAACGCCTTCTGGGCGGGCCAGCAACCTCCAGAGCGTCGTTCTTCACCGGGCGGGCGCACCGGCGTACGCCTCCACCGGCGGGCACGCGCACATCAGGTTGCGATCGCCATGCGCGTCGTCGATGCGGCCGACGGCCGGCCACACCTTGTTCTCGGCGACGAACGGCCTCGGAAACGCCGCGGCCTGCCGGCTGTAGGGATGCGTCCAGGCGTCCCCGGTCACCTCCGCCGCGGTGTGCGGCGCGTTCTTCAGGACGTTGTCGGCGGGGTCCGCCCGGCCGGTCGCGACATCGTCTATCTCCTCGCGGATCGCCAGCATCGCGTCGCAGAAGCGATCCAGCTCCTCGAGCGGCTCGCTCTCGGTCGGCTCGACCATCAGCGTGCCCGGGACCGGGAACGACACCGTCGGCGCGTGGAAGCCGTAGTCCATCAGGCGCTTGGCGACGTCCTGCACGGTGATGCCGGCCTGCGCCTGCAACGGGCGCAGGTCGAAGACCAGCTCGTGGGCCACCCGGCCGTTGCGGCGCGCATACAGCACGTCGTAGCGGGATTCGAGCCGCGACTTGACGTAGTTGGCGTTGAGGATGGCGTGTTCGGTGGCCGCGGTCACGCCCCGGCCGCCCAGCAGGCGGATGTAGGCGTAGGAGATGAGCAGGATGCTGGCGCTGCCCCCCGGCGCGGCGGCGATCGGCGCGATGGCGGCAGCGGAGGCGGCATCGGCCGCCGGCTCTCCCAGCGGGTGCCGGGGGAGGTGCGGCGCGAGGTGGCCGGCCACCGCGATCGGTCCCATGCCGGGCCCTCCCCCACCGTGCGGGATGGCGAAGGTCTTGTGCAGGTTGAGGTGGCAGACGTCGGCCCCGATGCGCGCGGGCGAGGTCAGGCCGACCTGCGCGTTCAGGTTGGCGCCGTCCATGTAGACCTGCCCGCCCTGCTCGTGGACGGCGGCGCACACGTCCCGGATTGCGTCCTCGAAGACGCCGTGCGTCGACGGGTAGGTGATCATCAGCGCGCTGAGCCGCGGGCCGTGCTCGGCCGCCTTCGCCCGCAGATCCGCGAGATCGACGTTGCCGTCGCCGTCGCAGGCCACCACCACCGGCCGCAGGCCGGCCATGGCCGCGCTGGCCGGATTGGTGCCGTGGGCCGAGGCCGGGATCAGGACCACGTCGCGCCCGCCCTCTCCCCGCGCGCGGTGGAACGCCCGGATCGCCACCAACCCGGCGAACACGCCCTGGGCGCCCGCGTTGGCCTGCACCGACACCGCGTCGAAGCCGGTGATGGTGCGCAGCAGCGCTTCGAGCTCCTCGATGATCAGCCGGTAGCCCCCCGCCTGCGCGGGCGGCGCGAAGGGATGGACGTTGCCGAACTCGGGCCAGGTGACCGGCTCCATCTGCGCCGCGGCGTTGAGCTTCATCGTGCACGAGCCGAGGGGAATCATCGACGTGTCCAGGCCGATGTCCCGCCGCTCGAGCCGCTTCAGATACCGCATCATCTGCAGCTCGGCGTGATGGCGGTGGAAGACGGGGTGCGTCAGGAACGGCGAGGTCCGCCGCAGCGCGCCCGGCCAGGACGGCGCCGGGAGCGGATCGTCCGGCGCGGGGCCGGGACTCTTCGCGGGAACGGGTTCCACGGAGACCGCGTGCGGCGAGGCCGGGGCGGCGGCCGGACCGGGCGCGCCGGCGGCGCGGGCGAAGACCTCGACGATGTCGTCCACGTCCGCCGAGGTCGCCGTCTCGTCGAGGGCGATGCCGACGTCGCCGTCCGGGTGATACCGGAAGTTGATGCGTGCGGCCTCCGCCGCGGATCGCACCGCGACCGCCCCGCCGGCTGCGCCCGGGTCGACGCGCAGCGTGTCGAAGAACGCGTCGTGGCGCGGGGGCGTGCCGAGCGCCCGGAGCCGGTCGGCCAGCCGCCGCGCCAGCCCGTGCACGCGCAGGGCGATCTCGCGCAACCCGGCCGGGCCGTGGTAGGCGGCGTACATGCCCGCGACGTTGGCCAGCAGCGCCTGCGCGGTGCAGATGTTCGACGTGGCGCGCTCGCGGCGGATGTGCTGCTCGCGGGTCTGCAGCGCCATCCGGTAGGCCGGGCGGCCGTGCGCGTCGACCGAGACGCCGATCATGCGCCCCGGCATCTGCCGCGCGTGGGCGCGGCGGGCGGCGAAGAAGGCGGCGTGCGGCCCGCCGTAGCCGAGCGGCACGCCGAAGCGCTGCGCGTTGCCGACCACCACGTCGGCGTCCATCTCGCCGGGCGGGGTCAGCAGCGTCAGGGCCAGCAGGTCGGAAGCCACGACGACGAGCGCGCCGGCCGCGTGCGCCCAGGCGGTCACCGGGGCCAGGTCGTGCAGGCGGCCGGAGACGTCCGGCGACTGCGCCAGCACGCCGAAAACGCCCGCCAGGTCGCCGCCCGCCCGCGCCGCGGCCCCGACGTCCGTCACATCGACGTGAATGCCGAGCGGCTCGGCGCGTCCCCGCACCACGGCTATCGTCTGGGGAAAGCAGTCGGTCGAGACAAGGAAGCGCCGCGCGTCGGGACGCTGCCGGGCCTGCAACCGGAACAGCATGGTCATCGCCTCGGCCGCGGCGGTGGCCTCGTCGAGCAGCGACGCGTTGGCGATCTCCATCCCCGTCAGGTCCGCGACGGCGGTCTGGAAGTTCAGCAGCGCCTCCAGCCGGCCCTGCGCGACCTCGGCCTGGTACGGCGTGTAGGGGGTGTACCAGCCGGGATTCTCGAGCAGGTTGCGCAGGATGACGGGGGGCGTCACGCACCCGTAGTAGCCGAGGCCGATGAACGACCGCCACGCCTCGTTGCGGGCGGCGAGCGCGCGCATCCGCGCCAGGAAGGCCGCCTCGGACTCGGCGTCGGGCAGGTCGAGCGGGGCGTGCAGGCGGATGCCCGCGGGGATCGCCTCGTCCATCAGGACGTCGAGCGAGGGCGCCCCGACGACGTCGAGCATATGGGGGAGATCGGCCGCGCGCGGTCCGATGTGGCGGTTCGCGAAGCCGGTCGTCGCCTCGGCCATGCGGGGATCAGCCGGCTCCGCCGACCAGGGCGCCGTAGGCCGCCGCATCCAGCAGCGTGCCGACCTCGCCGGGATCGTCGAGGGCCAGGACGATCATCCAGGCCGCGTGCGGATCCCGGTTGACCGCCTCCGGCTGCTCGGCCAGCGACCGGTTGACGTCGACCACGGTCCCGCTGACCGGACAGTACAGGTCGGACACCGCCTTGACCGACTCGATCGAGCCGAACTGCTCGCCCTGCTTCAGCGCGCGGCCCACCTCCGGCAACTCCACGTAGACCACGTCGCCGAGCTGCTCCTGCGCATAGTGGGTGACGCCCACGCGGCCGCGGCCGCCCTCGACCCGGATCCACTCGTGATCGTTGGTGTACTGCAGATCTTTCGGATACATCTCGCCTCGCCCGTCAATCGCCGCCGAACGCGACCGCCGCGGGTCGCGCGCCGGGCCGCCGGCTGCCGCTCGACCGGCCCGCCCAAGAGTCTACGCCGTTCTACGGGGCAGACGCCTCGCGCGGACGCCTGTAGAACGGCATCCGCACGACCCGCGCCCGCAGGCGCCGGCCGCGGACGTCGATGGAAAGCTCCGTGTCGCGCGCCGCCAGCTCGACCGGCACGTAGGCCATCCCGACGGCCTTCTGCAGGAACGGCGTCAGGGTCCCGCTGGTGACCCGGCCGACGCGGTCGGCGCCAGCATAGACCGCGTGGTCGTGCCGCGCAATCCCGCGGTCGAGCATCTCGAAGCCGACCAGCCGGCGCGCCGGGCCGGTCCGCTTCTGTTCGAGCAGCGCCTCGCGGCCGATGAACGCGTCCTTGTCCCAGCCGACGGTCCAGCCGAGCCCCGCCTCGAGCAGGGTCGTGGTCTCGTCCATGTCCTGGCCGGACAGCCGCATCCCCGCCTCGAGCCGCAGCGTGTCGCGGGCGCCGAGCCCGGCCGGCAGCAGGCCCTCGGATCCGCCGGCGGCGAGCAGGGCGGT